>CAZQBW010000098.1:0-16182 GCA_964591515.1 uncultured Clostridia bacterium
GTGGGCCGCAAATGTCGCTCCAGGACGGTCTGCTCCCAATCCGTTCCGTTTCATCTAAAGGGGTGTGGCGAAGCCGCATCGGCAACTCTGTGTGCGCAGCCTTCTCCTGCCCAACGCATTTCTCTATCGGGTAAAGAAGATTTCAGTTGGCACAGCCTGCCTACCTGAGTACATTAGCGTTGCGGGACGCTTCGCCGCTTTCGGCTTGAACGCTCCAGTGTCGGAGAAGACCGGAACAACCCGGCGATAGACAGGGTGCTCGGTGTCAATGCACGACGCGAGTTCCATTGGCTTGCGATCGGCGGCTCGGTGCCGCCGGACAGGAGGTAGTCAGAAAATGCCACGCACGTCAGGCTCAAGGCCTCGAAACGAGCGTGTTGCCCTCGCGGTCGTCGATAATGGCGATGCGCGTGGACCCGGTACGGTCGCTCGAGCTCGGACGGTCCTGCTGTCGGGGACGGTTCGTGTCGAGTACGACGTATCGGTACCGGACGGCTCAGACGGAAAGCGTGACCTGCACGTTCGCGTCGAATTTCCCGATGAGGTCCGTTCCATGCTCGAATCCACCACGTGGGGACGTGGATCCTCGATCTTCGAAGCCATCAGCGGCGTTGGCGCTCAGTACATCGAGCGTCAGGCCGCCGCGGATCTTCTTTCCACGGCGCGTTCGCTGCCAACGGGCACGCAGACTTTGCGCCTTCCGATCTCCTTCGTCCGATCTCGGCTGAACAGCCTGCTGCGCGCATCGGCCTAGGAACGCCAGCCTCCGTCGCTATTCACTTCTCACGGCTCCGCCCAGACTCGAGTCCCCCCGAGTCTGGGCGGAGCCATAGTCGGCTGGCTGATCCGGCCTCGTTTGAGCGCTGTGCGGTGCCTGCGGTATCATCCTCGACTTCGATTGCGAGGCTGATCCGAACCGATGTCCAGTACGTCACGCATAGCCACCACGACTCACTCCGCGGCCAGTCTCTCGGACGGCGCGGACGGCTGGGTCGTTGCGACCTCGTTCGGCGACCCTCAGGGCGAAGCCGCCGCGTGCCGCAGCTCCGTGGCCATCGCCGATGTCTCGAACTGGGGAGTCTTCCGTATCTCGGGAGCCAACGCGGTCAAGTACCTGCAGGGACTGGTTTCAAACGACGTTGCGAAACTCAACGTCGGCGAAGGCTGTTACGCGGCATTCCTCAATGTGCACGGCCGAATCGAGGCCGACGTCCACATTTTCCGGTTCGAGGACGGACTCGTACTGCATACGCCACCCGAGGCAGCTGATTGGCTCGAGAAAAACCTCGGCCGGTTCCGGCTGGCGGGAGGCTTCGACCTCGAACGGCTCGGAGAGCGACACGCAATGATTGCGGTCCTTGGCCCCGACTCGCGCGATTTGCTCGCGCGGCTCACCGGCCGGGATGCCCCGGAACGACTGTGCTGCGGCGAATCGGATTCTCCTGGTGCATCGCTCAAGCTGCTTGGGGTGCCCAGATGCCAGACTGACAGCGTCGACGTCCTCGGCGGAGCGGACGAGGTCGCTGCACTCTGGCAAAGTCTGCGTGATGCCGGGGCCCTGCCGGCCGGGACCGAAGCGCTCGAGATCGCTCGCCTCGAGGCCGGGATTGCGCGATTCGGACGCGACTTCGACAACGACACCGTCCTTCAGGAAGTCGACTGTCCCGAGATCGTCAGCTTTCAGAAGGGCTGCTACCTCGGTCAGGAGATCGTTGCGCGTCTGCACTTCCAGGGACAACCCAGCAAGCTCCTTCGACGGCTCGAGGTATCCGGCGACGTTCTTCCGGAGCCCGGCGACGAGGTAATTGCCGGCGACGAATCGGCGAAGTCGGCTGGTCGTGTAACGAGCGCGAACGGCGCGACAGCCGGCGGCCCAACAGTCTTCGCACTAGTAAAGCGCCGGTTCTACGAGCCGGGAACGCCAGTCCGCATCCGTCGAGGAGATACGCTCGTCGACGGTGTCGTTGCCGAGCGCCGGCCGTCCGCGCAGACCGGGAGACCCCAATGAGCGAGAACATGCCGACACCTTCGCGAGTCGACCTCAGGACGGCGTATCGCATCATCACGACGCTCGTCGAGACGCTGACGGCCTCGAGCGACCTCATCGCACGCATGGCGCAGATGCTCGGCGAAGACGCAGCCAGGCCGCTCCAGCAGGATCCCGCGTGGCTCGCGTACCTCGAAGCGAAACGAAAACTCGAGCGAGTCCACGAAGACATGCATCAGTTCGCCGAGGCCGCGACGGCCCAGATAGAACTCGAGAACGCGCGCGAGGCGCGCAAGCGCGAACAGAGCGAAGACGAAAGCGGCGATGCCGGCGACTCGTCCAGCCCGAATCCCTGACCTTCGATGGTCACTCCAAGGAGACGCATCGTGAACCGAACACTATTCGCAGCGGCCCTCGTGGCATTCGTCTTCGGAGCCGGCGCGGCTCCGGCTGTACTCGCGGGCTCTGCTCAGGACGCCCCCGTGCAGGGAACGATCAACGTTCCGCCCGATGAGCTGAAGGCATACGGTCCCATAAAGGCGGCAAAGACCGTCGACGAGACCTTCAAGGCCGCGAAGGCGTTCATCGCAAAGTACCCCAAGAGCGCTGCGGTGGCGCAGGTGCCTTACGACGTGGCAGCCGCAATCGAGAAGACGCCGAAGAACGAAGCCCGCCTCGCGCTTAACGAGATGTTCAAGCAGACGTTCCCGGGTCACGAGCTCGGACTCGAGCTGGATCGTCGAATGGCGGACTACTACCTCGATAAGGGCGACATCGCATCGCTGATGAAGGTCTGCGAAGCATACCTCGTGAAGTATCCCGACGACACGCGCACGCACTACCTGATGCTGCGCGTGGCCGTCGACGCGCTCAAGAAGAACGACGGTGCGTACCTTCCAAGCGGTAAGGAGCACGGCGCGAAGGCGATTGCGCTTCTCGAGTCGCCGACGCGGACTGCGGATTTCGTGACCGACGCCGAGTGGACCACGTTCAAGGGAGAGAACCTGGCGCTTGCCTATCAGTCGTACGGTCTGATCGCGCTGGTGACCGGGGACGCGGCAGGCGCCTCCTCCTACATCACCAAGGCATCCGAGGTCGCACCGACCGATCCGTTCAACTTCTTCCTTCTCGCCAACATCCGCTACACCGACTACGAGGTCGCGGCGAAGGCCTTCAACGACAAGATCGACAAGCAGAGCGACGACGCCAAGAAGAAGCTGGAGGCCGCCAACGCGGCTCAGGACCGTGTCATCGAGGTGCTTCTCAAGGCTGTCGCGTTCAGCGAGGGAAAGAAGGAGCACGAGGGCGTGTATGGCCAGGCGAACGCCATGCTCGAGGAAAGCTGGAAGATCCGACACGGTGGGAAGCTCGACGGCCTGCCTGACGCGATCAAGGCGGCGAAGGGCGGGAAATGACCGGTAGTGCGCTTCACGGGTATGCGTCGATGACTCCCGTAGAGCTTTCGGAGCGGCTTGCGCTGGGCGATCGCCTGACGGTGATCGACGTGCGCGAGCCGCTCGAGCTCGAACTCGCGAAGCTGCCGGGGGCGATGCACGTGCCGCTCGGGATGCTTCCGGGACGCATCGGCGAGCTCGATCGGGACGATCCGCTCGTCCTCGTCTGTCACCACGGAATCCGGAGCGCGGCGGCGTGCGCCTGGTTGGTTCGCGAAGGATTCTCGAACGTGACGAACCTCTCCGGCGGCATCGATGCGTGGTCGACGGATGTCGATCCCGGCGTGCCGCGTTACTGAAGACTCCAAGGCGCGGCACTGCCGCGGCGACACACGACAAACGAATGATCAGCACATCCGATTTCAAGAAGGGCGCCCAGATCCTCGTCGACGGGCAGCCATACACGGTCCTCGACTATTCGGTCCAGTCTCCGTCGGCCCGGGGTGCGGCAACGTTGTATCGCACGAAGATCCGTCACATCCTCACTTCCCAGGTGCTCGAGAAGACCTTCAAGGCGGGCGACAAGTTCGAAGAGCCCGACGTGGAGCAGCGTGACGCGCAGTACCTGTACGAGGGCGGCGGTGAGTACAACTTCCTCGACCAGGAGTCGTTCGAGCAGTTCGCATTTCCAGCCGAAGCGCTCGGCGACGCAGTCGGGTTTCTCGCTGAGAACACCATCGTCAAGTCGACGATCTACAACGGGGAAGTCGTGAGCATCGAGCTGCCGCAGTTCGTCGAGGTGGACGTAGTAGAGGTCGAGAGTGCGGCGCGTGGAGACACGGCGGCCGGAAAGGTCATGAAGGAAGCCAAGGTTGCGACGGGCGCGACCGTACGCGTCCCGCTTTACCTCGACTCCGGCGAACGGATTCTCGTCGACACCACGACCGGCGAATTCGTCAAACGCGTCCGCTGAGAATGCGGTGGGTCGCTGACGCCCCTGCCGGAGTTGAGTCTCGAATGGTGCGGACTCACCGCCTCTGACCCCTCGCGCCTGGGACGTCACCATCGTGCGATGGTCACGGCGCACTGAGTGAGCACGGCGGTCAGCGTGCCGGCGGCGAGCGCGGCCTCCCAGATGGACAGCAGCGCATCCGGCCTGGTTCCGACCACGCTTGCGACGCGTTCGGTCGCGGTGACGACGCGAGGTGGCGTGGGTGGAGGACTGTCAGGAGCCTCTTTTCGCAGCACGCCAAGAAGGCGGTCGATCTCCTCGTCAGGGTCCACGTATCGGATTGCGGGAGCATCATCGAGAGCAAGAACGTCGCCATCGGCGAGCACGACGGGAACGGCGATCGGTGCGCCACTGCGCTTGAGCGAGGTACCGGCAACGGGATAGCAGCGTGTCGCCCTTCCGTCGCGGCGCAGGACCGCGGCGACCGCTTCCCTCGTATACGGAATGCGAATCGCGCAACAGTCGCTGCCGCCAATCATGACGGGCAACTCGTCGCTCAGCTCGGCGAGTTGTCGACCCTCCCTCTCCAGCCAGGGTCGAGAAGCCCCGTGCTCGAGCGTTGAGCTCGACCGAGTCTTCCCGCCAAATGCGCAATCGGATAGCGGATCCTCCTGCATGCAGTCACCGAGAATGAGCATCAGCATCCATTGACCGACGATGAACGAGTCTCCGTCGGCAACAGCCGCCACCGATCCGTCCGGGCGTCGCACGCGCCAGACGCGAGATTCGAACCACAGGTCGCACGTCGCGATTCCCGCGCCGGAGAGTCTCAGGTCGCACGTCGGGTGTTCGCCGATGCGAAGCAGTCGACCCTCGCCATCGTCGCGCCAGAGCATCGATGCGCCCGAGGCGCCGCGCGCGTTCAATGCGATCACATAAAGCATCTCAGCCTCCAACCATCGATCGAATCCAACTGTCGTGAAGTGCCCAAACCTCACCCCACTGCACAGCGCGTCCCGGCATCGAGAGCGCGGACACGGCCAGCGCTGCGGCAAGCTTCAGCGGCATGCTCATGGAGAACACGTTGGCCTGCGGGCTCGTCCGTCCAATGAGTCCCAGCACGCCGTCGACCGTCACCGTTGCGGCGGCAGCCGGCCCTGCCATCGCCAATCCGGCGCGCGCAAGCGAGCCAACCATCTCGATCGTCAGTGCCAGCAGAGCCTCACGGTCGCTCAAGGGTCCAGCGGGCCAGCCGCCGACAGGCACGCTCTCGAAGCTCGCCGACAGGGCGCCGAGCAGAATCGCGTGATGGCCAACCGCCCAGAAGAGCGCCAGTGCCGCCGTCGCGTCCAGCGCTCCGAGCGGGCTCGTTGCCGACTCGAGCTGCGGCGCGAAGAGTCGCGCCGAGTTCGCCCCGCGGGAATCGTCGACCAGGCGTCCGGCGGCCTCGATCGCGCCAAAGACGGCGATGCCGACAACCGCCACCGCCAGCCCGATCGCGGCCTCTGAGAGTATGGAAGTCATTCCGACTCGGACCTGGCTCGCAGCCGAACCGTTTGCCCACAACGCCGTCGCAAGCGCAGCCGCGACGGAGGCCTTGACGACTGTCGGCGTCGCGCGTCCACCAAAGACGGGGTGCAACGCGACGACGGGCGCCACGCGGGCGAACACCGCGAGCCAGGTATCGAGTCCGGCGGCTACCACGGCGCTGCTACCTGCTCGAACATCGCCGTCGCAAGACGAACGAGCTCGGAGAGCATCCACGGTCCCGCGATTGCGAGCGCAGCGCTGACCGCAACGAGCTTCGGCACGTATGAGAGCGTCTGCTCCTGAACCTGCGTCGCAGTCTGGAAGATGCTTACGATGAGGCCGACGCCTACGGCGGTCAGCGCGGCAGGCGCCGAGAGGATGAGCACCGCAAGAAGCGCCTGCTGGCAGGTGTGCACGACGATCGCATCCACGGGTGTTCCTCCTTCAGTGGTAGCTGAGCGCGAGCGCCTTCGCCAGAAGCGGCCATCCGTCGACGAGGACGAAGAGCAGGATCTTGAATGGCAACGACACGGTTGTAGGCGACACCATGACCATGCCCATCGACATGAGAATGTTCGACACGACCAGATCGACGACGAGGAAGGGAATGAACAGGAAGAAACCCGCGACGAACGCCTCTCGCAACTCACTCGTAACGAACGCCGGAATGAGGACTGCGAACGAGCCCGGATCGGCGGCCGCGCGGCCTTCGCGTGCGGACAGGGTTACGAAGAGCGCCACTTCGTCGGGTCGCGAATTGCGCTCGAGGAAGCCTCGAACCGGAGGCGCCGCCGCAGACGCGGCGGTGAGAACGCCTCCCGCTGTGGAGAGATCCGCGTTCGACGCACCTACACGTTCCCACACTTCGGTGGCGACCGGCGCCATGACGAACGACGTCAATGCCAGGGCGATTCCGGCGAGGAGTGGATCGGACGGCACCTGAGGCGTTCCGAGCGCGCTTCGGAGCAGCGAGAGCACGACCGAGATCTTCACGAACGACGTCATTCCCATCAGCGCGAACGGCAGCATTGCGAGAGCTGCAAGCCAGAGCATTGGCCCGAGCGGCGTCGTACCCGGTGACGGCAACTCGACGGCAGGCGCTGGCGGTATTTCGAGCGGCGGCGCCACCGACGACCTCCCGGGCTCTCGCGCGGCTGTTCGTTCGCTGCGCGAGCCCGTGCCGAGGTCCGCTGCCTGACGCGTCGAGTCCGACTGGTCCGCGGAGGCGACGCCGGCCGCGGCTGCGAGCCCGGCCGCGAGCGCCAGCGCGAGTCCGGCACGGCGCAGAATTGGCGCCAGTCGACTGCCTGCGGAGGCCGGCGTCGGCGAGTCTTGGGCCTCCGTGGCGCGTTCGGTCCCGGGAAACTCGTCGCTCGTCGCTGTTTCGAGCAGTGCGATCGACGAGCCTGTGACCCCGACGACCAGCACTCGATCCGCGACGCGAATTGCGTGAACGGCGACTCCAGGACCGAGCCCGCAGCCTCCGATGCGCTCGATGACCGGGGGCTGATTTCGCCGCGGAGCGCGAGCACGTGATCTCGCGAACGCCACGCCCGCTGCCGCGAGCACGACGAGCAGCGCCGAGCCGGCGATCGGTCCGGCGCCGGAGGCCAGGCCCAGAACGAGCACGAATGCGATCGCGGCAACGCCGACGCCGGGTGTGGCGATTCGTTCGATCATCGACGTCCACCCGTTGCGACGATCCGAACGCCGAGCGCTCCCTCCACGTCGACCAGCTCTCCGCGCGCAAACGGAGCGCCGTCGATCATCAGTGAAACGCTCGTCGCAACAGGCTCGCCGAGCTCGATAACGTCGCCTGTCGAGATGGCGAGCGCCTCGGAAAGTCGTATTCGCCGACGCGCGACCTCGACCGCCACGACCACGCCAATGGCGTCGAGCGCATCGCCAAACGGGTGGTCTTCGTCCGCGATCGCTCCATACATCTCCGTCATCACCATGGGATCACCTCCGTTGTCGTCAGCATTCGAGAGCAGCACGGCGCGCATCCGGCCCTCTGCATCCAGCTCGAGCCGCGCCGGGGCGTTCAGCTCATCGGCGCTAGACAGGACAAGTCGCCCGCGGCCCGACCAGTCTTCGCCGTCCAGCCACGCTACGTCGCGCGCCACGAGCAGGTCGCCCGCGGCGAGCGTCGCCGCGCTCACGGCCGGAATCCGGCCAATCTCGACTCTTGCCGAGAGCGTCACGTGAACACCGCGAACGGCCGGATTCACGGCACGCTGCAGGCGCGTGACCGGTTCGAGTGCGGTAGTGAGCGTCGCGAGCCCGGCGTGACTCGTTCCGACCCAGATGGCGCCGTGGGTGCCGCTGATGCGCATCACGGCAGACGTCCAGGTCTCGGGAGGCGCGCCACTGGCAGCGGGGCGCATCGAGAGCCGCGAGCCAAACACGTCGCCGGCAACCCTGTCGGCGATTCGATGGACGAGCCAATCGAGCGTTGCCCGTTCGATCTCAGTCAGTGCCGTGGGATCGAACGGGCGATTCGAGTCATGCCGAAGCACGGTCGCTACGAGTGCCCGCGTGATCGCTGGTTCGCAGCGTACTTCGAGCGGCTCGCCGCCCGGTTCGAGCGCAAACCGGAAGCCGGGCGCGATGTCGCGAGGCGGCGGGGAGGGGAAGGTCGCGCCCACTTCGACGAGGGCTCGAACTGGCGGATCGTAACGAACCGCGACGAGCCGCTCGTCGAGCCGAATTATGTCTCCGTGTCCGAGAAGCTGGGGGATTCCCCGCGCCACCGGCCAACCGTTGAGAAACGCCGGACTGTCGTCGAGCACGACCAGCCGTCCGCCTTCGCGGCCACGATGAACGCCGATCTCGCGTCCGAGAGCGTCCGAAAGGGCGCGTCCGATCTCGTCCTCGTCCGGCTCCAACCGGACTGAGCCGTCTTCCCAGTCGAGCATGATCGCCGGTCGAGAGTTGGAGGGCACCACGCGGCCGATGGCTTCGTGCGCCGCCCTGGCGATGCGAGCCGCGAGACCCATCGGCAGCGGACGCACGACGCGGCCGGCGCCGATCTTCACCGACCGGCGATCGACCGGTGAGAGCGCGAGCGATGAAGCAGCCGGTGTCATCGCCGCGCGCCTCCGTCGCGGGACGGGTTTCCGGGTGCTGATGATTTCACCCGAATCGAGCGGGCCCGGACATCGCGGACACTCAACGAACGCCCGAGCGTGCCGGTCGACGTCGACATTCGCGCTGCCATTACCGGCGCCGCGGCAAGTGAGATCAGAACTCCGTCCGCTCCATTTCGCACGTTCAGGTCGACGACTCCGTGCAACGTCGTCGCGATTGAGGTGCGGATGCCGTCCACCCTGGGCACAGCCAGATTTGCGCTCTCGGTGCGTTCGACGCGTTCGATGCCGCGGGCCGGAGTGGAACCCTGACTTCGCTGCGGCGGCTGTTCGTTCACGGCCGGTTGGCTGGTCGTGGCGCGCAAGGGCGGCTCAGGCGAGCAGTTCGTCGGGCCGGCGTTCCCCCGATATCGTCGAATCGCCGCCCGGAAACGCCTTCCGCGGCCGCGTCGCGGCTCCGGCGCACATTCGTCTCCGCGCAACTCGGACGCGGTCGGCTCAACTCGCATGGCTGTCCTCCGGATCGATCTGCCGTCGCGTCGAGATCCAGGTCTCGATCGCACACTCCATTTCGCGTCGCTCGGCGCGCCTCCGCACTCTCTCGCGGACGCGAGCGAGCGACCGTTCGCGGGTCGATCGCTGAAGCTCGGCATCGCGCCCGGCTACACGCGCCTCGTCGAGGCGGCATCGGCGGATGGACGTCGCTTCGTCGAGGGATTGACGGGCTCGCTCGGACTGTCGCTTTAGTGAAACGGCCTTCGACAGAAGCGATGCAACGCGAGACTCCGCGATCGAGCGGACGTGCGACGCGTCCTGTTCGAACTTGAGCGCTTCCTGGTATGCAGCTGCCACCGTGTCCTCACATCGCGCCTCGGCCTCACGGAGCTGTGACTGAAGAGCGACAGCCTCGCGGGATGCAGCGGCGACGCGCCTCCGGGCCAGCTGGAGAGCACGGTCGCTCAGCCGGACGAGTGGTTCGAGTCTGTATCGGCTTTCGCTCATTCGATGTCGAAGTCCTCCCCGTCCTCTTCGTAATCCCAGTCGTCGGTTTCCGCCGAGGTTTCGTCCTGAATCGAATCGAGCGGCAAAGCGAAGCTCTCGACGGCGGCAACGCTCGCCGCGAACGGCTCGTTCTCGTCGGGCCGCTGCGCCAGGAAAGCCTCGATCGCAGGCACTTTTGCGACGGCCTCGTCAACGAGGTCATCCGTGCCCGATTCGTATGCCCCCAGCAGAATGAGGTCGCGCTCGCGCTCGTAGGCTCCGAGCAGCGATCGAGCGTGGCGCGATGCCGCGACGTGATCCGTCGACGCGACGCGCGTCATCACTCGGCTCGCGCTCCGGGCAATGTCGATCGCGGGAAAGAGCCCGCGCCCCGCGCGTTCGGCAGAGAGGACGACGTGACCATCGAGGATAGATCGCGCCTCGTCCGCGACGGGTTCATTGTGGTCGTCGCCTTCGACGAGCACCGTGTAGACCGCGGTGATCGAGCCTCGTGCGTCCGTGCCCGCCCGCTCGAGAAGTCGCGGCAACTCGGCAAAGACGGACGGCGGATAACCGGCTCGCGCCGGCGGCTCGCCGGCAGCAAGACCGACTTCGCGAAGCGCCCGGGCAAATCTGGTGATCGAGTCCATCAGGAGCAGGACACGCAGGCCCTCTGCGCGAAAATGCTCCGCCACCGCCGTTGCGACGTACGCGGCGTGCATGCGAACCAGCGCGGGCTGGTCGCTCGTCGCCACGACCGCGATCGATCGGGACATTCCGCGCGGGCCGAGATCGAGCTCGAGAAACTCGCGCACCTCGCGACCGCGCTCGCCGACCAATCCGATCACAACGATATCAGCGGCGGCATTGCGCGCGATCATTCCGAGAAGCGTGCTCTTTCCGACCCCCGCTCCGGCGAAAACACCTACGCGCTGGCCCTCGCCCATGGTCAGCAGCCCGTCGATGGCGCGCACCCCGGTTTCGAACGGATCTGAGATCGGCGCGCGCTCGAGAGGCAGCGGCGGCGAGGCGTGTACCGGTCGCTCGCGCAGTGTGCCCTCGATCGGCCGACCGTCGGCGGGACGGCCGAGTCCGTCGAGGATTCGCCCGACGAGCCCGTCTCCGACGCCAACGGTGAGGGAACGGTCAAGCCGGTTCACGAGGCTCGACGTGCCGATGTCCCGAAGCTCTCCAAGAGGCATGAGGAGTGCTTCGTCGCCGCGGAAACCGACGACCTCGGCGAGCAGCGGCGAGGCTCCCGGCCGAACCCGGATCTCGCAGAGCTCGCCTATCCAGGTCTCGGGGAGCACGGCGCGCACGACGAGTCCGACGGCGCTCCGGATGCGACCGTGCACTTCCACGGGCATCGATCCGGTCAACCGGTCGATGTATGGACGGGCGAGAAAGCCGCTCACGACCGTTCCTCCGCCTGCGCCGTGTCGACGAGAAGACGCTCTATTGCCGCGAGCTGCACGTCGATTCGCGCATCAACGCGGACTCCTGCGCACTCGGCGATGCAGTCGCCGGCATCGAGGGAATCGTCGGGCTCGAACGCGACTTCACGAAACGCCGAGAGCCGGTCGCGAACGACGTGCACGCGCTCGCTGTCGAGCGTCGAATGCCGGATGACGAGCGTTGAATCGCGTCGCAGTCTCTCCGCGGACCGCGCGACGAGGTCCGCCCACGCTGCTGGCGACGCTGCTACGTGATCGCCGACGATGCGACGCGCAATCTCGAGCGCGAGCGCGACAGCCTCACGCTCGACGGATTCGATCGAAGCATCGCGGGCCCGCGAGAGGGCGATGGCCGACTCGTTCCAGTAGCGAGAGCCTTCGCGACTGGCCTCGGCCCGAGCGTCGACGGCGATGCGGCAAACAGCGGCTCGTGCGTCGGCGACGAGCCGGTCCGCCTCGCGGCGGGCCGCGTCGACGATCTCTTCAGCCTCACGGATCGCCGCTGCCTGAACCGTCGTAAGGAGCCTGGATCTCTCGGCGCAATCGATCCGGCGAAGCGGAAGGGCCGGTCCCTTGACGATGTCTATTCGCATGATGGTCATTCCCCGTCGTTGGCGCGATGCCTGGAAAGCAGTGTTGCTACCGGGAACCAGGCGGCATCCACCGAGGTCTCTTCTTCGGATATCAGTGGCAGGCGGAGGCCGATCGCTGCGACGACGTCGGGCTCCGCGTCCGCGAGCAGCGACGCCAGAAGGGACCGGCCGAACGCCCGCTCCAGCGCAGCACCCGTGAAGCCTCGTGGTGAGAGCGCCGCAAGTCTTCGGGCAGTGCTGCTCACTCCGTCCTGCGAAAGCTCGGGTGCCAGGCTCGAGAAGCGGGCAAGTCGATCGCGAACGCTCAAGAACGAGCGTAGTGCTTCGGCTGCCGAGCTGCGGTCGGTCGATCTGAGCAGTACTACTGCCTCGACAGTTCCGAGGTCTCGCGCGAACCGATCGAGTGAATCCGAATCGAGCTCCATCAGCAGCCGTCCTAGCTCGACGGCTGCGGGATCGAGCGCGCGGGGCGAGGCAGGAATGCCGCCGAGGCGCAGCCGGTCGAGAAAGCACTCGACGACGGCGCTCGCACCTCGGAGACCGTCCAGGCCTCGCGGCCGGGCTTCACGGGTGGGACTGGAAAGTCGATCGATGGCGCGCTGAAGCACGACTTCGTCGTCGGTCGATGCGGCAAGATCGAGCAGAGCGGAAGTCGAGGTTGCGGCTTCAGACACGAGCGGCCTCCTGTTGACGCGAGCGTCGATGGAGACGCAGCCGCCAGATCGTCACGATCTCGAGGCCTGCGAGCAGCAGGACGCAGGCGAGGAACGCCAGCTCGACCGTGCGGTCGCGCTGGTATCGGACCACGGGGGGCAAGGGCGTGGCGCGAACCACCGGTTTAGACACGACCGAGACGCGATCCGACGAGATGTCGGCACCGATGCTGCGGACGACGATGTCGCGTACTTCCGCATCGGCGACTGGGCACTCGAGTCCGGCAAAGGAAAGCACCACCGACGCCGATGCCGGGTCCGCCGCGGGCGAGAGCGGACGCCGCTCCGGCAGGCTGACCAATGCCTCGGCCGTCACGATGCCATCGACACTCTCGAGAAGCGTCTCGATCTCGCCTGAGAGTCCCTTGATGTAGCGGGCGCGGTCTTCGGACGGGCTGGGAATGAGGGACGCGCTCTCCGTTGCGAATCCGGGTGCTGCGCGGCGCGGGAGGCCGTGGTCGTCGAGCACCTGGAGCGCCGTCCGGTAGTCGGCGTCGTCTCCGCCGACGGTCACGACGGACTCGTCACCGGCGCCTTCGATCGACGCGTCGATCCCCGCCGCGCGAAGGGCGACAGCGCATCTATCGGCCTCGCGCCGCGGGAGCTTCTCGAGTACCGATCGCCGTGCGCATCCCGCGACGAACAGCATCGCAGCGATGATGACGACCCCGAAAGTGCTTCTGGTCGGAGCGCTCACGATCAGAACCTCGACTGCAGCAGCGTTTTCACGGCGCCGACAGCGTGATCGACGAGCCGCGAGACGAGCTCTACACGCTCGGATTGGCGGTAGACCTCGGCCTGGAGTGCGAGCGAACGCGCCGCGTCCGACGCTTCGTTGCGAACCGGAAGGGCCGGCGTTTGAGTTCGCTCAGCGGCGTTGACGGCATCGCGCAGGACGGTGGCGAACGAGGCCTTTCCGCTCGAGGCGCCGGGAGGGAAGGGGTGACGGACTGAGCCCTCAGTTCCGACGGACGCGGGTGTTGCACCGACTCGGGCACTCACGACGCCACCTCACGCTGCTGAAAGCGCTGTCCGAACTCGTGCCGGAGCTTCGCGAGCGCGCGGGTGTGCACGCGCGAGAGCCACGACTTCGACAGGTTTCGCGCTCCGGCGAGGTCCACGATTGGCTTGTCGAGAAAATAGTGGTGACGAAGGACTTCGCGCTCGATCGGCAGGAGCGACTCCATTGCCTCGTCGACGAGGCCCCGGAGCTCGGCAATCCAGACGAGATGATCCGGAGCCAGCTCGTCCGCGAATCGCAGCAGTTCGTCCGGGCCTCCGTCGGCGTATGCCGCATCGCCGCAGAACACGTCGGGGAGGCTAGAGTCAATTTCCTCGGAGGTGAGCTGCGATGGGACGTGCGCGCCGAACTCTCGGCGCAGACCGTCGTAGATGGCGCCCTTGATGCGGTAGTGAGCGAACGACCGGAATGGCACTCCGCGAGAGCCGTCGAAGCGGTCCGCTGCCTCAATCAGCCCGAGGTAGCCCCACCCGATGAGGTCGTCCAGCTCGACGTAGGTCGGCACCGTCAGAACTATGGCGTGAGCGATGCGGATCACGTACGGGCGAAAGCTGAGGACCAGCTCGTTTCTCCGCTCGAGATCGGCGTCGCTCGGCACGAGGCACATCGCCAGATCGATCGGCTCGGCTTCCATTTGGCCAGCTCGCATGGGCACTCCTTGACGGCTTGGATCGGTCTCGTCGACCGCCGTGCACCAGTGCAACGTGTGTGCCAGATTAAAAGTCCTTTGGGCTGAGTGTTTTCCAGTGAAGGCCTGAAAAATGCCGGGCTCGAAAGTCAGTACGGTGGTGAAAAGTTTGACTGGTAACAGGGTTGGCCGTGGTCGTTGCGTCCCGGATGGGCCGGCCATCCAACACGGACCGATACGGCTTCGGGCGAGTCCTGTCGGCAAGCGCCGCGTGTCGTGCGGGTGGATCTCCTCGCAACCAGTCGGGTTCTGGTCCAATCCTGGCAGTCCGCGAATATAGCTGCCTTGACTGCGTAAGAACTCCGGTTCCGGTGCGTTGGACCGCTATCGTCCGAGTTGCGAATGGAGTAATCTGCAATTCAGAATCGGGTCGGACGGCGGATTTCCAACCGGTAAGAAATTTGTGAACTTCAGAACGGACTTCCGCGAACTCGGGCAGAGAGGTCTCACCATGAAGAAGTTGGTCTTGCTAGTCACCGCAGCTCTGCTCACCGTCAGTAACGTCCAGGCGGAAACATCGAACCCGTCGAGTGCGGTGCGTCCGCGGTTCGAAGTGCCGGCCTCGATCAAGAACACGTCACCCGACGCCGAGTCCCATTCGGCACGGCGAGTCCGCGGAGTCTTTCGAGTGTTCGGTGACGATGACGAAGTCGGCGCGAGCCCGAGGGCCAACCCGCCGAGGCGCAAGTCGCGGCGTTCGTCGAAGGCGCGTCGCCCGACCGAGACCCAGAAGACACGCGGCAGCCGCCCGACTTCGCCACAGCCGGATGGAATCCTCGTGTTGCTCGACGGAATTCCGCCGGCTCTCTAGGCGGGGCGTCAGGCCTGGCCCTCAGGCCGCCAACTCAAAAAAGATAGAGAACCGCTCAAATAATTTGAACGGTTCTTGTGACCTCGAGGCGACGGCGATCTCGAGTCTCGAGCACACGGCTGGATCGAGCTTCCCCGCTTCCGCCAGCGACGAAATGATCGCAAGAGCCTGGACGTGGGTACACGCGAGCGGTCGGTACGGGCGCGATTCCCGAAGCGCTTCATAGTAGTCCGCCACTCCGACGATCCTGGCCAGAATCGGAATCTGCATTTCCTGCAACCCGAACGGGTAGCCGCTACCGTCGAAGAGCTCGTGGTGACAATGCACGGCGTCGAGAACTTCCGGAGCCTTCAGCTCCTCGACCATCTCGGCTCCAAGTCGCGGATGTTGACGGAGATACGAGCGTTCGTCGACTGTAAGCGGACCCGGTTTGAAGAGCGTCGCGTGGCACATCGACGACTTTCCGACGTCGTGAAGGAGGCCGCTCAGATACGCCAAACGGCGGTGCTCACGCGAAAGTCCGAGCGAGAACGCGAGCTGCCGAGCCGTCGCCGCGACCGCCAGCGAGTGCTCCCACAGTGCGTAGGTTTCACTCCGGCAGGACTGAATTGCCGACAGCAACTCGGTCATTACGATTCGTTGCGGACCCGATCGCAGCACGATCGGTGTTGGACTGGCCGTCAGGATATCCACAGTGCTTCGCCCCCTGGATGCTCGATTGCCCTGTGCTAACTCAATTCGCGTGCCACGTTGCGCCAAGACGGAGCGCCGAGAATTCGACTTGATACGCGAAGTCGCGGCGAAAGTCGATCTCGGCCGGAAGACTTCGGGTAGTGGGTCAGTTTGAAGGCCCGCTCGCTTCACGACCGCGGAGCGGTCGAAGGAAATAGCCGTGGGTCGCGCGCGGGCGAGTTCAACGAGCCTTCGCGCGACCCGCGGTACCTCCACCCGGAGCGCGCCGACCGCGGA
>CAZQBW010000099.1:0-16153 GCA_964591515.1 uncultured Clostridia bacterium
GAAGGCACTTCACGGCGCGTGATGATGCGTGGAACGGAGTGGTATGTGATGCGGAATGCTCGCATCGCTGAGGTACGAGCGTACTTCCTCTTTGACGACACCGGCGATTCGCTACTCACGGGCTTCCCCTATATGGAGCGCGGCTACCTTGAGTCGCCACAGTAGTAGTCGCCTGCGTGACTTCAGCGCGCCGGGCTACATTTCCACGCAGGTAGCAGTCTCTCGCGCTGACCCCCTCGAGTAAGCTACGGCGCCCAACTAGCGCACTCAGCGGAGCAAGCGCAGCGAGATTGCTCTCTTTGCCCTTGACGCCGTAGTGCGCGCACGTTGATGCTGTCGTTGGGCCCGGCGGACGTTCTTGGGTCCGCTGACGTGCCTTTTCCTTGGAATTAGCTGAGACCAGAAGTGTCCCAACAGTTTCTGGTTCTTGCGGAGGACGTTATCGATGCCTGCATACATGATAGTGAACGTCGATGTGAGGGATCCCGTTGCATACGAAGAGTACAAGAACAATGTGCCGGCTCTCGTCAAGAAGCACGGCGGGGAGTATCTCGCGCGAGGTGGCCGGTTCGTCGTGCTGGAGGGAGACTGGAAGCCTAGCCGCCTTGCCGTGTTTCGCTTTCCTGATGTTGCGTCTGCACAGTCCCTTTTCAACGACCCGGACTACCAGCCCCTGAAGGCTCTTCGGCAGCGCGTTTCAAAGATGGAAGTCGTTGTCGTGGAGGGGCTGTAAGTGGATTGCGAAGACCAAAGAGCGGTCACCAATGACCCAGGGGCCCAGCACGGCTGACACGCGGCCCGTCCAACGGCGTAAAACTCACCATCAGGGCCGAAAAGGAGGGGTTCATAGCGTTCGAACACCGTCTGACGGCAGGCGAGGCGGATAGGGAGCACTCGCTCGATTTCGTGCTCGTTCCTCAGCACACGGTTCTCCCGGCAACACCGGGTACCGGTTCAATGGCGCCGCCGCCAGGTTAGCGTATGCAGAGGCGCGCGCCCCGAGATCGTTCGGATCTCCTTGACGGCGTCGCGCGTGCCCGCTGATGCTTTCCGTTGGGCAGACGATACCCGCGCGTACCTCGGAGCGGGGACGCAATTTCTGTTTACCATCGCCCCTGACAAATGGAGCATCTCCAATGACCAAGGTGACACCCTTCCTGATGTTCAACGATCAGCTCGAGGCGGCCATGGAGTTTTACACCGCCACGTTCCCTGACTCCCAAATCAGGAACGTCGCCCGCACTGGCGAGGACGGTCCGATCTCGTCCGCCGAGTTCGTCGTCGGAGGTCAGGTCTTCATGGGTTACAACGGGGGCGAGTACTTCAGCTTCTCCGAAGGCTTCTCCCTCTATGTCGACTGCGAGGACCAGGCGGAAGTCGACGAGTATTGGGACAAGCTCGTCAAGGGAGGCGCCACGCCTACCGCGTGCGGCTGGATCAAGGATCAGTTCGGCCTCTCGTGGCAGATTGTGCCGCGACGATTCATGGAGCTGATCCGCGACGAGGACCCCGCGAAAGTGAAGGCCGTTATGGACGCCATGATGACCATGGTGAAGCTCGACGTTGCGGCCCTCGAGAAAGCCTACAATGAGGCGTAGCTGTTTAACGCGGCCGCACCTTGAGCACCCGGAAGTGCTGCCCAGCAACGGCGTGCAGCGGTGCGCCCGCGCCACCGCTGATGCCGTGAGCTCAGGTTTACCGTGTCTGGCCTCCGTTGCTCAGGTGACTGTTCCAACGGTACGGAGTTGAAAGTATGAGGTTTCGCTCTCACAAGCGACGACGCCCCTTGAGTGCCTCCGTGTCGTTGTGTGTTGCACTCGTTCTGGCGCCCAGCTACACCCCCGCGGTCCCGGCCCAGCACGAAGTCAGTGCCAGAGGACCCGTGCAGTCCCAGTGCCACTTCTACCGAGACAACCCTCGATTCGACACCTGCCACCACGGACTCATTGCAGATGCTGCAGTGATTGAACTACTTAATGACCCCTCGAAAGGCGTCATACTTGTCGACACAAGTGCCACGGTTGACGAAAAGCCCGGCGTAGAGGTCAGGAGGGCTCAAAACGCCTGGGGGTACTTGGTGACCGAGAAGGGTGTTCCTCCCGACCGAGTCGTCCTGCGCTGGAACCGTGTGACGCGAGCAAGCAACAAGCGATGGGGTGGCTCGATGCGCATTCTCGTTGTGCGCAGCGGGGAGCGGCTTCCCGAGTTCGTCGAAGACGATGTCGCCTGGCAGCTATCGTCGCCGTAGACTGGTCCCGAACGAGCGCATGGATTGGAGCGCGCGCAGCGAGATCGTTCCCTTTCGCCTTGACGCCCTCGCGCACGCCCGCTCCGGGTCCGTCTTCACTAACGACACATTTGACTCGTCGCAACACTCCGAAGGCTGCGGAATCGGCAGCGCCAATACAAAGGGGGAACAAATGAAGGTGACAGGCCTTATCAAGTTCATAGGCACAATTGGATGTTGCCTGTTCTTGACCGCACATCCTCTTGCCCTTGCCGAGCAGCCACCAGGTGAGACCGTCGTTCCGGTCGAACATGCCACCTTTCATCAACTGGTCTTCGCCGATGAGGACATTGCGATCCTGAACAATTTCTATCCGCCGAATGGCGACTCTGGGTTCCACGCTCATTATCGTGACCTTTTCTACGTAGTCATCCAGCCTTCGCAATCGAGCGGGCAGAATTTGGGCGAGCCGTTGACTGCGGCGCCGATGGTTAAGGCGGGAACGGCCGGCTACAGCGCCATCGGTGCTGAGCCCCGAATACATAGGGTGGTCAACGGCGACAAGAGCACATTTCACATCATTGTGGTTGAACTGCGCCGGTCACACCCGTTGGGAAATACCGCCTCCTCGCGCGATGCAGCTCCCCAATACGTACAGATTGTCGACAATCCACGGATGCGGGCCTGGCGGCTGGTACTGGAGCCGGGCCAATCTGCTCCTGCAATTACACAGGGCAATAAGGGTATCCGGGTTGTGGTGCGCGGTGGCTTGCTTACGACGATAACGACCGGTTTGCGAGATCAACAGTTGGCTTTGCGGCCAGGGGATTTTGCGGTTCAGCCAGTCGGTGCGACACGTGCGCTCAAGAATAGCGGAACTGACACCATCGAATTGGTCGAAATGGAGCTTAAATAGAGTTCGGTAGCGAGCATGAGATCTACGAAACGGCCGGACAAGGACGAACAAGTAGACGCTTTTCAACCTGAGTACCCTTTCGCTCAACTACGTCGGTGCTGTGAATGCGGTCAGTCCTGCCGCGGAGCCCGTGCAGCGAGAGTTCGTCCTGGACCCTTGACGCCTTCGCGCGCGCCGGCCGATGCTCGACGTCAGGCGACCTGCGAATGACTTCGTATACAGGAGCAGCGTAGTTCAATGACGGACACCATGCAGGCCTATGTGACAAGCGAGCCCGGGGGCCCGGAAAGGCTTGAGCTCAGGACAATTCCGCGCCCGCAGCCACGGGACGGATGGGTACTGATCAGAGTCCGGGCCTTCGGACTCAACCGTTCAGAGTGGTTCACGAGGCGTGGGGAATCGCCATCGGTACAGTTCCCGCGCGTGCTTGGCATCGAGTGTGCAGGTGAAGTCGTCGCTGCGCCGGGTTCCGACCTGCGGGTTGGACAACGCGTCGTTGCAATGATGGGTGGAATGGGGCGGCAGTTTGACGGGTCTTACGCTGAGTATGTGGTGGTGCCGCTGCAGAATGTCTTTCCATTGCAGACACATTTGGAGTGGAGGCGTCTCGCGGCGCTGCCCGAAATGCTGCAGACGGTTCACGGCTCACTCCACGTAGGACTCGAGATCGAGCGGGCGACCAACATTCTTGTGCGGGGCGGGACTTCGTCCATCGGATTTGCGGCCATCTCTCTTGCCCGATGGGCAGGCCTTGAAGTCACCGCTACCACCCGAAACGCGGCCAGGGCCGGTGAGCTCAATGCCGCTGGTGCCACCCACGTCATCGTCGATGACGGAGTGATAGCGGACAAAGCCCGCGCCATCCATCCGGACGGTTATGACCGCATCCTGGAACTCATCGGCACAGCGACTCTGCTCGATTCCCTGCAGGCGGCTTGCCGGGGCGGCATCGTCTGTATGACGGGTATCCTCGGCGGCAAATGGGTCCTGAAGGACTTCCAGCCGATGGGCGACATCCCGACAGGCGTGAAGCTGACCTCATACAGCGGCGAGGCATCCGATATCGCCCGCGAGAAGCTCCAGCGGTACGTGTCTCTTGTGGAGTCCAACGAGCTTGTTCTCAAGCTTGGGCCGAACTTTCATTTTGCGAACCTTCGTGAAGCCCACACCGTCATGGATGAAAACATGGCGAATGGCAAAATTGTGATCGTGATGGACTGATAGTGATTCGAAGTTGAATGGTGCCGGCCGGCCACCTGGTCAAACGTTGTTGCAGACTGCTCCGCGCTGCGAGCGCCGCATCCGCTGCAGCGATGAACTGCAAGGCTGTGCCGGCGGCTTCTCGCTGGTGCGGGCAACAGGTGTGAGACTCTTGACCGATGCACTTAGAGACGGACGCCCGACTGTACCCGGCCCAGTGGACGCCTGGGGTCAGGTGCCGGCTCCTCGCATAAGCCCGGATTGTCGAGGATCGGCAGCTCAGTCATTTCCGAGAACTGGTTCCTTGGTGAGTATTGGCCTATTTTCCCAAAGAAAAAGCGGAGGCCGGTGGAGGAGACATGGAGCGACGAGGTTTCATCGCGGGGACGGCCGGAGCGTTGGTCGGCGCCGCATCCACACGGAGCACGTCAGCGGCCGACGACGCGGCAACCTTGAGACTGGCGATGCCACATTCGGTCAAGCTTGCCAGCGCAGCCGATCTCGCGGTTGCAACGGGTATATGTCATGGCCTTTTTCGTGTGGCCGTCGGATGCCGGTTGATTTCGATTGATAGCAGTCCTCAGTATGTCCAACCGGGAAGTCGCGTTGCCACTCGATCAGATCACGGGGGTCCGAGAATCCAGCCGGCCCCATTTTGTAGCCCGGCAACTGCTCCAGTACTGTATGTCGCGCTCAATCGACGCGTTTCCGGAGGAATACCGATGAACATTGCAACGATCCTCGCGCTGTGCCTGATTCTGGCTGCCGGCGCGTACCCGGCATCTGGCGGGGCCGCGCCCTCGCAAACCGACTCGAAGAACGTTGCGCAGGTCTGGCAACGGGAGGCGGAGTACTGGCGCTGCGTCAAGGCCGGGGATGTTGACGGCTACGTCTCCCTCTGGCACGACAAGTTCATCGGATGGCCCTGCGGGCAGGAACATCCCAAGCGCAAGGCATCAATCGGTGACTGGGTGCGTGAAGTGCGAGACAAACACATCACGGTGTCTTCCGACCTGACACGTGAAGGTGCCGAAGATTTTGGCGATGTTGTAGTGGTGCATTATCGGTTCACCCGTGTGGACACCTACCCGGACGGAAGGGTCGAGGGAACGGGCAAGGTTTCAAAAATTACGCACACATGGATGAAGCAGGGCGATACCTGGTTGATCATTGGAGGCATGTGCGGAACGCTGCCGGACAGCGCCGAGTAGCTGGGATGCTATTGTCCTCGTCCTAGCAGGTGGGCCGGACATCGAGAGGTTGGACGCGAGCCGGCGCCTCTGCGCAATCGATCGTCATCCCGTGTGGTTGCGCCGGCCACGTGAACCTCGCACCCTCCACATCTTTACGTGGTCGGCAGTGGCCGCACTCGATCTTGCCGCACTCCTCATCGGACTGATCACCGGAGTTGGGCAATCCGCTGTTGGGCGGTCACTCTCGCCTCGATTCGCAGCTGCGCTGGGCGGCGAGGTATCGAAGACGGGCCTGGTCGTCGGCTGTCTGGTCGGTGGCGCGTCTCACGCTCTGCTTGATGGGATCTTTCACCTCGATGTCCGGCCGTTCGGCCCGTGGCACGAGGGAGACCCGTTCTTCGGCGTCGTCGGTGCGGGTAACCTCCAACTCCTGTGCGTCGCGGCCGCGGCAGGGCGAGCGCGGCCTGAGTTCGCTATCTCACTTTGACGCCGTCATTCGCGCCTCGAGATGCTGTGGTTCCACGGCTACGAGAGCCTGGCCTGACACTGGGCGATGATCTGAACAGCGTGGCCGTGCATAACGCGTATCACCTTGGAGGGATCGTTGCGTTGCGGCAGCGTATCGGCGCCTGGCCGCCCGCGGCAACGTCGAACGAGTCGTGACTTCAGGAGAGGCGCGCCTCGCCCCACTACCACACGAAGCAGAGCAACCGAAGTGACGTCGCTGACGGCGTCGCGGGAGCCCGCTGATGCTTGAAGCCGGGTGAAGCGCGCGGCGAGATCCGTCACTTCTGCCCTTGACGTGGTCATGCGCGCCCGACGATTCTTGTCGCTCGCACGGACAATTGCGGCAGAAGCGCCTGGAGAATCGGATGGCAACCAGTTCCGTTGGCGCGAACGACATACCGGAAGCCCAGCTTCGATCGCTGATCACTTGACGCAGTCGCACTTGCCATCCGAGGCGAACACTCGCTTCTCGAGACGTTCATACGGTGACTGCCGATTCCAATGCCCTTCGGACAGGACTGGAGACTGCCGACGCGGTCTCAGTCACTGTTGTTTGCCCATCTCTCGAATCCGAGGTGATCCTATGAGGCCTGGTTGCTTGCCGTTCCTTGCTCTCCTTCTCGCATTTGGCGCGGTGTTTTTCTCGGGATCTTCACGTGCCGGGGCTACGGGCGATGTCTCAGTGGCGGCATCGCCGCGTCCGGGCATCTCCGTCTCGGCGCACATGCCAGCCGAATCGAACAGTGACTACGTGTGCGGGGCTCGCGTGACTGATCTCACGACCGGTTCCGACATCGCGGCCCCTGCGATCGTTGCCACACGCGGTCAGGCTGCCAGGACTGTCAATTCAATGCCGGAAGGCCCGTTGAGCGTGCGAAGCAATTACCTGATCGGTTCACCGTGTGCGCGCGACGGCGGCAAAGGCAGTGGACCGGTCGCGGCGCACGCTCTAATCCGTACGCGCTAGCTGGTCGCCGGGGAGCAAGCGAAAGCCACCTTGTTTCCCCGTCAGAGCTGCCCAATTCAGCTGCGTGCCCTGTGACACCTTCCTGTCGGCCGCGGATTGGTTTTTCACTCTGATCACGCATACCTCGTTGCGTCCATTCGGGGTAGCATCGGTGTGGCACCTGAACCAGTGTGAGATCATGGCGCCAGGGAGACGTGAGGCGATGAAGAACTTCTTCGCATTCGTGGGAACGACCGTTGGAAGCTACGTGGGATATTGGCTGGGGAGCTATGGCGGGTTTGCAATCGGGTGTCTCGCCAGCGTGGTTGGGATGGGCCTCGGCTTGTACGCCTCGAGGCGACTCTGGCAAGCCTTCAACGAAGAGTACCTTTAGCCTTTCATTGAGGAGGCCGGGCTGACGCTTGAATCGGGGTTTCTGGGCCGAACCAGCCTCCCTGGCGCCGTCGTGATATTGTGAAAGCGGTGCCGGTACACCGGGCGCGGCCGTTCGGCTGGCGCAGCGAATGCTCACAGAAAAGGGAGAAACCGCACGTGAATCGGACGCCCCTTGCGCGAACATTGCGAGTAGCCGCCCTGATCATCACAGTTGCCCTGCCACTCTGCGCCCCGCACGGTGAGACGCCGGCATCGGACGAGTTGCTCCGGGCTCCGTGTCGGGTCACCGGCTATGTGGGTGGCGAATCACACGACACGTACCGCATCGCAGTTACGAAGGGCGAGCGCCTCGAAATCCGGCTCGATTGGCGGCAATCTGGTCGCAATCGTGCCGAAGGAGCGTTGTCAGCTGATCCCGATTTTGGCGGCGGAAGTCCGCTGGCAAACGGACAATGGAGTCGCGACGGGAGGCGGTGGACAGGCACGATCGACGAGTCGGGTGTTGTGTACCTGTTCGTTGTCGCGCATCCATCGGCGCATTACACCGTGACAATCAGGCGCGCGGGCTCCAACTCAGACGGTGTGATTCAGCCCCCGGCCATTGGTCTCGCTACGAAGCAACCGAACTAGCGGTCGTTCGACAGCTCTGCCTGGAGGCGAGATCACCTGTCCACTCCCGCAACCCGAGGCAGTCTCACTGCGTTGGACAACTGGCGCACGCTGCCAGGCGCGCAGCCCGGTTCGATATCTGCCCTTGATACCGTGGTTCACGCGCGCTGGCGTCGAAGGCGTGGCGGCCCATGAAAGTTCTATCTTGTAACTGGGAGGCAACACTTGTTCAAGTTGCGACGCTCGATCGTTCTCTCATTCGTCGGACTGTTCACGCCACTCGCCGGAATCCTGGTCAGAGCCCAGGACCGGGCGTCCGTTGTGCCAGAGATGAAGGTCCTGCTCGAAAACGAGCATGTTCGAGTTCAGTTCCATGATGTCGGTGTCGGCGAGAAGACGCCGCTCCATTCGCACCCGTCATACGTTGCCTATGTGTTCAGCCCCTACACCGCGAGATTCGTGCTTGCCGACGGGTCGGCAAAAACCGCTGAACGCAAGACTGGGGATGTCTTCTACAGCGGTCCAGTCACCCACTCGGTGGAGAACATCGGAACGACCCCAATTCACAATCTGATCGTCGAACTCAAGGGGGGGATATCCGGCCCAGGGCACTGAAACCCTGTTCGACCTGGTTGTTGCCACAAGAGTAGGTGAGCAACTTGCGACCTCGCCGGACGGCAATTCACTCGGGCTCACGATTCGGACCGGATCCCTCTTGATTCAGATCCACGGCGAGTCGCCTGGCTCTGTTGAGCGTTTTGCACGGCACGTCCTGACACTGTCGAGCGGTATGCCGGCGGGCAAGACCACTCACCGCTGCGCCGACCCCCAGAGCGTCCCGCGCGCCCGCCCTGGCGTAACCTTCTGAGCTTGCCCATCACGACGGAGTAAGCGAGGATTCCGGAAATGACACCGCGATCCGACCCCAGGCAAGTCCGGCTTACCACGATTGCCGTCGCCATAATGCTGGGCAGTTGTCTCGGATTCGAGACTGTGCCCGGGTCGAGCGTGACGCACTTCGCTGGCGGACTGGACTTCATCCTCGGGACGTGGACTGGGACATCAACCTGCGTCGGGAATCGGCCGGCTTGCAAGAACGAAACCGTGGTGTACCGCGTCGTGCCGGTTGCCGGGAACCCGCGCCAGGTTCGGCTGCTGGCCGACAAGATCATTGACGGAAAGCGCATACCGATGGGGGCGCTGGTGTTCGACGTCGATGCCGCCAGTCATACGGCACGCGGTGAATTCAAAATCGGGCAGACACACGGCTTGTGGCTCTACACGGTCGCTGACGATACGATGACGGGCACGCTACAGATCCTGCCGGAGGGCACGAAGGCACGGGACGTACACGTGCGCCGTACGACGGACAAGGACCTTCCTGAGGCGCCGCCCCTGAGCGAATACGATGAGTGAATCGCGCCACAGTGAACTCAACTGCTGGGTGCTGAACAAGCCATGGGCTAACCCGATTTCTCGCCCTTGACGCCGCGGCGCGCATCCGCCGATGCCTTGGGTTGGGTGGCCTTGTCTAGCCTTCGATGGGAGGGAAGCCACAATGGGAGAGGCGTGTTCACGATGCGGCCATCGGACCGGCATCGATGGACCGAGCCCAGCTCCTTCGGACACACGGCAGGTATTGCATTCGATACGACGAGCGCGCCGATGCAATCGAGCTAGTCAGGAGACCCGGCCCTGGTCGTCCGATACGTCCACGATGGCCGTCGGCTGGATCCGTGCAGTGCACCGATGTGCCGAAGCCTACCGAGGTGGCGCACGCGGCCAGGCGGCGCCGAACCTGACCGGAAGCGTTGGTAGCCTGTTGGTCGCCGGTCCTTACATCACGCCAGAGTCAAAAACAGCAGCGATGAGCGAGAGACTGTCCCGTGGTGTTGACGCCGCCGTCGTCGCGGGTGCCGAATCGCGGCTGCAGGGCACGCTTACCGCTGTGTAAAACAGGTGCATGTATATGCAACTTCCCGTCTCCGGTCGCCGGATTGTTGTCGCCGGAGTGTCGCGATCGCCGCAGCAGCCGGCACAGAGTGATCTTTCTCGGAAGCGCTGCTTACGGGCTCGAGGCGGGTCCTTGCCTGGCTCGTGATCTTCCTTGTCATCAACCTTGTCTACATACCGCTCATCGAGGAACCCGGCCTTATCAGAAGGTTCGGAGAGCGATATCTTACCTACCGGCAACACGTGCCAATGTGGTTGCCCCGACTCTCCCCCTGGACTCCGCCGTGGCGGGGAGCGGCTTCGCCGTCCGACGGCACACAGTCGGGGTTGTTTTCCAACTAGCACATTAACTCACGGTGAGATTCCGTCGCGATGCCGACCGTTTCGTCACCTTGGCGCATTGAGATGATGACACTCCTTCCGTACCGGCGGTTCGAAGTCGACATTCCGCTCGAGCCCGGCGCCGTGCTCGATGGCTTCGCGCTTCGAGTTCGCCCGCGTCAATCCTCCACGGTGGCTTCCCCGCCGGGTCCAGAAGAATACGAGGGCGAGCTCACGGCCGATGGCTTCAGACTGAATCGCATCATCCGAGGCCGAAACTCCTTCATGCCCTATGCCAGAGGCCGCATCACTCCAACGGCCGGGGGATCCCGCGTCGCAGTTACGCTTGCGATGCACCCGGCGGCCATCGCGTTCCTTGCCACATGGTGCGTCGTGTTCGGGGCAATCAGCTTTTCGATCGTGACCGAATGGCAGAGTGGAACCGGCAGGCCGCCGCTGTATCCGCTTGCCGGCATACCCCTCGCCTATGGCATTGCGACAGTTGCATTCGGTTTCGAGGCCGACAGGGTCGAACGATTCATCCGCGATGTCCTGGCTTCCACCGGATCCGCCGACTAGCGCGTGAAGCTGAACGCGCCGAGGAGCCTCGTCTGTTCACGACGGAGCCCATACCCCCTACTTCCGGTCGGACGGCACGCCCGCGAAGCTGAAGTCGACCTTGAACACGTTCTACGGGAACATGCGTGTCGAGCGCACACGCTACTTCAGCAGGGCCGGCGACCTGGTTGAGCAGACCGAAATCGCAACACCCGCAGGCTGATGTTTCATGCCTGCTGCCTTGATTTGACCGTGTGGACGGAGGACGATCGCAATAGAGATGAGCACTGCCACTTACACTCCGGCGCGGGAACACTCGCGCCATGTACGTAGGGGACGCCTGCTCGAGTACTGCACCGTCGGCTGGAACATACTTGAAGCGATCGTATCGATCGCCGCTGGTGCTGCCGCGGGAAGCGTGTCGCTGATCGGCTTCGGAGCCGATTCGCTCATCGAGACCTCCTCTGGCGCAATCCTGCTGTGGCGACTGCACGACGGCGAGAAAGGCGCCGGACGCGAGCAGCTTGCGTTGCGGCTCGTAGGAGTCAGCTTCCTGTTGCTGGCGGTATATGTCGCGGTGGATGCCTCGCGGGCGCTCTGGCTGCGCGAACCGCCGGAATCGAGCCCTGTAGGTATTGCCGTGGCGGCGTTGTCACTCATGGTGATGCCGGTTCTCGCGCGAGCCAAGCGCCGGGTTGCCGTGGCACTGTCGAGTTCCGCTCTCGCGGCTGACTCTCGACAGACCGACCTGTGTGCTTACCTGTCTGCGATACTGCTCGTGGGACTCGTGTTGAACGCCTTCCTGGGTTGGTGGTGGGCGGATCCGGTCGCTGGACTCGCGATGGTCCCGATCATCGTGCGCGAAGGGATACAGGCGCTGCGAGGCAGAAAATGCAGCGATTGTGGATGCAGCTGACCGAGCAAGTGCCTATGGCGGCTGACTTGCCAAGCCGAACCAGAGGGCAAACGCGATCATTCGCGACAATGCCGGCAACTTCATTCAACTGTTCGAGAAGTAGCCTTTGCTTGAAGTCGAGGTTGCGGCAAGCTCTCCTTAACCGATCCGGCGGGGACAGTGGATAGAATCGAAAAGGTTGCTTCTCGGCCTGGGCGGCAGCCCGAGCAAGCCGCGGGCGCATCCGATGCGCCGGCCAGGTAGCCCAATGTCAGACGACGGCGCCCTTCGCTCGATCAAACTGCTTCACACAGCCGTGTGGGCGCTATTCGCAGGCTGCATCCTCCTGATCCCGGTCCTCGGCCACCTCGACTATTTCGTTGCTGCGGCCTCGCTCGCCGGGCTCGTGCTCGTGGAAGTTGTCGTGCTCGTGCTCAATGGCCTGCGGTGCCCGCTGACAGACGTCGCAGCCCGCTACACCGAAGATCGCAGCGCGAACTTCGACATCTATCTTCCGGAATGGATCGCCAGGCACAACAAGTCCATTTTCGGATCGATCTACCTGCTCGGCGCACTTTATGTCCTGTGCCGCTGGGCAGGTTGGCTCGGCTGACCGTCGATTTCGCGGATTCGGCGCAGCGATCTATCCCTGATCACGTATTTCGGGCTGCGAGAATTTGCCGCTTGCTTGCGGATTCCCCCACAATGGTGCTTTCGCACAGGCCAGTTGAATCAACGGTTTGCAAGGAGGCTGCTCCGGCACGGCGTTCGCCTGAGTCCGGCTATGACCTATCTGCAGCTGGTTCCCGCCACTCTCAGCCTGGTGATCCTCGCGGCGCATTTCCTTCGCAGCGGATCACTTCTTTTCGTGTTTCTCGTGCTGGTCGTCGCCGGATTCGTGCTCGTGCGGCAGCCGTGGGCGGGACGTGCACTTCAGTGGGTACTGGTCATCGGCGCAATCGAGTGGCTTAGAACACTCGTGGTACTCACGAGCCAGCGGCGGCTGGAAGGCCTGCCCTATACGCGAATGGCCTTGATACTGGCCGCAGTTGGCGTCTTCACCCTCTCCTCGGCGCTGCTCGTGTCGACACGCCGGGCCAAGGTCCACTTCCGCGAGGAACCAGCCACGAGTGCTCGATCCTGAAGAGCAAGATTGTTGCGGTCCGATCGGTCGACACGATCGACTTGAGGCGAGATTGACGGCGACGCACGTACTTGACTCTGCGACGAAGGCTCGCTGATTCTTGGCACGATTGCCACTACCGGGAATCAGGCCCGATCCGACACATCCGGCACTGGAGGAAGCAAAGACAATGGCTCCAGCTTCGACCAGCCTTCTATTCTGGGCGCCTCGCGCGCTCTGCATACTTTTTGCCCTGTTTCTCTCGATATTCGCAGCCGACGTGTTCGAGGACACCAGTGGATTCCGGACGACGGCCGTGGCACTGCTGCTGCACCTCCTTCCGACGTTTCTGGTGCTCCTTGTCCTGGCCCTTGCCTGGCGGCACGAACTGGCCGGCGGGATATTGTTCGTCCTGCTCGGAGTGCTGTACGTAGTGCTCACACTGGGCAGGATGCACTGGTCGGCGCCCGTAGCGATCTCGGGTCCGCTGTTCGTTATTGGGGCGCTGTTCATCATCAATTCGTTCGCAGGGCGCGCCGGCGTCGAGGAATAGGGGCGAACTGAGCGTCGCGGATTTCGCCGCCGGGTATTGATTGCGTCGCTTCGAGCCGACTTCCTGCTCGTCTTGCGGTCAAGCACCGGTGTTGCCCGGGCCGCACCCGTGCACGTGGCGCGTGAATGTGATACCGCTCCGTCTCGGCGAATCCCAAGTTCAGTCAGTCACGGAGGCAGCGATGGCGACAAGAAATGCAGTAGCGGCATGGAAAGAAAGCGTCGCGCAGGGTGGCGGGACCGTGCGGCTCGGCAGCGGTTCCTTCAGGACGAAGCTGTGTACCCGCTAATCCTCACTCCGTTGTTGCCCGTTGTGACCATCTTCCTGATCTCGCGCGTCAGCGGATGGCAGACCCTCGCAAGGCACTATCCGCTGCGGGGAGAGTTCCCGAGGCCGCGGGTCCGGATGGGCTACGGGGTGTTCCGCGGCTGGATCGGTTACAACGGCGGCATCGTCGTCGCAAGTGATGCCGCGGGATTGTATTTGCGCGCCATGCCGATCGTGCTCTCGTTTTGCCACGACCCGATCTTTATCCCCTGGACCGAGGTGACGCAGGTCACGAGAGAAGACGGACTCCTGTCGTCAGGATTTCGGATCGCAACTTCACAGGCTCCACAGGTGAGGTTTGCCCTCCGTCCGTCGACCTTCGAAGCCGTGCGCCAGGACGCACGCTCGGCAGGCGTTGGCGGTGACTACTGACCATCGCGGCTCGTCGCCACGCCATACTCACGCATCCAGTGGAGCGCGCGTTGCGAGTTCGATGACTTCTTAGGCTGGTCCCGCCCCAGTGCAGCCGGAATACGGGATCAGCCGCAACGCCCTCGGCAGGGCTGGTCGGTTACAATCGAGGTGATCGCACGCCGGCCGGTGTTCGAAGATCGGCCGCCGGAGGAGGTACCAGTGCACACGGACGCCAGCCTTCGAAAACACCTTTCCGCCGTCCTGGACTGGAAGGATGCCCACGTCAACTTCGATGATGCGGTCAAAGGGATTCCGCCCCGCTTCCGCGGAGTGCAACCCCCCGGTTTGCCGTACTCGCCGTGGCAACTGCTCGAACACATTCGCCTCGCGCAGCGTGACATTCTCGATTTCTGCCGTGATTCGAACTACTCGGCCCCCAGGTGGCCGGACGACTACTGGCCCGTTTCGCCGATCCCGCCGGATCCGAAAGCGTGGATGTCAAGCGTCGCTGCCTTTCGCTCCGACCTCGGGAGCCTGAGACGAATGCTTCGCGACCCGGCCACCGACCTCTCGGCGGAGATTCCGCACGGACAGGGACAGACATACCTTCGCGAGATCCTTCTGGTCGCGGATCACACCGCATTCCATCTAGGGGAGCTCGTCGTGGTACGGAGACTGCTCGGCATCTGGGGATAGCCGCGCACAGAGGCGACCACAGGTTCGTCGCGACCCATCTCCAGGAAGGGTGGCCCACGAATCGGTACCGGGCGCGGAACCGCTCGGGTCAGACTGCCCGTTAGCCCGCGCCCGGTGAGTCATACACGCTTCGGATCGACCCGAGCGCTTCCGCGCCCGATTCTGATGCGTGAGGCGTGAGATGCAAGAGTCTTTAAACCGCGTTCAGTGTCCGGGTGCCCCGTGCCCGTGATGGTGCTTCATGTACCGGGCAATGCTCATCCCGACAGCCACTCCGATCAGGATGATTCCCACGGGAACTCCGATGACGCTGTAGATGCACAAGGCGCCAAGCAACACCAGGACGATTATCGGGACTACCTCTGAAATTGAGTCATAATAGGGATCGGTTTCCATCTGTGCCTCTCTTTGGCGCGCCTCGGATCGATCACGATCGCGCCTCAATGCCTGGAGATGGATGGGCGGCGCACTGTCCTTCTATCGAGAATGACCTAGCCCACCGCCCAAGGTCCGACAGACAGTGTTTCAATCCACCGAGCACGCAAGGGTCATACCGGAACGGAAGTCCGACGAATCGGGACTATTCGCGACCCCCACGATTCGCCCGTGCGCCACACCGCGCATCGCTGCGAAAAAGTGCACACTCGGCGGTGTTCCCGACCCAACCTACGTCCAGATGGAGAAAAACCTGATGAGTGATTCGGCAAACGAGTCCGCGCGTCGCGAATTCGATCTCGAGGAAGCCGTCGCCGTGCTCGAGCGCACGCCGGGAGTCCTCTCGGCCTTGCTCGGGGAACTGCCGGACGCTGTCGTTCGGGCAACTGAAGGTCCAGGCACGTGGTCGCCATTCGACGTTGTCGGTCACCTGATCCACGGTGAGCGAACGGACTGGATTCCGCGGACGCGTCATATTCTCTCCGGAAGCTCCGAGCCATTCGAATCCTTCGACCGCAACGCACAGTTCGCGGCGAGCGTAGAACGCCGACTTTCGGATCTGCTCGGGGAGTTCGCACAGTTGAGACACGACAGCATCGAGTCGCTCAGGACGTTGAATCCAGGCAAGTCCGACCTCGAGCGTGTCGGAACCCATCCCGAGCTCGGTATGGTGACGCTCGGGCAGCTTCTGGCAACCTGGGTCGTCCACGACCTCGACCACATCGGACAAGTTGCCCGGACCATCGCCAAGCGGTACGCGAATGACGTGGGACCGTGGAGTGCGTACCTCTCGATCCTCCGCGATCGGACGTGACGACAATCACCGTCGAGCAACTGCAGTTTGGAGCACGAAGGTGAAACAGCTGCCGCCACCTGACGGTAAGCCGATTCACGGCCGCGCAAACGTGAGCTTCGCGGGTTGCCGCCCCTCGAATCGGGTGTGA
>CAZQBW010000100.1:0-11940 GCA_964591515.1 uncultured Clostridia bacterium
TCGCTCTCGAGACTCGAAGCTGCACCGAATCTCGACTCGTTTGGCTCGCATATGGCTCCCACTGTGCTGGCCCAGTCAGTTGCATCTTCGGTTCGCCTCTCGGGCATTGCGGTGGAAACCGCCGACGTAGCGGCGCTTCTCGCCGGAGAACAGACCGTCGGCAATCCGACCGCGATGGCTGTTTCGCGCGGCGTCGCCGACGCACTGCACGCGGTGCTCGACCGTCCCGGCGACCTGCCGCTCTCCGAGAGCCAACTGAAGTATCTGCAGAGCCTGATTCTCCGACACGATGCTGCGGCTGCAGCGTTTCGGCGCCAGTATCGCCGCGAAGGCGCCGATGCCGGGTCCATTCCGGCAAACCTCGGAGCCCTGATCTCCTGGAGCAAAGAACAACTGGAGGGAGTGCCGGAACCGTCCGAACGCCTCCCCGCCTACGTCGTGATTGCGGCATTCGCCTGGCGGCTCCTCGATATCCGGCCGTTTGCCGTTGGAAACAGTCGGCTTGCCCGCACGGTCGTGGCTCAGTTTCTGGTTCAATATGGCTATACCTTCCAGCTTGTCGCTCCTATCGAGCTGGCGCTCGAGGCGCGGACGAATCTACTGAAGGCTGCTTTCGACTCGGGCGATGCGGTCGGATGGGTTGCTTTGTTCCTCGAAGCCTTTGCCGAGGCTGCCGCCAATGCCGCCGACGGGCTGACGACGACGACGGGTGAGTCGCCGGCGACGGTCGCTTCGCGGGAGGCGGAGTCCATCCTCCTCACGCCGCGGCAGGAGCGTGTCCTTGCCGCAATGCGCGAGCGCGGTGCGGCGAAGATCGGCGATCTGCTTCTCGTGCTGGGCATTCCGCGCGCCACGCTCAAGAAGGATCTGCGGGAACTTGTCGGCTCGGGACGGCTGTCGTCGACCGGAGTGCGAAAGGGCACCGTCTACCGTGTCTTGCCGGAGTCTCGCGCGGCTGATTAAATGGCGGCCCTATGACTCCCTGCATCAAGTGCGGCCGTGAAGACGAAACCGTCTTCCGGATCCTCCGCTGCCCGGCGTGCCTCAAGTTCGTCTGCGAGTCGTGCGCCATCCGTCACAACGGCCGCTACTTCTGCTCACACGACTGTTCGGTAACCTTCTTCTGGGAAGACGAAGACGATGAGTGACGATGTGAACGCCTGGATCGTGGACCGTCCCCGCCGGCTGCGGCGAACCGAAGCCCTGCGCGCGATGGTGCGCGAGACCCGGATCGACGCGGCGCAACTCGTGCAGCCGTACTTCGTCGTCCCCGGCGAGGGCGTCCGGCGCGAGATCGGGTCGATGCCCGGTCAATACCAGCTTTCGATCGACGAGCTAGTCGAGGAAGCGCGGCGCGCCGAAGCCGCCGGTGTCCGTTCGGTCATCCTGTTCGGCCTTCCCGAAACGAAGGATCCGCTCGGCACGGGCGCGCACGTCGCCGACGGCATCGTCCAGAAGGCGCTCTCCGCGCTTCGTCGTGAGGTCCCGAACCTCCTTCGCATCGCCGACACCTGTCTGTGCGAGTACACGGATCACGGCCACTGCGGCCCGATGCTCGACGGTGAAGTCGACAACGACGCCACGCTAGGCATTCTGTCGCGAACAGCCGTCGCCCAGGTCGAGGCCGGTGCCGACATGGTCGCGCCCTCTGGAATGATGGATGGCATGGTCGGCGCGATTCGCGGCGGCCTCGACGACGCGGGGTTCACGTCGATTCCGATCATGTCCTACGCCGTGAAGTATGCATCCGCTTTCTATGGACCGTTCCGCGAGGCCGCAGACAGCGCGCCGCAGTTCGGCGACCGGCGCGGCTATCAGATGGATCCGGCAAACGTACGAGAAGGCCTTCGCGAGGCCGAGCTCGACGTGGGCGAAGGCGCCGACATCCTGATGGTCAAGCCGGCTCTTCCGTACCTCGACGTAATTCGCGCCGTTCGCGAGCGCTTCGATCTACCGGTTGCCGCGTACCACGTGAGCGGCGAGTACGCGATGATCAAGGCCGCCGCGGCGAAGGGCTGGATCGACGAGCGACGAATCGTGGACGAGTCGCTGACGTCGATTGCCCGGGCGGGAGCGAGCATCATCATCACCTATTACGCGACCGAGGTTGCCGGGCGGCTTTAGCAGGAGCTCGAAGCCGAGTTCCGAGCTGCCCTCCGACGCGCCCGCCACCACACACGGATTTCGCCATGACCGACACGACGAAACGACTCCGCATTCTCTCGGGCGTACAGCCGTCGGGGACGCTCCACATCGGCAACTACTTTGGCGCCATCCGCCAGCACATCGCGCTGCAGGACGAAGGCGACGCGTTCTACTTCCTCGCGAACTACCACGCGCTGACGACGGTAAACGACGCGGCGGCACTCCGGCAGCTGACGCGCGACGCCGCTCTCGACTACCTCGCGCTCGGGCTCGACCCGAAGAAGGCGACGTTCTTCCGCCAGTCGGACGTGCCGGAGGTCTGCGAGCTGACCTGGCTGCTCTCGAGCGTGACCGGAATGGGACTGCTCGAGCGCGCAGTGTCCTACAAGGACAAGATCGCCCGGGGAATACAGCCGCGCGTCGGGCTGTTCACCTACCCGGTGCTGATGGCGGCCGACATCCTGATCTACGACGCTGACATCGTCCCGGTAGGCGCCGACCAGGTGCAGCACATCGAGATGACCCGCGACATGGCCGGCTACTTCAATTCGATCTACGGCGAGACGTTCAAGCTGCCGGAGCCGCGGCTCGAGGAAGCCACCGCAAAGGTCCCTGGCACCGATGGCCAGAAGATGTCGAAGTCCTACGGCAACACGATCGGCATATTCGACGAAGGGAAGGTGCTCAAGACCAGGGTGATGGGGATCGTGACCGACTCGACGCCGGTCGAGGATCCGAAAGACCCCGAGGCGAGCACGATCTGGCAACTCTACCGGCTCGTCGGAACGCCGGACGAGGTGGAGTCGATGGCCGAGCAGTTCCGGGCAGGTGGATATGGCTACGGTATGGCCAAGAAGTCGCTGCTCGAGGCCATAGACCGGACGTTCGCGCCTTTCCGCGAGAAGCGAAAGCAGCTCGCCGAACACCCGGACGACGTGGAGCAGATCCTGATCGAGGGCGCTGCCCGAGCACGCGGGCACGCGCGCCGCGTGCTCGACCGGGCGCGCTGGGCCTGCGGTATTGCGTCCACGTCCACAGATGAACACAGATAGACACCGATCAAAGCCACGGGTGGCGCTGTGTGGCCATAACGAGCCACAACAGAACCTCCAGAGGGCGCTGGACCTGGAGGGTACGTTTGCGGGGTTGGCCGCGAAAGCGGCCAGGGTGTTCATCAAGCCGAATGTGACGTATCCGATGCCGAGCGGGACTGGCGCCGTGACGGACTCGCGGGTGCTTGGGGCGCTGATCGGGGCGTTGAGGGATGCCGGAGCGGGACGCATCATCGTCGGCGACGGGCCCGGGAAGAGTCTGGCTCACGATGGTTTCGAGGTGGCCGGGTACCTGCCGTTCGGGAAGCGGTATGACGTCACGTTCGTCGACCTGAACCGGGCCAGGACGCGTACTGTTGTCGTCGAAAGTCCTCGCGCGATCGCCGAGCTCGAGATCCCGGAAGTCGTGCTCGACGCCGACCTCTTCATTACGGTCAGTCCGCTGAAGACGCACTCCGACGGCCTGCTGACGCTCAATGCGAAGAACCTGTTCGGCATTCCGCCGACGCGGTACTACGGGTCCCCAAGGGCGATACTCCATCTGAAGGGCGTCGACGAAGTGGTTCACGACATCTGCCGGGCGGCGCCGCCGGATTACGCGATCGCCGACGCGACGACCGTCATGGAGCTGGGGGTGGCGCGCGGCAGGCCGGTCGCGATAGGAGCCATCGTCGCGGGCCGGAACTTGGTTGCATCCGATGCCGTGTCGGCGCGACTGATCGGACGCGACCCAAGGGAAGTGCCTCACCTTGTCTACCTGAACGAGGACGGTCTCGGGCCCCTGGACCTCGAGGACATCGACCTCGTGGGCGACCCGCTCGACGGCCTCGCCCAACGACTCGAGCTCACCCGCGACAAGACTCCCCGAGACTGGGCAGTCGGCGATGAAAGCCCGTGGTGAGCCAAAAGTAGCCAGACTGTCTTTGCGTCTTTGCGAGACCTTGGCGTCTTTGCGAGAAACACAGACTTACGACCGAGTTTCTCGCAAAGACGCAAAGGTCTCGCAAAGACGCAAAGGCCCGACCCCTCGTAACCTCCTGTATCATCCGAACGCAGGCCGCCCTCATGCGTTGACGGACCGTATCTGCCCCATCAGTTCTCCCGTTTGCCAAGGAGGTTCCCAATGCGGAATTCCACCGTTCACCCGCGTTCCCTCGCGATTTCGGCCCTCGTCGCGCTCGTGGCAGCCCAGTCGGTCTTCGCGCAGTCACCCACTGCACCGCGCGAAACCCGGAAGCCACGCACCGCAACCTCGACCGCCGTCACGCCGGGATCGTACCCTGCGCCTGCTCCCGCACCTGACGCCAACAAGCTCAACGACTACGACCCCGCGCGGCTGATGGCCGGCCACCTGCTGCGCCGCGTCGGATTCGGACCGAGCCCCAAGGACATGGAGACGGTTCTGCGCCTCGGCGTGAACGGTTACATCGATCAGCAGCTCAACCCGTCCCAGATCGACGACAGCGCGCTCGAAGCCATCCTTCCCGCCGAGCCGAAGAACCAGTTCAACACCTACACGCGGTGGCGCCGGTGGTACCTCCGCATGGTCGCGTCCAAGCGGCAGCTGCAGGAGAAGATGACCCTGATCTGGCACGAGCACTTCGCGACGTCGATCAACAAGGTCGGCTATGCGGAGTTCATGTCGGATCAAGAGGACGTCTTCCGCCGCAACGCGCTCGGCAGCTTCCGGCAGATGCTCATCGACGTGGCGAAGGACCGCGCGATGGTCATCTGGCTCGACAACAACTACAACGACGGGAACGCGACCGACGACGAGGGCAACCCGGTTCCGCCGAACGAGAACTTCGCGCGTGAACTCCTCCAGCTCTTCTCGATGGGACCCGAAAAGATGAACCCGAACGGCACATTCGTGCTCGGCAGCGACGGCCGCCCCGTCGTGAACTACACCGAAACGGACGTTCGCGAGACCGCCCGGGCGCTCACCGGCTTCTACGTCGACTACAAGAAGAACAAGAAGACCGAGTTCGAGCCGTACGCCCATGATTCGCGCAACAAGTCGATCCTGGGACGCACCGTGACCGGACGTTCCGGTGCCGACGGAGCCCGCGAGCTCGAGGACGTCGTCGACATCATCATGGCGCATCCTTCCACCGCGCCGTTCATCTCGAAGATGCTCATCCTGAAGCTGGCGACCGAGACTCCGACGCCGGCATACGTGCAGCGCGTCTCGACCGTCTTCTCGAGCACCAATGGTGACCTGAAGGCGACCGTCCGCGCGATCCTCACCGATCCCGAGTTCACGAGCGACGCAGTGGTCCGCTCGCAGTTCAAGACGCCGATCGAGCACTTCGTCGGCCTCTTCCGCGCCTTCGACGCGAAGACGAAGGGTTATTCGCTCATCGACTGGACCTACGAGACGCGCCACCTCGTCTACGCGCCTCCGTCGGTGTTCTCGTTCTACCGGCCGGGATCGAAGGGAACGCTCGTGAACACGGCGCTCGTGACGATCCGCGACTCGGAAGCCGACGCCTTCGTTTCGGGCTACGACGCCTCCATCAACGTCGGGAAGATCATCCGCAAGAAACGGCTGACGACGCCGGAGCTCGCGGTCGACTATCTGTCGGACGCCCTGCTCGCGGGGCCGCTCCAGCCGGAAGTCCGATCGCGGATCATCGACTACATGGACGGACGCGTGGACGAAGAGAAGTTCCGCGGCGCCATGTGGCTCGTCATCGTCTCGCCCGATTTCCAGCGCAACTGAGGAGGCTTCGAAGACCATGGCTATCACACGACGAAATTTCCTTCGCAGGAGCGCCATCACGGCGGTCGGCCTGAGCTTCGCGAGTCCGCTTCTGCAGACGAGCGCATTCGGTTCGCTCAGGCAGGGTCGCGGCGGCTCGAAGCTCAACCTCTCGAACAAGGTCATCGTGGCGGTGAACCTGTTCGGCGGAAACGACGGAATGAACACCGTCATTCCGATGAACCAGTACTCGCGGTACTACCAGCTGCGTCCGACGATCCACATTCCGACGGACCGCGCGCTCGTGCTGCCGAACGCGCCTGACTACGCGTTCAACCCGGGAATGACGGCGCTCCACGCGCTCTACGGCCAGGGCAAGGTCGCTGTCATCAACGGCGTCGGCGCTCCGCCGGATGCGTATGGCCTCTTCGACCACGAGGCGAGCCAGTACATGTTCCAGTCGTCTGACATCACGGGGTCCGCGTCGGCGACCGTGCCGTCGGGCTGGATCGGCCGGTACCTCGACAATGTCCAGGAGGGCATCGTGACGCCGGGGGTGAACCTGGGCGGCGGCGAACTGCTTCTGCGCGGCATCGAGCGCGAGGCGCTGTCGATCGGCTCGATCGACCAGTTCCAGGTGCAGCCCGGCTTCGACGGCGAGGCGCGGATCGCGGCCTACAACGACATCATGAGCGTACCGGCGAGCGCCGGGGGTGTGGCCGAACGAAACCGGATGCTGAGGGAATCGGCGATCGAGCAGTCGGCGATCGTGCGCGACCGGACGGCAAACTACCAGCCGTCGGTCGAATACCCGGCGGACAACTACCTCGCGGACTCGCTCAGGCAGTGCGCGCAGCTGCTGTCGGCGGATCTGGGCGTGCGGGCGCTCGGCGTCGGCTACGACGGGTACGACACGCACGCGTCGCAGGAAGACGGCGCAAACGATACGCAGCTCGGCTACCACAGCGTGCTGATGAAGGACGTCAGCGATGCGATCGGCGCGTTCCAGGCGGACCTCGTCGGTCACGGGCTCGCCCAGGACGTGATTCTGCTGGTGTTCTCCGAGTTCGGGCGCCGGCCTGAGGAGAACAACGACGCGGGAACCGACCACGGGTACGGGTCGGTCGGGTTCGTGGTCGGAGAGACCGTGCACGGCGGCGTGTACGGCGAGTATCCGAACCTGAACGAGGACCGGCTGGTGCTCGATGGAAACGTCGACGTGACGACCGACTTCCGGTCGGTCTATGCGGAGGTGCTCGGCGAGTTCATCGGGATCGACCCGGTTCCGGTGCTCGGCGGGTCGTTCCCGGCGCTGGGGTTCCTGTAGTCGGAGGTCTCGGTGTCTCTGTGACTCCGATTGCGAAGCTCATTGAGAAAGGCGTGGCCGTTCCGTACGGCCACGCCTCTCTAAACAGCCGTCAAACTCTTTTCACACGCGATGTATCAGGTTGCTCTCCGCAGACTCCTTACCGGTGAAAAGGCTTCGGGGGGGAGCCAGATGGTCGCGGGGCCGCCGGAACAAAGTTCGGGTGCCTCCGCGATCATTGTCGTTTTGGACTAGACTGCTCCCGCCGATCGATCATTTTCGGGGAATCACGAAATGCGCTTCACGACAACACCATTCAGGAACTCACTGAAGGCCCTCATCTGCGTCACAGTCATCGCGACAGTTGCGAACGGCTTCTCCGATCGGCCTCCGGCAGGCCGCACGGGCGCTCCCGGGGAGGCAACGTGCGCCGTGTGCCACACCGGCACGCTCAATTCCGGACCGGGAAGGGTCGAGATCGAGGGTGTGCCGTCGGCATACCTGCCAAACGAGGAGTTCACGCTCACCGTCCGTGTCAGCCACCCGGACCGCAGGCGCTGGGGATTCCAGATCACCGCGCTCGACTCGCAGAACAACCCGGCGGGCACGATGCTGGCGGTCAACACAACGCAGACGACGACGGTCAACGGCACGGGATCGCTGTCAGGCCGGACGTACGTCGAGCACCGCGCCGCGGGAACGTTCGACGGCACTAGCAACGGCGCATCGTGGGAAGTGAAGTGGCGCGCGCCCGCTAATGACGTTGGACGGGTGACTTTCTATGCGGCGGGAAATGCGGCGAACGCGAACGATGCGTCGAGTGGAGACAACATCTACACGACCGCCGTGCAGATGGCGTCGAACTCCGCGCCGATGATCATCGAACCGGTCTACAAGAAGGGCAAGATCCTGCTGCAGGCGAACGGCTCCGATATCGATACGGGGGCCGTGCTGATCGTCTCGGGGGGCAATCTGTCCGAAGCGCAGACATTTGCGCTGAAGCTGAACAAGCCGGGAACGAAGTGGCAGGTGAAGAAGAGCAGCACGTCGACGCCAGGCGGGCTGACGGTGGACGGTGTGCTCCCCGCGGGGACGACCGTGACGCTCGTCGTTCGGAACCCGAACGGGATGGAGTCGGCGCCGGCGACGCTGACGCGGTAGGGACGATGCCATAGCCTTGAAGAGCGCTGACGAGAGTCTGCTTTCCCGCAAAGGCGCAAAGGGCAGACGCAGAGGCGCAAAGGAAGATTGTCAGGGGCCGACTGGGCTGAGAGTCAGCCCGCCTTGTCCGTCTTGGTCTTCCCTTTGCGTCTTTGCGTCTTCTCTTTGCGACTTTGCGAGAAAACAGATTCTCGCCTGCGTCACTCCAGGCCTCATCGCCACTCCTCGAAAGACCTCGACTCCAAACCCGGGCCCTTCGCCTTTCCGCGAGAAATCTCCCGCTCCGCCGTTGTAGACTTCCAGGCCGACACAATTTCCTGAAAGAGGCTCACCTCAATGTCCGACACCGTTTCGCGCGACGACGTTGTCGTCTTCGTCAGCACCCGCAAGGGCGCGTTCATCCTCACCCACAGCTCCGGAAAGTGGTCCATCAACGGCCCTCACCACCTCGGCCAGATCATCCACCACCTCGTCCAGGACCCCCGCGACCGAAACAACCTCCTGATGGCGGCCAGCACCGGCCACCTGGGCCCGACGATGTTCCGATCATCGGACATGGGCGCCACCTGGACCGAAGTCCCGGGCCCGCCGGCATTCCCGAAGGTTGAGGACGGCACCGGACGCTCCGTCAACCACACCTTCTGGCTCACGCCGAGCAACGCTTCGGAGCCCGGCACCTGGTACGGCGGCACGTCCCCGCAGGCGCTCTTCCGCACCGAGGACGGCGGTGACACGTGGTCCGAAGTCAGCGGCTTCAACGACACGGCCGTGGAGAAGGGCTGGATCATGGGTCCCGGCGACGGCACACCCGACGGCCCGAAGCTTCACTCGATCCTCGTGGACCCGCGCGACGCGTCGCACCTCTACGTCAGCATGTCGAGCGGCGGCACGTTCGAATCGACCGATCGCGGCGAGACCTGGGCGCCGCTGAACAAGGGCGTCCTCGCGCTCTTCAACCCGGACCCCGATCCCGAGTTCGGCCACGACCCGCACTGCGTCGTCCAGCATCCGCTCAACCCCGACCGCCTCTACCAGCAGAACCACTGCGGCATCTACCGCATCGACCGCCCCGAGAACCGGTGGACGCGAATCGGCGAATCGATGCCGGCCGAGATCGGCGACATCGGCTTCCCGATCGTGATGCACCCGCGCGACCCCGACACGGTCTGGGTTTTCCCGATGGACGGCACCGAAGTCTGGCCGCGCGTCAGCATCGGCGGAAAGCCCGCCGCGTACCGCTCGACCGATGCCGGTGCGACGTGGGAGCGCCAGGACAAGGGTCTTCCCGCCGAGCAGGGCTGGTTCACGGTGAAGCGGCAGTCGATGGCTTCGGACGGTTGCGACCCGGTCGGACTCTATTTCGGAACGACGAGCGGCGAGGTCTGGGCCAGCATGGACGAAGGCGCTTCGTGGACGCAGATCGCCGCGCATCTGCCGCACATCTACGCCGTCGAGACGGGGGTGAAGCCGTGAACCGGGTGCTCGTGCCGTCGCCGCTCCGGTCGTACACGGGAGGAGCGGCGGAGGTGACCGGCCACGGCGCGACCGTCGGCGAGGTGATGGCGAACCTCGACCGGGAGTATCCGGGAATGCGCTTCCGGATGATCGACGAGCAGGACCGGATCCGTCCGCACATCAAGTTCGCGGTTGGGATCGAGTTCGTCTGGTCGCTCGATGCCCCGGTCGAGGATGGCGACGACGTGCACATCATCGCCGCCCTGAGCGGGGGCTGAGCTTCTCCGTGCTCTCTGTGCCTCTGTGCTCTCTGTATGCCAACGGCAGTGGCGCTGCCATACGGAGAGCACAGAGTCACGGAGAGCACAGAGGGTTCTCCCTGCTACACTCTCATCCGTGAAGCGCATCACCGTCGCCATCACGGGCGCCTCCGGCGCGATCTACGCCCAGCGCCTGCTCCACCACCTCGACCGCAGCGCCGAGGTCTCGCACGTCCACCTCATCGTCTCGGCCCCGGGCCGCCGCGTCCTCCTCGAAGAGCTCGACATCTCGGGCTCCGGCGACGAATTGACGCGCGCGCTCACGGGCCACACGGTCTCGAAAGTGGACGCCATCCCGAACTCCGACATCGGCGCGACGATCGCCTCGGGCTCGTACCCTTCGGATGGCATGGTCGTCATCCCTTGCTCGATGTCGACGATCGGCGCCCTGGCATCGGGCGCCGTCACGAACCTCGTGCATCGCGCCGCCGACGTGACGCTCAAGGAGAACCGCCGGCTCATCCTCGTCCCGCGCGAGACGCCGCTTCACTCGATCCACCTCGAGAATATGCTCCGGCTGCGCAACGCTGGCGCGATGATCGTCCCGGCGATGCCGGGCTTCTACCATCGCCCAGAGTCGATCGAGCAACTCGTCGATCACTTCGTCTTCCGCATTTTCGATCACCTTGGCCTCGCGCACGACCGGGCCACGATGTGGAAGGGCGGTGTGCGCGGTGTTGGCGGCGAGGAGTCGTTCGAATGAGCACGTCGGCGACCGGTCCGCGGTGGTGGCAGTCGATCCGCGTGACACTCGAGATGATCAAGATCGAGCACACGCTGTTCGCGCTGCCGTTCGCGCTGCTCGGCGCCGTAGCCGCGGCGCGCGGGATTCCCGATGCGTGGACACTGCTCTGGATCACGGTCGCGATGGTCGGGGCTCGAAGCGCAGCGATGGCGTTCAACCGGCTCGTCGACCGGCACTACGACGCGGCGAATCCGCGCACGGCGATGCGCGCGTTGCCGGCAGGAGACGTGAGCGTCGCGTTTGTCCGCGCGTTCACGATTGTCTCCGTGGCTGTCTTCCTCGATGCGGCGGCGATGTTGAACTGGCTGACGCTTGCGCTGTCGCCGGTGGCCCTCGTTTCGGTGCTCGGTTACTCCTTCACGAAGCGGTTCACGTCGCTGGCTCACATCGCGCTCGGATGGGCGCTCTCGATCGCGCCTGCTGGGGCGTGGATCGCGGTGCGCGGCGAGCTGTCGGTCGAGCCGGTGCTGCTGTCGGCAGCCGTGATGCTCTGGACGAGCGGCTTCGACGTGCTCTATGCGTGCCAGGACACGGAGTTCGATCGCAGCGCGGGGCTGTATTCGATCCCGAGCCGTGTCGGCGTGGCGCGCGCGTTGTGGATCGCGCGCGGGCTGCATGTGCTGATGTTCGCGGTGATGGTCGCCTTCTACTCGCTGAGCGGAAGCGGGATGCTGGGACTCGCCGGGGTCGCGTTGACGGGCGCATTGCTCGTGTACCAGCACTCGATCGTGCGCGCGGACGACCTGTCGCGGCTGAACGCCGCGTTCTTCACGACCAACGCGTTCGTCAGCGTGATCCTGTTGGCGACGATCGGCGGCGGGATCCTGCTGGCGGGCTGATGCCGGCGACGGGGAGGGCTCTGCGATGAACAGGGACCGGTTGAGGGAGCTGCTCGCGGCAGTGGCTGCGGGTGAAACGGACGTTGACGCGGCGATCGGCAAGCTCGAGGGCTGGCCGTACGAGGACGTCGGGTTCGCGCGCGTGGATCACCACCGGCACCTGAGGCTCGGCGTGCCCGAGGTGATCTACGGCTCCGGCAAGAAGCCGGATCAGCT
>CAZQBW010000100.1:12040-15921 GCA_964591515.1 uncultured Clostridia bacterium
TTCGACGTCGGCGTCGCGGGTCTGCACCGGCTGCTCGGCGAGCGCGACCGGCTTGCCGAGGCGAACGCCATCGTCGTCGCCGCCGGAATGGAAGGCGCGCTGCCGTCGGTGGTCGGGGGACTTGTCGCTGTCCCCGTCATTGCAGTCCCCACGAGCGTCGGCTACGGTGCGAGTTTCGGCGGCCTCGCCGCGCTGCTCGGCATGATCAACTCGTGCGCCTCGAACGTCACGGTCGTCAACATCGACAACGGCTTCGGCGCCGGCTTCGTCGCGTCACTGATCAATCGGCGGGTGGTCGGGGCGGCTAGGTAGATCAAGCCTGCTGCGCAGGAAGCCGCCCGGGCATTGCGCAAGTGCGATACACTGCGGTCGAGCGAGCAGCGGATCGAGCACGGAAGGCGTAGGCGTTCCGCCCCTCGTCAAGCTGGGCGGACCTCCGTGTGACCGCGTCAATGACCGTACGCCACGCCACGTGACTGGAAAAGGACTCCACGAGAGTGGAACGACAACCCGCACTATGTATCGACGACTCACGACATTGTTTCTTGTTTCATTCATCGCGACGATCGCCCTTCCGACTGCGAGCCCCTCGTCGGCGATAGCCGGTCCCGCTGTTTACCCGAGTTTCACCGCTCCATCGCAAGCGGAACCGCTCGGAGAACCTTCGGATTTTGCATTCTCGACCTACATTGGCGGCGCGGGCGACGACACCATCAAGGTCATGCTCGTCGCGGAAGATGGCACGACTTACATCACCGGTGAGACGGAATCGTCCGGATTCCCGGTCCGTCACGGCCCGGGCGGTGGCACGACGGAGGGAGGGCGCGCGTACGCCATGGCGTTCGACTCGAGCGGAACCGTGAAGTACGCGACGCTCCTGAGTCCGTCCGGGGGAATGCAGGTCAAGCACGCGGTGTTCGACGGCGCCGGCAATCTCTACGTCGTCGGCTCGACGCATTCGAGCGGATTCAAGACGACTCCGGGCTGCTTTCAGTCGACGTATGCCGGCGTGGGCGATCTGGCCGCCGTGAAGCTCGATTCCGCGGGCCGGGTTCGGTATTCGACATTTCTTGGCGGAAGCCAAAGGGACGCAGTCCAGACGATTTTCGTCGACGGTCAGGGTCGCCTCATCATTGCGGGCGAGACGGAGTCGGCCAATTTCCCGCTGTACCGTGCCTTCCAACGCCGGTTCGGGAACCAGAACTCCGGCAGCAATGACATCGACGGGTTTGTCACGAAGCTCAATTCGTCGGGTGGGGCCGTCTATTCCACGTTCATCGGCGGAAACGGCACCGACAGGCTTTCCTATGCCGAGCCCGCGCCCGACGGAAGCGTCTACCTGGCGGGTGCGACGGGTTCGTCGAATTTCCGGACGAGAAATGCGGCGCAGCCGCGCTCCGCTGGCGGTGAGGAGTGCTGGGTCACGCGGCTCGGTCCGAACGGCAAGGTCTCGTTCAGCACGTACTTCGGCGGAACGAACGGCGAGGACGTCGCCGCGATCCGCGTCGACGGCGACGGGAACTGCGTTCTCTACGGCGAGTCGAGATCCCCGGAACTACCGGTGGTCAACGCGTTCCAGCCCTCGGCGCCCGAGGGAGGCGCGTTCGTCGCGAAGTTCGACACCACCGGTCGGTTGGTCTTCGCAACGTGGCTCGCCGGTTCCGAGCCGATTCATTCGCTCGCCATCGACCCGGCCAACAACATCTACGCCGTCGGGGGAGTGTACGAGCGTCGTGGGGCCTCCTATCCGCTGCTCAATGCGTTCGACTCGACGCTGGGTTCCTTTGAAACGGACGTGTGCGTGGCGAAATTTTCGCCGGACGGCACATGCGTGTACTCGACCCTTCTTGGTGGAGACAGTGGCGACGGGGCGGGTCCCGCAGTCGTCGACGGGTCTGGAAATCTCTACCTGGGTGGCGGAACGACCTCGACGGACCTGCCGGTCGTGAACGCCTTTCAGAGTGAGCCGGGCTTCCGTGGAGGGATGTTCGTCGCAAAACTGGACGCCGGCGGGCAGCCCGTCTACGTGACGTATCTAGACGGAACTCAACCAGACTACTTGAAGGAAATGCGCGTCGATGAGACGGGTGGTGTCGTCGTCGCCGGATTGACATCGTCCGTGGACTTTCCGACGAAGAACACGATTCTCCAGCATGGGCCCGCTGGAGGCATGGATGTCGTGGTGACGCGGTTCGACAGCGACGGTGTCGTGGCTTTCTCGACATACGTCGGCACTTCAGAAAATGATGGAGAGTCCCAATTCCAGCTCGCCGTTTCGCCGGGCGGCGGCGTGTGTGTGTCCGGTTCGACGGATGGGGTCGATTTTCCGAGTTTCATCCGGACCCCGACGCTCAACTGCGAGGGAAGGAATGGATTCATTGCCATCTTCGACCGCTCGGGCAATCCCCTTCTCGCCACGTGCTTCGGCGGGAACGGTTACGACAACGTGACGGCCAGCGCGACGAACCGAGCCGGCGACCTGCGGTTCTACGGGGACACGACCTCGGCAACACTGCCGCTCGCCTTCCCCTGGCAGTCGTCATACGGCGGAGGCTACGACCAGTACCTCGCGGGATTTCGGTTCTAGGACGGACCCAACACCTCAGAGTTGTGGCTGCTTTCCGCATCACTGCACCCGGAAGCAGTCGATGCCCGTCGTCGAGCCTGTCGGGCCGTTGACGACAATGCTGCGGAGTCCCCGAGCCGCTCTTTTCTTGATCTTGATGCGGGCGACGAGCCGCTCCGACGAAATCACTTCAAGCGACTTGACGACGATCTTCGAACCGAAGTCGACCGTGGATTCCGGTGTAAATCGGCTCCCATCGATCGTCACGTTGAGCGACGCGCCGCGATTTCCGGCGCTCGGATTGCACGAGGCCACTGACAATGGAGGCACGGCCGCGGCAAATGCGCTGCCGGCGTCGTCCGGGCTTCCGATGTCGGCGGGGAAATTGCCCGCTAACGTATCGCCGGCGACGAATATCGATCCGGCCGCGTCCACCGAGACGCCGTGGCCGTACTCCGCCACGTCCGGCGTGCCGATGACCGTCGAGTACAGGATCCGCGATGCAGCAACGTCGATCGTGCAGAGAAACGCATCCGCGAGTCCACCGGAGGTCCGGTCGAGCGCATCGGCGGTCGTCGGGAAGTCCGTCGAGAAGGTCTCGCCGGTCAGGCAAGCGAGGCCGCTCGCATCGATCTCAATGTCGCGACCGATCTCGCCGAGCGAGCCTCCGAGAAGAGTCGAATAGTCGAGGCCCGTGCCATCGGTCGCGACCTTGGTCAGGAATGCTTCGGTGTGGCCGCTGTCGTTGAAATTGGAGTCGATGGCCGTCGGGCTCGTTGGAAAGCTCGGCGAGACCGTCAGTCCGGTGACGTATGTGCTGCCGGCCGTATCGATCGCGATTGCAATACCTCGCACCGGGCCGACGTGTCGAAGATGCTCGTGCATCGGAGAGCACGCCGGCAGGGGCTGGGCGCCGCGCTCATGGTCTCGATCGAAGCTGCAGCGCGCGAGAGCGACCGGACGCTTCTCGTCCTCGATACCGTCACCGGCAGCACGGCCGACCGGCTCTACACGCGCCTCGGCTGGCAGCGCGTGGGCGAGATCCCGGGGTACGCGTTGATGCCCGATGGAGAACCCTGCTCGACGACGTACTTCTACCGCGACCTCTTGCGATAAGCGCCCTGGAATGCGGCGTGAAGCGCAGCTTTGGTTTGCCGTCGGCGGCAACTGAAGTCCAATGAAGCGGACTGAGAATCCAGAGCGGCGCTTCGCGCCGCTCTTGGCCTACTGAGAGGCAAGAATCGACCGCGGAGCGGTCGGAGGAAATAGCCGTGGGTCGCGGGGGCGAGTGCAACGAGCACACGCGACCCGCGGT
>CAZQBW010000101.1:0-15891 GCA_964591515.1 uncultured Clostridia bacterium
GCTGCGCTCGCCCGCGCGCGACCCACGGCTATTTTCTTCGACCGCTCCGCGGTCGTCGCGCCCTCACCGCTTTTCGGAGGCTCCGTCGTCTGTATCCCGCTACACCTCAGCAACAACGCAGAGTAGGCAGCGCATTCTAAGATAGTTATTGACTATATCGCCATAGGGCGATATAAGCATTTCGTCGGGACGGAGGAGGCCGCCGAGATGCCGAAGCCAGTCACCGCATTCAGCTTCGAGGCGCTCGAGATGATCGCAGCGCGCTTCCGGGTCTTCTCCGAACCGATACGATTGCGAATCCTCGTCCAGTTGGCAGACCGCGAGCTCACCGTCTCGCAGGTCGCGGAGAGGGCGGGGACCTCACAACCGAACGCATCGCGTCAGCTTGCGGTCCTTCTCGACGCCGGACTCGTCGCTCGCAGAAAGGACCAGTTGAACGTCTACTACCGTGTCGTGGACCCGACGGTGCTCGCGATGTGCGAGAGAGTCTGCACGAGCGTCCGCGGTTTCCCGCCGTCCGGCGACGAGTCCTCCGACGCTGAACCGCACAGTTCGAAAGCCGGTGTACAGGCCCCGGAGCTGCGGCATGGCACTCGAGTGACCGAGCCGCGCCGAAATCGCCGAGTCCGGATCTCCCGGACCTGAAGCGAGGCAGATCTATGACGAGAATGCATGTACCTATCGAAGCAGGTCTCGGCTCGCACTCCAACCTCTCCGCGTCGATCGGCCGGCGCCGTCGTTCCTCGAGGTGGCTGGCCTGGCTCTGGATTGCGGCGATCCTGATTCCTGCCGGGTCCACCGCGGCCCAGGACGGCAGCGCCGCAACCGGCGGCGCCCAACTGACGCTCGTTGCGGCCGTCGATGAGGCAATGCGGACGCGGCCTTCCATTCGCGGTGCGGAAGCTGTCCAGCGCGCGGCAGATGCCCGCATTGCCGAAGCCCGATCCGGGCGAATGCCTCGAATCTCAAGCGGCGAACGCATGACGAACGGCAACAATCCGGTCTTCGTCTTCGGCACACTCCTCGAGCAGGGCCGGTTTGGGGCCGCGAATTTCGAGATCGATGCGCTGAATCATCCGGATCCGATCACCAACTTCCGGTCGCAGATCGATCTGGTGGCGCCGATCTTCGATCAGCGACTGACGAGCACGCGCGTGGCGCAGGCGCAGCTTGCGCGCGAGGGTGCAGATGCGGACCGTGAGATGACGGAGCAGCGGATCCGTTTCGACGTCGTGGCGTCCTACTTCGGCGTCCTTGTCGCCGAAGCTGCGCTCGGAGTCGCCGACGATGCCGTCCTCGCTGCAGAATCGGATGCAAAGCGCATCCGCGATCGCGTCGATGCCGGGCTCGTGGTCGAGTCAGAGCATCTCGCAGTCGAAGTACAAGTTGCCGAATTTCGCCAGCAGCAGATCGAAGCGAGAGGCAGCGTCCGCTCGGCCCGGGCGACGCTCGCGAAGGCGCTCGGTGCGCCGGAGGGCCCCGCGCGCATTCTCGGGACGGAACTTGCCGAGCGAACCTTCTCGCCTCCTCCGCTTTCGGAGCTGACGGGCACCCTTCTTCTCCAGCATCCAGAATACCGTCGAGCCGAGCTCGAAGCGCGATCGCGTGCCGAGAGCATTCGAGGCGCCCAGGGCGAATACCTTCCACGCGTGGACGGCTTTGCCTCGGTCGGCAACTCCGGGAACAAGCTGGTCAACGGCAGCGGCGACTATGCCGTGGGAGTGAGCCTGACGTTCACGCTCTTCGACGCCGGTCGACGTCATCGTATCGATGCCGCCGAGGCCGCAAAGCTCGTGGCCGAGGCCGCGCGGGACGAACGCGCCAACGAACTGCGACTGGACGTCGCCCGTGCTTACGAGGACTTTGTCGCGGCGCGCGAACGACTCTCCGTCACGACGAAGGCCATGGAGCAGGCGGAAGAGGTGCTGCGCGTCGTGAGGGACCGCTATCAGGCGGGGTTGACCACCGTGACCGAGGTCCTCAGGGCGGAAACGGCACTCGTACGCTCCCGACTGAATCATCTGTCGGTGCGGTACGCCCACACCGTTGGATACGCGCGACTACTGCTTGCGAGCGGCGCGCTCACCGATGTCGCTCCGTTCGCGCGATGAGGCTCAAGATGCGAAATCACAACATTGCTGCCGTCGCCGTGGTCTTTCTCTTTGCGCTGACTCCCGCTTGCCGGAGCACGACACGCTCCGCTGAAGGCACGCACGAAGCGCCGGTTGCCGTGGACGTTGAGACCGTGTCTGCGCGGCCACTCGCCGACCGGTATGAGGCGGTGGGAACGATCGCCTCGAAGACTACGAGCGTCATCTCGAGCCAGGTAATGGGTCGCGTCACGGCCGTTCGCGTAAAGGAAGGCGACCGCGTCAAGGCGGGGCAGGTCCTGGTGGAGCTCGATGCCCGCGACGTCACGGCACGGTCTGCCGGGGCGCAGGCCGGTGTGGCGGAAGCCGGACAGGCGCTCGTCGAGGTCGATCGGGGAATTGACGCCGCCAAGCAGGGCGTCGTTGCGGCCGAGGCGAACGTCCGGCTCGCGCGAGTGACGTTCGAGCGCTACGAGAAGCTTTACGAGGCGCGCTCGGTCAGTCCGCAGGAGTTCGACGAGGTCGAGTCGCGCTACAGGGTCGCATCGGCCGAGCTCGAGCGTGCCCGCACGAACGTCGAGGTGTTGCAGGCGAAGCGACGCCAGGTAGTCTCGCGAATCGATCAGGCGCGCGCCGGCGCGACGTCCTCGGCCGTGATGCTGGACTACACCAGGATAGTGGCCCCGTTTGCAGCGAAGATCGCGCGAAAGAGCGTCGAGCCGGGCACGATGGCCATGCCTGGAGTGCCGTTGTTGACGCTCGAGAACGACGGCGCGTTTCAGCTCGAGGCGTCCGTCGAGGAGTCATCGGCCGGTCGCGTGGCCGTTGGCGAGTCGGTCGCCGTTCGCATCGATGCGCTCGGTGCGGCTGAAGTGACAGGAGTGGTGGCGGAGGTCGCGCCGTCCTCGGACTCCGCGAGCCGCTCGGTAATCGTGAAGATTGCGCTCGAGCCGCTGGAAGGTCTGAGATCCGGACTTTTCGGAACGGCTTTCTTCGCGGCCGGCGAGCGAACGGGCGTCTCAGTTCCGACGACCGCCGTCGTCGAGCGCGGCCAGCTTACGGCCGTTTTCGTAGTCGACGGCGACTCGACTGCACGGCTGCGGTTCGTCTCGGTCGGACGCCGCGTCGCGGGTCGTGTCGAAGTGCTCTCCGGTCTCACGGAAGGCGAGCGGGTGGCTGTTTCGAACGTCGCCGAACTGGCGGACGGCCGGGCAGTGACGGTGCAGTCCGCGAACTGAGGGAATCGGAGCCGTAACGAGAAGGCTCACAGGAGCGACGGACATGGCCATTCACACGGGCATCGCAGGCAGGCTCGCGGGCGCCTTCATCGATTCGAAGTTGACGCCGCTGCTGATCGTGGCATCGATCCTGCTCGGTCTGGGAGCCGTGCTGCTTCTGCCGCGAGAGGAAGAGCCGCAGATCATCGTGCCGATGATCGACGTCCTGGTCGAAATGCCGGGAGCGAGCGCCTCGGAAGTCGAAGAGCGCATCACCCGGCCAATGGAGAAGCTGCTCTGGGAGATTCCGGGCGTCGAGTACATCTATTCGACGTCGAGTCCGGGCTCGGCGCTGACCATCGTCCGATTCCACGTCGGCGAGGACGAAGAGGGCGCAATCGTCCGCCTGAATCAGAAGCTCTTCGCCAATCTCGATCTCGTGCCCCCAGGTGCCAGCCCGCCGATCGTCAAGCCGCGGTCGATCGACGACGTACCGGTGATCGCATTGACGCTCTGGAGCGAGCGCTACGACGCGGCGATGCTGCGTCAGCTGGCGGCGCAGCTGGATGACGCCATCAAGGAAGTTCCCGATGTCGCCGAGGTCAGGCTGATAGGGGGAGAGCACCGCCAGGTGCGAATTTCCCTCGACGACGCAAGGATGTCGGCGTACGGCATCGCTCCGTCGGCTATCGCTCCAGTCCTGCAGCAGGCAAATCGCGAGATCGGCTCCGGCAGCTTTTCGTCCGGGAACAGGGAGATGCTCGTCGAGACTGGCGGCTTCCTCGCGACGGTCGACGACGTCGGTCGAGTCGTGATCGGCGTGTACGGGGGTCGTCCGGTCTTCCTTCGAGACGTTGCCGACATCTCGGACGGTGCCGAGGAGCCGGTGAGCTACGTCCGTTTCGGCAGCGGCCCGTCCGCGGAGTTCAGTCATGTGCTCGGCGTCGAGCACGCAGGCGGCGGGATTCGCGAAGACGGCGGCTCCGCGTCGAATCCCGCGGTGACCATCTCGATCGCCAAACGGAAGGGAACGAACGCGACAACCGTGGCTGAACACGTGCTCGACAAGGTCGCCGCCCTGCAGGGCCGCCTGATCCCGTCCGACGTCCACCTGAACGTGTCGCGAAACTACGGCGAGACCGCGAAAGAGAAGTCCGACGAGTTGCTGTACCACATGCTGCTCGCGATCCTCTCGGTCTCGGTCCTCATCTGGTTGACGCTGGGCCGGCGTGAGTCCGGCATCGTCGCAGTCGCCATTCCGGTGACGCTCGCGCTGACGCTGCTCGTCTTCTACCTCTACGGCTACACTCTGAACCGGGTGACGCTGTTCGCGCTGATCTTCTCGATCGGCATTCTAGTCGACGACGCGATAGTCGTCGTCGAGAACATCGTCCGGCACTATCGATTGCCGGAGAACGCTCATCGACCGGTCATAGACGTAGCGATCGAGGCCGTCGACGAGGTAGGCAATCCGACGATCCTGGCGACGTTTGCAGTCGTTGCCGCGATTCTGCCGATGGCCTTCGTTCGGGGATTGATGGGTCCGTACATGCGTCCCATTCCCATCGGTGCGACGGCAGCAATGCTGTTCTCGCTGATCATCGCGTTCGTCGTGACACCCTGGGCGTCGGTGAAGTTGTTGAAGAAGTCGACGTCGGACTCCGGGCATCACGACTCCGAAGACTGGACGACGCGCCTCTACCGGCGATGGATGACTCCGCTGCTGACGCGGCCGCGCTGGCGGACAGTGTTCCTGACCGGCGTCGTGGGACTTCTCGTGCTTGCGAGCGCCCTCGTGGCCGTGAAGCTCGTCACCGTAAAGATGCTGCCGTTCGACAACAAGAGCGAGTTCCAGGTGGTCGTCGACATGCCGGAGGGCTCGACGCTCGAGCAGACGTACGCGGTCTCGAGCGAGATCGCGTCCTATGTCGCGACCGTTCCGGAAGTGGCCGACTATCAGATGTACGTGGGCACGGCATCGCCCTACAACTTCAACGGACTCGTCCGTCACTCCTTCATGAGGCAGGGACCGAACGTCGCCGACATCCAGGTCAATCTGGCGCCGAAGGGCGAGCGCAGCGCCCAGAGCCACGACATTGCCAAACGAATCAGACCTCGCGTAGACGAGATCGGTCGCGGCTACGGCGCCCGCGTGAAGGTCGCGGAAGTACCCCCGGGGCCGCCAGTGTTGCAGACGCTCGTGGCTGAGATCTACGGGCCCGATGCGGCCCGGCGAACGGAACTCGCACGACAGGTGCTGGCGATCTTCGAATCCACGGAAGGCGTGGTCGACGTGGACTGGTACGTCGAGGACGAACAGACGAAATACCGCTTCGAGATCGACCGCGAGAAGGCGGCGATCAATGGAGTGACGGCCGAACAGATTGCCGAGACGCTCCGCATCGGGGTCAAGGGCGCGAGCGTGGGCCTGCTGCACGATCCCCGGGCGAAGGAGGATGTGCCGCTCGTGCTCCGTGTGGCTCGCGCGGAGAGATCCAGCGTGCGCGATCTGCGTCAACTGAAGGTCGCCGGTACCGGCGGGACGCTCATTCCGCTTGGGGAGCTCGTGCGAATCGAGGAGACGGCCGGAGACCGGAGCATCTACCACAAGAACCTGATGCCCGTGGTCTATGTGACCGGCGACATTGCGGGCAGCGTCGAGAGCCCCGTCTACGCGATTCTCGATCTGACGAAGAAGGTCGGCGAGCTTCGGGCGCCGGAGGGATATGAGATCCAGCAGACGACGGCGGCGCTACCGTCTTCCGGCGAGCGGCTCGCGCTGAAATGGGACGGCGAGTGGCACATCACGTACGAGGTCTTCCGGGATCTCGGCATCGCGTTCGCTGCAGTGCTGCTGCTGATCTACATGCTCGTCGTCGGGTGGTTCCAGTCGCTGAAGACGCCACTCGTCATCATGGCCGCCATTCCGTTCTCGCTGGTCGGAATCCTGCCGGCGCACTGGTTGATGGGGGCGTTCTTCACGGCCACGTCCATGATCGGCTTCATTGCGGGGGCGGGAATCGTGGTCCGCAACTCCATCATCCTAGTCGACTTCATAGAGTTGCGGCTCGCGGAAGGCGTGCCGTTGATCGAGGCGGTCGTCGACGCCGGCGCGGTGCGCTTTCGCCCGATGATGTTGACGGCGGCGGCGGTCATCGTAGGCGCATCGGTGATCCTCTTCGATCCGATTTTCCAGGGCCTTGCCATCTCGCTGATGGCCGGAGAGATCGCATCTCTGCTGTTGTCGCGGGTGACGGTGCCCGTGCTCTATTACCTGAGCGCAACGAAGAAGTGGCCGATTCACCAGGTCGAAAGTGACGAAGCGGGGCCGGAAGGTGAAGGTCGGCCGCCCAGTGAATCAGGCGAGCCCTCTAGTTGATAGGACGAAGCGCCGGTGTGGTTGGCGACGATACCGGCAATTGCTGATTCATGCTCGTGAGGCTTGTGATCTCAACTGTCGTCGTCTTCCGTGCCGGTCATCTCGACTACGGCAGGAAGATGGCTGCGGAAGAACGTCTCGACGTCACCGTGGTACTCGACTCGTCCGGCCTTGAGCAGCATGACTTGCGCTCGCGGCGGCGTTCCAGGCGCGCGCTCCACGACCGTGACGTCCCCGGCGCCATCACCGACCGCAATGTGGTTCGCCAGATAGGGAATCTCGTACATTTCCTTCGTGACTATGATCGACGTGATCCCGTGAACGTCCCGGGCACGAATCAACAGGTCGAGAATCCGCCGGGCGTTCAACGGATCGAGTCCTGACGTCGGCTCGTCGAAGAGCATCACCCTCGGCCAGCCAATCAAGGCCCTCGCGATCTCGAGGCGACGGCGCATTCCGATCGACAGCTCCTCCGGCAGCTTGTCGGCGTCGTCTTCGAGACCGACGAAAGTGAGAATCTCGCGGACCGCTGACTCGACGCGGTCCTTCGGCCACCCGTGCTCGATGAGCCTGAACGCGGCGTTGTCGTAAGTCGACATTCCGGAGAACAGGGCGTCTTCCTGAAAGACGAGGCCGACGCTCGAGCTCAGAAGCGACAGGAGCTGTCTTTCTGAGAGCGTCTCGACGTGGTTGCCAGCCACCAGCACCTGGCCGGATGAGGGCTTGATGAAGCCGACGATCGTGTGGATGAGAACCGTCTTTCCGGAGCCGGACGTTCCGGTGAGCACGAGCATCTCTCCGGGCGCGAGCCGAAGCGAGACGTTTTCGAGAGCGGTCAGGTCGTCGAATTCGACGGTTACATCCCGAATCTCGATGGCAGCCGGTCGGGTCGAATCTTCGGAAGTGGTCTCGGACATATCAGGCCGCCAGTATGGCTGACATCCCTTGCGCCGCGAAAGCTCGACGATCCGCTCGCCGGTTGTGATGGTCTGAACAGTCTGATCGGCGCACTTGACACGCACCTGACTTGGTCATACGGTTGCGGCGGTGGGGTTCCGACACCCGGGAACTTCAAGCTCACCCACAGCCTCCGTCCTGTCCCCCAACGCTCGCAACAACTCGGCCGCACTTTCAGGCAGGAAGCAGACATGCGTCTATCTTTCAGCGCAACGGACAAGCAGGGTCCTGCTTCGAGGATGGAACGCGTTCGAGTTCCGGGATGAATTCGGCTGCCGTTCAACGTCGAGGCGACGGCGAATGGCAGTCGTTTCGTGAGGTACTGATATGAAGATCAGATTTCGGGTGAAGACGCTCGTCACGCTCACATGGTGCCTGTGCATCGGCACGCTGGCGATTCCGGTAGCCGCTCAGCTCATCGATCGCTCGATGTCGCCGAATGCGCTCAACGAGGGCATCAACAAGTCCTTCACCGAGCAGGTCGGAGCCGGCCGCGGTGACTCCATGACGGCAGGCTCGTCAACTTTCATCATTCGACGCGATCCGTTCCGGGCCATTCGGCGCGGTCGTCAGCTTTTCCAGCGCAAATTCGGAATGGCACAGGGACTCGGCCCGCGTCACCGCGATGGCATGGGCGACATGAACGTTGAGCTCGCGCTCGGGGCCGGACTCGGTGACAGCTGCGCGTCGTGCCACGGCCGTCCGCGTGGATCCGCCGGATTCGGAGGCGACGTGGTGACACGGCCCGACAGCCGCGATGCCCCGCACCTCTTCGGCCTCGGCCTGAAGGAGATGCTTGCGGATGAGATCACCGCTGATCTGCGGGCGATTCGGGATGCGGCGACGAAGCAGGCCCGGACGACCGGCGGATCGGTCACTCGCGCACTGACGAGCAAGGGCATCAGCTTTGGCTCGATCACGGTGGACGACGACGGCACGGTGGACACCACGGCGGTAGAGGGTGTCGATGCCGATCTTCGCGTGAGGCCATTCTTTTCTCACGGCGGAACGATCTCGATCCGCGAGTTCGTCGTCGGAGCGCTGAACAACGAGATGGGCATGCAGGCGTACGATCCGGAGCTTCGCGCCGCTGGTGCTGGAGGGACGGTGACGACGGCTGGCGGAATGGTGCTCGACGGTTCGAAGGATTCAATCGAGTTCCTTCCAGTTTCGAGCGAGACTGACGACGCGGACTTTGACGGCCGTGTCGATGAAGTTCCGGAGAGCATCGTCGACTTCCTCGAGTTCTACCTGCTCAACTACTTCAAGCCGGCGATATACGAACAGACGGCCGAAACCGAGCGAGGACTCAAGGCCTTCAGAAAGGTCGGGTGCGCCACATGTCACGTACCTGAGCTGACGGTGAATCGAGACCGCCGCGTGGCGGACGTCGAGACGGTCTACGACCCGTCGAAGGCGATCTACAACAACCTGTTTGCGACGGCGTCTCCGCTGTTCCGTACGGTCGACGACGGTACCGGACTGCCGCCGATGAAGCTGCCGAATTACGGAACGTTCCTGGTGCGGAATATCTACTCGGACTTCAAGCGCCACGACCTGGGTCCGAACTTCCACGAACGGAACTACTCCGGATCGATGCAGACCGAGTTCATCACGACACCGCTGTGGGGAGTCGGGTCGACCGGGCCTTACGGCCACGATGGCCGCAGCATCAACCTGCGCGAGGTGATCCTGCGCCACGGCGGCGAGGCTCAGAGCTCGCGAGATGCGTTCTCGCGGCTGCCGAGGGCGAAGCAGGATGCGATTCTCGAGTTCCTGAACTCGCTCGTCCTCTTTCCGCCTGACGATACCGCGTCGAATCTGGATCCGGGCGACCGGACGGTACCCGGTTTCCCGCAATCAGGACACGGCAGTATCAAGCTGACGGTCCTGTTCAACGATCCGACGGATCGCGAGTAGGCGCGTCGGGGGTTCGAAGAGGAGGCGTTGCCGTACTGAGAGCACAGAGTCACAGAGCGCACGGAGTTCCTTATGAATGACTCCGTGAGCTCCGTGACTCTGTGCTCTCGGTACGGCAACGCCGTCTTTCTCTCCTATGGCTGATTCCACTGGCAACGCACCTTGAGGAACAGCGTGAGCTGCACGGTCGGCTCGATGCCTGCGGGATTTATGACCGCGTCGAACGTCTCGTTCGTCAGCGGGTCGTAGTAGGACGTGCTCGACTTGCGTCGTTCGATGACGCGGGCTGTCGAGGCCTCGCCCGACTCGTACGCCGTGTACGTCTTGTACAGATCACCCGGAGCGAACGCCGCATATCGCTCCTCCGCAACTGCCTTCGTCCGAACCGTGATTCCGAGCAGGGAGTTGTAGCCCGCGATCTTCCGGTTCACGATTCGCGATGCTTCCTCGAAGAGCCGCACCCGGGCTCCCGCCATGTCGGTGACGACGTAATCGACCTTGATGAGATCGTATATGCCGATCTGCGCAGCCGCCGCCACGATGCGCTCGAAGACGCTGCGATCCGAGTAACGGACGGCGACGGTCTTCTTGGTCTGAAAGCCCGTGAGTCCCTCACGTGCGGTTCGACCTGATACCGAATAGTCATACACGGGATTCTGCGTGATGAAGTCGACGTAGACGTCGTCGCGCTTTACGCCGACGGCAAGAACGGCCGCCGTGAGGTCGGCGACCATCTTGTCGACTTTCCGGTTGCTCTCGGCTGATGTCGGCGCCTCCTGGGCAACGCCGAACACTGCGACGAAGGCATCGGGCCTGGAGTTCATCAGAACGTACGCTTCGACATAGGGAGCCGGCTGGGCGTCCTTGGGATCGTACAGGAGCAGATCACCAGCGAAGGGAATCGCGGCGCTCGGGTTGCGGTTGCTGTAGACCTGATTGCCGGAGTCGCGGTTGTAGTTCTGGTTGCCACGTTCCTGGGCCGGGACGGCCGTCGCGAAAAGGGCAATGGCCACGAAAAGTGTGGTGAATCGCATGATGAACCTCGCAGAGAGTGGGTCGGTTGGAAGCCGCCAACGGCGGCGGAGAGTGCTGATTCACTCGATGGCAGTTGCGTCGAAGATAACGCCAATCACGCCGGATGGTCGAAACTATTTCCCGGAGACTCGGTGTCATCGCGGCTGCTGTCCGGGCTAGGGTGATTCATGCCTTGCATCGACGGAAACCGACTGCGGGGCAGCAGCGAGTCGGGATGGCATTTAAGAACGATGGGACCAAGGTCCCATAGACGCTTGTGCGTGACCGTTCTAGGTTTTGACAAACTGCTCGGGGAGGTCGGCCATGCTTGTTCAGGAGACACATCTCGGTCGCACCGCCGTGGCCCTAATGGTAGGCGCGGCTCTCGTTCTCGCGAGTTGCGGCGGTGAATCGACGCAAACGAATTCGAACGCGCCAGCCCCTGAGGTCGCTGCCGTCACGGGCGCGGTCGTACCGACCGTACTCGCGCCAACAGATGCGACGTGGACTCCGGAAGAGCTGGAGGATCTGCTCGCACCTGTGGCGCTCTATCCTGATCCGATTCTCGGAAACGTCCTGGTGGCTTCCACGAATCCGCAGGAGGTGCTCGACGCCGGCAATTGGCGACTCGAGAACGAGAGCCTCGAAGGCTCCGCGCTCGATGACGCGGCGAAGAAGGTCGGGTTCACTCCGCCGGTGCGCGTGCTCGATTCCGTGCAACGCCTTCGGCTTCAAGCCAGAGATGCCGGCAATCTCGTGTCTTCAGACAAGTTGAGGGTTGAAACCGAGGATCAAGGAGGAACGCAGTACGTCTATCTCTCCTCGCCGGATCCTGAGGTCGTGTACGTCCCGCAATATGACCCCGAGGTGGTGTATGCGCCGGTGGAAGTGGACAGGGGACACAGCACGGGCACTGTAATTGCGGTGGCGGCCCTTGCCTTCGGTGCTGGCCTTGTGGTCAGCAACCTCTTTCACGATGACGACGACGACTGGTACGACGACGACTATTACTATCCGCGCTACTACGGCGAGCCGATGCCGTACTACGCGCACTATCCGTACCGACCCGTCTATGGCGGGGGCTACCGGGCGAGCACCGGATACGTCCGGCCGAACAACTATCGGTATGCCTACAACAACAACACGGTGGTCGTTCGCAGGGGCAACGACAATTACTGGGATCGCTACGACGACAGGCCCTTCGTGAGGAATGAGGGGCGCAACCACCGGAGTCCGATCACGAGGGCGCGACCGAACCGACCCGAGCTTGCGAGGATCAACGACGACGCCCGGAAAGGGCCAAAGCGCCGGCCGGCGGAAGACTCCTACGGAAAGGGTCGTGACAAGGACCATGGCTCGAAACGGCGCGACGGGGAGCGCGGTCACAACGGAAGGGGGCCGGACGGCGACCGCCGCCGCGACGATGCGGATCGCGATCGAGGAGGCAGGGGGGACGGTGACAGGGGCGACAGGTCGCGCGGCGATCGTGGCAGGGCCAACGGCGATGGAGGTAGTCGAGGCAAGTCGAAGGGCGATGATGGCAATCGCGGCAAGTCGGGCGGCGGAGGCAAGTCCAGAGGCGGTGGCGGTGGCGGACGGGGGAGAGGCCGCGGATAGCAGGCTCGAATGCCGGAAGTGCGAAAGCACCTGATGCTCCGCTCACTGGTCGCGCTATCTCGTTATCGACGCGAAGTCTTCACCGCCGTCCGGGTTTGCGATCCGGAGGAAGACCCGAGCCCCGACAGGAAACCGCTCTGCAAGGGCATCGCCACCCTTCAAGACGATCGTGCTCGAGGACTTCAGCCCTTCCGACTCGCGCAGTCGCCACCCTTGGGTGTACTTTCGCGAAGATCCCCGCTTTCTGCCAGCAGACCGCGCCGGATTCGCGGCCGGCGACCTCGATCTTCCAAGGAGAACCGGCATGAGGAGCCTCATTCGCCTGCGTCACCTCGCCGCGGCGGGCCTTTGCGTCGGACGGCAGCGCGCTTTCCTGAACGACTCGCCGGGCTGGGTGGAACAGGTCATTGGCGGCTGGCAACTCGCCGCATCTATCGCACGACGTCCGGCTTCCCGATCTCGTCTTACAACGGACGGCTCCGGCCGACGAACTGGAACATCCCTGGTTGGGCCACAGTGACGGGAGACGTGCGCGGTGAAATGACGCGCCGCGGCGACGGACCGAACCTGTTCCCGAAGGAGGAACTCGCAATCGGGACGTTCCGGAATTCGCGCGCGGGCGAGGCGGGAACGCGCAACCACCCGCGCGGAGTCGGGTTGCTGCAGTTCGACCTCGGGCTCGGCAAGTCGTCCGTCATGCCGTGGGAAGGACACAAGCTTCAGTTCCGGTGGGAGGTTTTCAGCGTCAATAACACGTCACGGTTCGATCCGCTGTCGCTCGACCTCGACGTGACGAACGAGTTGACGTTCGGGCGCTATTCGGGCACCCTCAGCCCGCCGCGCGTGATGCAGTTCGGTCTGCGATTCGAGTTCTGATCGGAGCGGGGTCTTTGCGTTCCGCAACGAGTCGCGAGACATCGCCCCGCATGTCCCACAAGCCTTCAGACGATTCCCCGTGTCCCCGGCACCTCGAGCGTCGGCGCGGCACGCCAGAGGTGAACGCGATGAGATCACGCTTCAGTTTCGCCACTGCATGTCTGGTCGCCCTGACCGCCGTCTTCGTTCCGCCCACATCCGCCGCTCCCGGATCGACCGCGGATGGGGCACGTCCACGCGGCGCAAGGCCGGCCGGCATCCGGCTCGACGGTCGCAACGGACGTGCGCTCGCAATGGCGGACGGGCCGGCGGCGGTCCGATTCGAACCGAATCTCGGACAGCACCTGTCGGACGTACGCTTCGGCGCCAGGCTGAAGGGCGGTTCGGTCTTTCTCACTGCGACCGACGTCGTGCTCGCCTTCGACGCCGATCCGAAATCCGATTCCGCTCGGACCGCCAATCCGTGCGTCCGGCTTCGGCTCACCGGTGCGCGTACGGACTGCCGCCCGGCCGGTGCGGGACGACTCGAGGGATCGAGCAACTACTTTCTCGGTTCGGACCCGAACTCGTGGCGAAGCGGAGTGCCGGGGTACTCCAGTGTTCGCTACCAGGCAATCTATCCGGGCATCGACCTCGTCTTCTACGGCGTAGAGGGCCGGCTCGAGTTCGACTTTGCCGTTGCGCCCGGAGCAGACCTCGGCAGCATCCGGCTCGACGTATCCGGCGGGACGAGTGTCGCACCGGGCGCCGACGGCGGCCTGGTGCTCTCGACACCAGACCGCGAATTGCGGCTCCTGGCGCCGAAGCTCTACCAGTGCGATGGCGGCGACCGGCGACCGGTAGCGGGTGCATTCGTCGTCAATGGCAACACGGTCGGGTTTCGCGCCGCGGCCTACGATGCATCGAAACCGCTCGTCATCGATCCGCAGGTGGTTTATTCGACCTACCTCGGCGGGTCCGGAACCGAGAACAGCCGTTCGATCGCCTTCGACCCGGATGGCAACCTCTTCGTCCTAGGGCATACCTCGTCGGCGAACTTCCCCACCGCGGGACCGATCCAGGCAGCGCCTCGCGGCCAGGACCTCTTCGTCACGAAGATCAACGCCGCCGGGACGGCAATCGTCTACTCGACGTACCTGGGCGGCGACAGTTTCGAGGTCGCCGCAGGCATCGCCGTGGATTCGACGGGCGCCGCAACGATTGCGGGCTACAGCGATTCGAGCAATTTTCCGACCTTAAGCGCCCTGCAGGGGGCGAAACAGGGAGGCACGGACACCGTCGTAGCGCGGCTCGGTCCTGGCGGCTCCGACCTCATCTATTCGACATACCTTGGTGGAAGCGCCGACGAGCGGTGCTTCGACGTGGACGTCGATCCGGCGAACGGTGCGGCCTACGTCGTCGGCCAGACGAGTTCGACGAACTTCCCGACGCTGAGTCCCGCGCAGGCCGCGAATGCCGGCAGCGCCGACGTCTTCGCATCAGTGATCTCCGCCACCGGAGTACTCGTGGCGTCGACTTACGCCGGCGCGGAAGGCCTCGACACGGCGTTCGCCTGCGAGTTCGATAGCGGACAACTTCACATTGCCGGCTATTCGAACTCGGCAAGTCTGTCCGGTCGTGCGAACCGATTACCTGACGAATGCGACGCGTTCTTCTTCACGGTGGTCTGGAACCCGATTCTCGTCGGACTCCTGTTCATCGTCTCTCCGCAAGTGTTCGCCGGACTCGAGTACTGCTTCGACTACATCGACGACATCGAACTCATCCTCAGTCTGGACATCGCCGGCGCCATCCTCCTCGCCGGCGACGGATCCGGACTTCCGTTCCGGCCCGAGAGGACGCAGCGCGGCGGCGACAACAAGGATGCCTTCTGCGCGGTGATCAACGAGGACGGCACGGAGGGGCGAATCGTTAGCTTCGGCGGTTCCGAGTTCGACGGGTGCAAGGGTGTCGCGGCTGACTCCGCTGGAAACATCTACGTGGCGGGCATCACGGCGTCGACCGACTTTCCGGTCGTTGAAGCGTCGCAACCGGACTTCGGCGGCGGAAGCGTCGACTCTTTCCTCGCGCGCATCAATCCGGCGACGTTCGAGGTCGAGTTCGCGACATACATCGGCGGAAGCGGTAATGACCAGGTGACCGACGTCGCGACCGACGAGGACGGCAACGTCTACGTCCTCGGCGCGACCACATCGACCGACCTCGTGACGACGGCGGGTGCGCTTCAGCCGGTCTCGGCTGGCGGAGCCGACGTCTTCATCATCAAGTTCCCGAGCATGGCCGAGCCGGACTTCTCGATCGGACTCGGCGAGCCGAACGTCATTGTCGCGCGGCGCGGATCGGGTTCGATCGTAGTCGACGTGGGACGCACCCTGGGCTTCGACGGCAACGTCACGGTGACCGCGCCCAACACGAAGCCGATCAAGGTCAAGCTCTCGCCGGCACAGGTCTCGACGACGGGAGGGTCCGTGACCTTCGACTACAAGGTAAAGAAGAAGGGGGTGGTCGGCACGCACGATCTCGTGTTTACCGGACGCGACGGCCAGGGGCGCGAGCGCACTGCGACGCTCAGGATGTCGATCGAATAGGCTCCACCGAGGACAGGTTCTTGCGGGAAGCCCCAAGACGGCGACGAAGTGCTGCCAGAGGGTAGGCATCGACGGCGACGAATCCCGGAAACTCCGCAAACCTGCTGTCGACGACTGGAAGAGCAGCGCGCTCCGCCCGTAAGCTTTCTAAATAGTGCTATTACGGGTGAACGGTTACGGCACACGAAGGGGATGCAAGGACTCCTGTCATGTTGCGTCTGATAACAGCCACT
>CAZQBW010000102.1:0-15748 GCA_964591515.1 uncultured Clostridia bacterium
GACGCCAAGGACTCGCAAAGGCGCAAAGGCGCAGAGCAAGATCGTGATCAGATAGGGATTGCGGCCCCTGACACCGCTCGCGCGGCATCGGATGCGAGGTAGCGGATGACGGCCGCGAGGTCCGCGGGGCGCACCCAGTCGCCGTGCGCCGCAGCATCCGATCCCGCGAGATTCGCTTCGGTTGCGATCGTGCCGGGCAAGACGGCGTTGGCGCGGACGCCAATCATCGCGCCCTCCGCCGCCACCGACTGCGTCAGCGCGACGAGCGCCGCCTTCGACGCCGCGTAGGCCCCGACGCCGGCCCCGGGCTGCAACGCCGACCGCGACGCCACCGTCACGATCGCGCCGCGCCGCTCCGCGAGCGCCGCCATCGCCTCGCCCGTACACACGAACGCCGACCGCACGTTCAGATCGATCATCCGGTCGAAGACGTCGTCGCCGGCCTCAGCCACCGTTGCCCCGCCCGCGAATCCCCCCGCAACGTGCACCAGCGCGTCGAGTCCGCCGAAGCGCGCGACAACCTCCGTGACGGCGGCGCGAACGCTCTGCCGATCGGTCAGGTTCGCTTCGACGCCGTGGAACCGGTCGTTGTGCAGCATCGACGAGAGTGCGTCGAACGTCTCGCGCCGCCGCCACGTCGCGACGACCGTCGAGCCTTCGTCGAGGAAGGCACGCACCACTTCGCCACCGAGTCCACCCGTTCCGCCCGTCACCAGAATCACGCGCTGCATGCCGTTCTCCTCCCTCCGAATCGAATGAACCGCAGCCGCCCGGAAAGCCCGGGGGCGAGAAACTCGAGCGAGGCCCAGGCCAGCTCGATCGCGGGCGTCGGCCGGACTCCCCGTGCCCGGTTCGCCGCGCCAATCTCGAACGCCGTCCGCCACTGCCCGAACACGGTCCGGTACGCGTCGACGAGCCTCGTCCGCGGGTCGTAGATGTGCGTCGCCTCGGCCGTCACTCCGTTCAACTCGACGATCCTGAATCCCTCGCCTCGCTGGAAGGCCTCGATCGACTCGACGCGCACGTCGTAGCGCCCGAAGCAGAATCCGTCGAATCCTCCGGCGACGCGCCCGAACGCGCGCTCGAGCGCCTCCGTCCACACCCAGCTGCCGTCGAGGAACACGGCGCCGCGGCAATGCGAGCCGATCTCGACCAGCTTCACCGTTTCGCCGGCCTCGGGGACTTCCGACGCGCGATCACCGAGCGAGGCGCGGTAGGCCGAGCGCATCAGTACCGCTCGATCGTCTGCGTCGATGAGCTCCGCGAGTGTAGAGCAGCCATCGCCCGTGACCGACGGAAACCGTTTCTCGGTGATCGAGGCGATCCACCCGCGCTCTTCGCCCGGCCGGCGCACCCAGAACACTCCGAATTCGTGGCCGCGGGCGTAGGCCTGGACGACGGTGTCGCCCTTCCGACTCGCAAGCGACGCGACGAGCTGATCGTCCGTGTGAACGACCTCCACGCCCTCGCCGCGCTGCCCGACGTCGGGCTTCACGACAACTGGATACGAAAGGCCGCGCGACGACATGAACGACCTCGCCGCCGAGACGCGATCCTCGACGCTTAGCGCTCCGCGGACGAGCGCCGTTTCGGCAACACGGCCGGGCACCGCGGTCAGGTTCGAGAGAATGCCGGACTTGGATTCGCCGACGAACCCGCCGTCCGGAATCGCGGGATTCGCTGCCGTGAAAACCGTCAGTCCGCGATGCCGTATCGCGAGCCACGCGATGTACGCGACGACAGGCGGATAGAACATCCACGGAGGCCAGAACTCCCATCTGGCGAGACGCCGGAAACGCGCCGCCACGAGCCGCCGCGCGTTCGGGCGAACCAGCGCCAGACCGGTTTTCGCGATGACCAGCGCCAGGATACCGCCGGCGACGACAGCGATTGTCGCGCCACTGGCCACCGCAAGCGCCGAACGCAGCGCCTGTTCGCCCAATTGCATCGCCAGCCACACGAGCACCGGCGTCCAGACGGCCGCGGCGATCGCAAACGCTCCGACGAAGCGCCACAGACTCGTTCCGAGCATTCCCGCGGCCAGGTAGGTCGGCAGCCGCGTGCCCGGAAGGAACCGGCTGGCGAGGATCGCGCGAGTTCCGCGACGGTCGAGCCAGTCGGCCGAGCGCGAGACGTCCGATTCCGACACGAAGCGCCGCACGAAACGGAGTTCCAGCAGCCTTCGTCCGAACACCCGTCCCGCGGCGAAGAGCGCGAGATCGCCGACAAAGATCCCGACGAAACAGGCCGCGGCCGCGAGCGCGTAACTCGTAGCGTCGCTCGCCGCAAGCGCGCCCGCGCCCACGCACGCGAGGTCTTCGCTCACCAGCGTCGAAGCGGCAAGCTGCGCGAACAGGATGGCATCGGAAACGAGATTCGATGGCAGCACGCTCGCCTCGATACCCTGTGGGGCGACAACTTCGATCGTGACGGCGAGCGCAGCAGCAAGCGCGAATGCACCACTCAACCAACCGACGGAACGCCAATTGCGCGCTGCCGGAACCGATGCGACCTCGGATGCAGCGCTCACTTGACACCCGCCAGCGGACGCCTGGCCGCGGGTGCGGACCGCCGCGCGATCGCCACCGGATCGAAGCGCAGGCCCGAGCACGGGGGCCCGTCCTCGTAATGCACGAGCGCCGCGTCACGGCAGACCGTCACGCGCGTGAAGCTCACCGTCGAAGCGTCCGGGCGGTGCATGCAGACCGAGCGGTGACTGCGCTCCGGACTGTGATCCCGATGGAACTGCTCGAGCATCTCGGCGTCACGGCCGCGGGAAGTCCGCAGGAACTCGCGAAAGACCGCGGTGCGCGACGCGACGACGGCGTCGAGGTCGACCGACGACGACGTGAGCAGCGCCGACGGCCGCGCAGCCGGATCGACCACCAGCGTCGAACCGTTCCATCGTGCGACACATGCCGAGGTGCCGGGTTCGAGGACCAGCAGCGTGAAAGGGGAATGGACCGTCAGCACGGCGTCCGTAAGCCGAATCCGTACGTCGGTCACCGACCGGGCGTCTGCGAGGTCCTCGACCAGTAGCCCTCGGCTGCGCGACCCGATTCGTCCATCCGGCAACGCCTTTCCGTTCAACAGGCAGACCGCGACACCGGCGTCGTTGACGGTGATCCACGTTCCGCCCCCGTCGACGTCGCGCGGCGCGATGTAGCGGACGCCCTCTCGCTCGTAGATGGAGGGTGGCAGTGCGACGGCGCGCGTGCGCAGTTCGTCGCGGTTCATTCGCAACTCGAAACCGTCACGCGTCGGAAGCCAGGTGACCGTGCACATCAGGATGCCTTCTTCCAGTATGCGAGCGTCGACGGAGCCACACCGATCGTTTCGCCCGGCTCGATTCCACGCAGCCGCAGCACGAGCGCCACGAGCGCGAGATGGTGAATCGTGTGGCTCAGAAGCGACTGCAGCTCGCGGCCGACCGACGACGCGCACCACGCGTTTCCGGCCGTGTCTTCGGCCCGGACGGCGAGCGGCGACGAAGCCGGGACGCGAAGCATCCGCAGCGCCGTCACAGTCCTCGAGATCCGGTCACACGCGAACGCCGGTTCGGTCGCCGTCCGCTCGTCGCGCTCGCGCGCCGTGAAGTCGACGCGCCCCGCCTCGACGCCTCGCAGCAGGCAGTCATACGCGTCGAGGATATGACGGACGTGGCCTCCTGGACCGCTCGCAACAGGCAGTCCGCCCGTGCCGGCGAAGCGGTCGCGGTCGAGCCCGGCGACGAGGTCCCCCAGCTCTTCGAGCACGCGGATGTTGCCGGCGATGAAATCATTGAGGTCGTTCATGCGACCTCCTTCGCGAGCGAGTCGTGCAGGGCGGCTACGGACTCGTAAGCCGCAGCGGCCAGCTGCTTGCGATCGCCACCTGACACGGACTCGGCGCCGAACGCGACGTATGCGTCGATGCGCGGCAGCATCAGCATGCCCCAGACGTGCGACGCAAACGGCATGTCGCCCCACCAGCAGACGGTGTCCGTTGCGGACGGCGAACCTTCAGGGGTTGCGTAGCGCAGTGCAACGGTGAGCACGGGCTGTCCGAGCTGGACGGCCGGCTCGAACAGGGACGAGCGGAACGGCAGCACGTGACGGCCGGCGGTGCTGGTGCCCTCCGGAAAGAGGACGACCCCGTTGCCGTCTTCGAGCGCTGCGCGCATCGCCGCGGCTGCCGCGGCGGCATCGGCGCGCCGCTCCCGCTCGACGAGAATCGTTCCACCTGCGCGCACCAGATTGCCGATGAAGGGCCAGCTTCCGAGGTCGTGACGCGCGACGAAGCGTCCGTCCGCGAGCGACAGCAGCACGATTATGTCGAGGTAGCTCAGGTGATTCGAGACGAGCAGGAACGGCGCCGACGGAATCGGACCGGACACGTGCAGCCTGACACCAACGGCGTTCGTCATGGCGACGGCCCAGCTGCTGACGCACCGTGAGCGCCACGCACGCCGGAGGGCCGGACGATTCGCACGAGCGAGGTCGCCAGGCAGCCACACCAGGTATCGCAGCGTCGAGCTCGTGGCGATGCGCGCGAGCCGCGCGCACGCGCGGGCGATGGCGATGATTCGCGGCTCCGAAGCCGCGACGATTCCCGTTTCGATGGACACAGCGGACGTCATCATCGCCTCGGCGCCCCCTCTGCACCAAAGAACGCGGCGCTCGCCGTTGCAGAAAGTGCGTGAGCGTCGAGCATCACCGGGAAGTCGATCGTCCCGAACGCGCGGTCGAGCGCGGGCGCGCCGCAGACCTTCGCGCCGTAGCGCAGGTAAATGCCGAAGAGCGGCGGAACGCGAACGTCTTCGTCATCCCCCACGTCAGCGGTACCGTCCGCTGCTCCGTCCCTCTGCTCCTCAGCGCCGTTCTCCCCGGACACCCGGCACTCGAATCCCCGCTTCGCCGTGAGCGCGAACGCCGTCTCGACGTGACCATTCTTCGACAGCCACGCCGCCACACGCGCGCCCTCCTCCGGATCCTGGCTCGTCAGCGAGCAGCATCCGAACAGATATCGCTTGCCGTTGTGCGCGACGTAGGCCGCCAGTCCCTTCCAGAGCAGAAACAGCACCCTGGTGTTCCGGTGTTCGCGGGCGATGCATGCCCGGCCGAGCTCGACGGCGTCGTCGAGCACGTCACGCGGCACGTTGCCCAGATCGTATTCGCCTGCCGTGTAGAAACCGCGTCCGGTCGAGGCCATCGCGCTCGTCTGCAGACGGTAGGTTCCAACGACGGCGCCGGTCGAACGCTCGACGACCATTAGGTGCCGGCAGACTGCATCGAAAGCGTCCTCGTCGCGTCCCGTCTCGAACGACTCGGCGAGGCCTTCGCCAAGCTCGAGGTTGAAGACCTCGAAGCGCAGTCGCAGCACCGCATCGAGCTCGTCGGACGTCAGGGCGTAGCGGACGGCGTAACGCGAGTCGCCGATCTCGGCGATCGGAACGTCGGCGACGCCGATGGGCAGCAGCGTCGGCTGCAGGACGGCGGTGGCGTGAACGTGAGCGGACATTGCTGGACTCCTCGTGGTCGGCCGGTCTTTTCAGGACAGGCGACGGAAGGCCGTCGTGTTTGCGTGAAGGACGAACAGTTCGCCCATCGAGACCAGGTGGCCGGTGATCTCGACCGGTTCGGCGACAAACGGAAGCACGTCGCGGTTGATGGCCCGGCCGTCATCGCCGACGAGCAGCATCTGGACGCGGTTGCCGGCGGCGTTGCGCGCGACGAAAAGCGGCGGCGCTCCGCCGCTGATGCAGCGCACTGCGCAGTCGCGGTGCGTCTTGGATTCGCCGGGATTCATCACGCCGAGGTAGCACTTGCTGTCGACGATCTCGCCGGCGAGCGTGACGGAACCGAGGTCGACCGTCGCCGGAGCTCCGGCCTGCTGCATTCCAAGCGGGACGAGGGACTCGGGATCGATCTCGACCATTGTCTGCCCGTCGCGGTAAAGCAGAGTTCCGGAGACTCGGACGCGCTCGCCGTCGAGGCCGCGAACCGCCTCTGCGGCGCCGTGCTTTCCGGGCGCGACGAGAAGCCAGGCGGATGTTCGGGACGAGTTGTCGGTGCCCGATCCGGTCGAGACGAGCAGCATCGGCGCCGGAAGCTCGCGAATCGTGCCCTCGAACGAACGGGTCGTCCCGAACTCGAAGGCGCTCGCCGGCAGACGGCGATGCGAGGTCGCGGCAGTGATTGCCACGCCGACCGCGACGGCGATGGCGACAACCGAAATCCACCGCAGGCGACGTGAAACGGTCGCTGCCGGAGTCAGATACCCGACGTAGAGCTCGTCGTTTCGTGCAGACATCACGCGGCTCCTTTCGCGGCGGCGGCCGCAATCCGGGAGGGTTCTACTCGCGTTCCCGGCTCGAACGGCATCGGGTCGACGAATACGCGACCACCACGGACTGCGGTCGCAAAGACCGGGACTTTCTCGGTGAAAGGCGCCGGCGACGCACCGGTCTCTGGCTCGTACTGGAAGCCGTGCCACGGACACGTGATGCAGCCATCGATGACCTTGCCCTCGCCCAATGGGCCGTTCTGGTGCTGGCACACGCTCGAGATCGCGGTGACGCAGCCGTTGTGGCGATAGACGGCGACGCGCTCCCCGCCGACGGTCACGACCCGGGCCCGGGTGTCGGGGATCTCGTCGACGTGACAGACGTCGACGAAGCCATCCGCTGCGTGCGGCGCTTCACGATCGATCAGGGCCTCCTTGCGTCCGGCTGCGACGTGAAGTCCCAGCAGGATGGCGGCGCCGGCGGCGAGCAGTCCGGCGAGGAGCGGGCTGCGGTCGGTCTGGAGCGTGCCGAGCGCGACGTGCGCGACGAGCAGTCCGTACGCGGCGTACGCGAGCATGTGGATTCGCTTCCAGACCGGCGCTGTAAGTGTCGCGAGCCAGAAGTCGTGGCTCGTCGCGGCCATCAGGAACAGGATGACGAGCGCCGCAAGGCCGAGCTGCTGGAAGGGGAATTGCGACAGGCTCGCGAAACGCGTGTTGCTCGTGAGCAGACTGACGAACGGATTCACGTCGCCAAGCGCGTGAAACTGGAAGATCGCGAACCCGCCGTGTGCCGCGCCGACCAGGAACGTCACGACGCCGAGGTGGCGGCGGTTGTAGAGCAGTGGCAGGAACCGCGTGTCGAGCCGGCAGAGCGGGCCGATCGCGAGCGCTACGTGCAGAAGCAGGATTGCGCAGCTCCCGAGTGCCCGTATGAGAAGCGTTTCGGCGGTCGCGAACGGATTGACGACGACACCGATCCCGACGAATAGAGAGACGTAGGCGACCACTGAGGCGGCGACGACAGCGTCGTAGCGGCGCTTCTGCGGGTTCCACTGGACGGCGACGTATCCGTGGCTCATGGCTGACCTCCCGTGGCGGCGATCGCTGCCGTCGCGATGACCTCGTCGTGGGCGAGGCTGTAGAGCGCGAGCCGCCCGCCTCGGGTGGCTGCATCGGCGGGCAGGGGAATTCGCTGGCGTCCCGTGCCCCTCACCGCGCCGAGCAGTCGTCCGGAGGCCGGCGGATCGGAGGCGTCGTTCGGATCGAGCCAGTAGACGAGGACGGTGGGTTCGGTCGCGAGCGACTGGGCCTCCAATGCAATCTCGCTCGCGCCAGCGTTCGTGATCTCGAGGCTCGACACGACGTCGAGGCGGGACCACGCGAGCGGCCGCGACACCCGGAGCTGCGAAGGCGGGACGTCGGATGGCAGTGCCGCATTGACGGGGGCGTCGGGCCGTGCGGCGATCGCGGCGACGAGGATTGCCGGAACGGCAATGGCGAGTACGCCAAACGCGTGGCGGTGCCAGCGGCGCAGCGGCGCGATCACGATGGCACCTCGGTGCGCGAGGCCTCCGGAGAACGGCGCGTCGCGGCGATCCTGTGCGGTGTTGACTCGGTCGGCGGCTGCTGGCGGCGGATCCACCGGATCGCCAGAAGGGGCCAGAGGGCGACGGTGCCCGGAACGATGAGCAGTCGGAAACCGATCGGCGCGTGCTCGGCGGAAGGGTCGATGCGGCCGACTCCGGTCGAGACGAAGGCTGCGGCGAAGAGCAGTCCGACCGCGGCGTAAGCGGCAACGGCGGCGACGATGAATTGCGCGACAGGAACCACGGTGCGACCTCCTGGTGTCGAAATGTGCGTAGGGCCCATCCGTATTCCCGCGAAAACTCGGCCCAGCCTCTTGCGCGAAGCGCCTTGGAGTGCGGCGCGTAGCGCCGCTTTGGATCGTCATTCCGAGAACGGGCTGCTGGCGACTGCCGACGGACAATCCAAAGCGGCGCTACGCGCCGCACTCCAAGGCGCTTCGCGCAAGAGGCTGGGCGTCCGGGACTTCCGGACCGTCAGGTTTCGGCCACTGGCCGGGTCTGCCAGCGGTGTGCTACCGTCCCGGCTTTCGTTGAAGGGAGTTATCGTCCGATGATCCGCACCTTCCGTGGCAAGACGCCGATCGTTCCAGCAAGCGCCTACGTCGACGAGAGCGCACAGGTGCTCGGCGACGTCCGGCTCGGCGAGCGGTCGAGCATCTGGATGAACGCCGTTCTGCGCGGCGACATCAACTCGATCACGATCGGCAGCGACTCGAACGTCCAGGACGGTTCCGTCCTTCACGTGCAGGGCGACATTCCCCTCGTCATCGGCGATCGCGTAACCCTCGGGCACACCGTGACCGTCCACGCGTGCACCATCCAGGACCGCGTGCTCATCGGAATGGGCGCCATAGTTCTCGACCGCTCAGTCATTTCGGAGGGCTCGATCGTCGCGGCCGGCGCCGTCGTCCGCATGGACACGATCGTTCCCCCGCGCACGCTCGTCGCCGGCGTTCCGGCCCGGGTCGTCCGCGAGCTCACGGACGCCGACCTCGAGCTCATCGACTCCCATTGGCGGAACTACGTGGAGTACACCGCCGAGTACCTGAAGGACCGCGCCGAATCCGCCGGCGCCTGATGCACCCCATGGCAGCAAACGGCAAGAAACTGAAGAACCTCGGGCAGCTTTCCCGAACCCACACGTGCGGCGAGCTTCGGCCTGAACACGCCGGGGCAAAAGTCGTCGTCATGGGCTGGGTCAACCGCCGGCGCGACCTGGGTCCGCTGACGTTCATCGACCTGCGCGACCGGGCCGGCCTCGTCCAGGTCGTGGTCGACGCCGAGCGCACCCCCGAAGCGCACGCGCTCGCCAAGAGCCTGCGTCCCGAGTTCGTCGTTGCTGTCGAAGGCAAGGTCGTCATGCGCGACGCCGACAAGACGAATCCGCTGATGCTGACCGGACGCGTCGAGGTGATCGCCAAGTCCATCCATCTGCTCTCGGACGCCAAGACACCGCCGTTCGAGATCGGAAGCGAAAAGGCCAACGAAGACCTCAGGCTGAAGTACCGCTACCTCGACCTGCGCAGCGCGCGGATGCAGAAGAACATTCGCGTGCGGCACGAGGTCGCGTTCGCGACGCGCAAGTATCTCGACAAGAACCGCTTCCTCGAGATCGAGACGCCGATGCTCATCCGGTCGACGCCCGAGGGCGCTCGCGACTACGTGGTGCCGTCGCGCGTCTCGCCGGGCAGCTTCTACGCGCTGCCGCAGTCGCCCCAGATTTTCAAGCAGTTGCTGATGATCGGCGGCTACGACCGTTACTTCCAGATTGTGCGCTGCTTCCGCGACGAGGACCTGCGTGCGGACCGTCAGCCCGAGTTCACGCAGATCGACATCGAGATGTCATTCGTCGCACCGGATGACGTCTTCTCGCTCATCGAAGGGCTGATGGCCGACGTCTGCAAGCCGCAGGGGATCGAGGCGGCCGGGCCGTTTCCGCGGATGACCTACGCCGAGGCCATGCGACGGTTCGGCTCCGACAAGCCCGACACGCGATTCGGGATGGAGCTCGTCGACGTTTCGTCGCTGTTCGAAGGATCGGACTTCAAGGTCTATGCCGACATCGTCGCGGGCGGCGGACAGGTCAAGGCGATCCTCGCAAAGGGGGCCGGCGAGTGGTCGCGCAAGCAGCTCGACGAGTTGACGGCGCTCGCAAAAACCTACGGCGCTGGCGGAATGGCCTGGATCAAGGCCTCGCCGACCGGCGACGTCACGTCGTCGCTGCTCAAGGCGCTCGGCGAAGACCGTGTGCGCGCGCTGCTCTCGGAAGCGAAGGGCGTGTCAGGCGATCTCGTCCTGATCGTTGCCGGATCGTCGCCGGTCGTGGCGGCGGCACTCGGGGCGATCCGGCTCGACGTCGGACGCCAGCTCAACCTCATCGATCCGAAGAAGTACAACTTCCTCTGGGTGACCGAATTTCCGATGTTCGAGCGCGACGAGCGCGCGAACCGGTGGAGCGCAATGCACCATCCGTTCACCTCGCCGATGGACGAGGACGTGGACCGGCTTCAGTCGGATCCTGGCTCGGTCCGCGCGAAGGCGTACGACCTCGTGCTCAACGGAATGGAGCTCGGAGGCGGGTCGATCCGGATTCACCGGCGCGACGTTCAGCGGATGGCGTTCGAGCTGCTCGGGTTTTCGGATGAGGAGGCGCGCAAGCGCTTCGGCTTCTTCCTCGATGCGCTCGAGTACGGGACGCCGCCGCACGGCGGCATCGCGCTCGGCCTCGACAGGCTTGTGATGATCCTTGCGGGCGAGCAGTCGATCCGCGACGTCATCGCGTTCCCGAAGACGACCTCTGCCTCGGACCTCATGGCCGAGTCGCCGGGCCCGATCTCGCAGGAGCAGCTCGACGAACTGAAGATCAAGCTCGCGGGCGAATGAAGAAGGGCCACGGATCAAACGGATCTTACGGATCGGCACGGATCTGAGTCAGAATTCAGATCCGTGCCAATCCGTAAGATCCGTCTGATCCGTGGCCCTTCTTGCTACTCCTCGTTCGCGGGACGGGGTGACTCGACAGTCGCGGAGAACGTCTGGCGCTGACGGTCGCGGACGACCTCGACGCTGACGGTCTTCTGGGCGTCGTCGCCCTTTCGCAGGATGCGGCCAATGTCGCCGGCGCCGTCGATCGATTCGCCGTCAACGGTGACGATGACGTCACCAGCCCGTATTCCCGCGCGCTCGGCGGCGCTGCCCTTCGAGACCGACGACACGAGCACGCCCTTCCCCTTCTCGACTCCGAAGTGCTCGCGCAGCTGATCGGTCAATGGCATCACCGCGACGCCAAGCCGCGGTCCGCCAACGCCGAGGTGCATCAACGCCGGCATCTCGAGCTCGAAGTTCTCCGGAAATCGTCCGTCCATCGTCATCACGCCGTCGTTGTCCTTGAGCCAGCCCAGGTCCTTCATCCCGGGCCGCTCGCCGAGGGTGACTTCGATCGTCTGGCGCTTCCCGTCGCGAATCACGCCGAGCTTCACTCGGTCGCCGGGCTTGCGGTCGTTCAGCCACTCGCGTACCGATGCCTCGCCCGCAACCAGGGCTTCGTCGACGGACACGATCACGTCGTCGGCCTTGATGCCGGCCTTTTCCGCCGGTCCGCCGGGCAGAACGCGTTCGACGCGGGCGCCCTTCGTGCCTGCATCGAGTTTCATTGACTTCGCCATCTCGGCATTGAGCGGCGTCAGCACGACGCCCATGTATCCGCCGTCAAGGTTGGCCAGGTCGTACAGTTGAGCGAACCGGACGGCCGGCGCTTTCCGCGTGCCGGTCTGACCGCTCGAGTCCTGGGCGACGGCCGACGTCACGATCAACGCGCTCAAGAGCGCGGCTTTCAGGATCTGTCGTGGCATGCAACTCCTCCTCGCAGTCAATTCGAATGGGTTGTGTGCCGGTTCCGGCGAAGCGAACGCCCGATGGGCCGCAGGGTTCCACGAAGTGGTATCGGGCTGCCGGCCCGGTGCTATACTCGCGGCCTGTCGCCCGGTTTCCGCTGCCCGCCGCTCGGGCGATCGCAACGATGGACAATTTTGGCCAGAAGCGAGGGACGCTCGATGCCGATCCGCTGTCCGCGGACTCGAACTCCCTGTTTTTCCGCGACCTCGTCGAGCGCGCGAACGACATCTTCGTCATCGTGGGTGGCGACGGCATCATCCAGTTCGTCAACCAGACCTACTCGCGCCTGACGGGCATCGCGCGGCAGGAGATCGAGGGCGAGAAGCTCGCCGCGCTTTTCGCGCCTGAAGAGCGTCAGAACGCCCAGAACCGGCTCACCTGGGCGCTACAGTCAGGCGGACAGTCCGCGGTCGGACTGCCGCTTCGCACGCGGGGCGGTGAAGCCGTCGAGATCTCGTTCCGTCCGTCCGCGGAACGCTCGGCAGAGGGCGCGCTGACGCGGATCGTCCTCGTCGGTCAGTCGCCATTTCTCTATGGCGACCTTGCAGAGCAGTTCAACAACCTGCACCGCGACCTGAAGAGCTATTCGACGCAGCTCGAGCGGATGAACATCGAGCTCGAGGAGCGCATCCAGGAGCGCACCGCGCGGCTCTCGGCACTGTTCGAGATCTCCGCCTCGCTCAATGCCGAATTGCACCTCGACGCGCTCTTCGAGCAGATCCTGCGTCAGGCGATCGAGACGATTCCGGGCGCCGAAGCCGGTGCGTTGCTGCTCTACGACGCCGAGGTCGACCGGCTGCTCGTCCAGGCCGCGACCGGCTACGAGAACCAGAACCTCATCCACGATCTGCAGATCGAGATGGAACGAATCCAGCCGCAGGCGGTGTTCGCCGATCGAAAGGTCCGCATCTGGGGCGGCGAGGCGCGGGCGAAGTCGGGCCAGATGCGGCTGCTCCTGCGCCACGTCGACCAGTTCCGGATCCGCTCGGCGATTTCCGCCCCGATTGCCACGCCGACCGAACGGCTCGGAGTGTTGCTGCTGCACAACTTCGACGATCCAACGGCCTTCACCGAGGATGACTCTTCGCTGGCGGCGTCGCTGGCCAGCTCGGCCGCGATCGCAATCACGAACGCGCGGCTCTACGACGAGACGCGGCAGCAGGCCGAGCGGCTCGAGCTCGTCAACAGGCTGTCCGGGTCCGTTCGCGATTCGGTGGACCTCGACCAGACACTCGGTCTCGCCGTCGAAGGCCTCCATCTGGTGCTCTCGGTCACGCGGGCGGCGATCACGCTTTTCGACGAATCGGCGGAGCGGGCGAACTACTCGGCGCAGTTCAGCGAGCCGGGCGTCAAGGCGCTCACGGACCTGCCGTCGCTGCTGCTCGGGACGCCGCTGCTGCGCGAGGTGCTCGGTTTCCGCGTGTCGCGAACCGTGGAGGAAGCGCGGACGGATCCGCGCATTGCCGACGTGCGCCGGCGCATCGGCGAGCTCGGGGTCGAGTCGCTCGTCATCGTGCCGCTCGTCGTGCGCGACCGGTTCATCGGTACCGTCGAATTGCACCAGTGCGATCGAGTCCGCCATTGGAAGGCTTCGGAGGTCAGTCTCGTCGAGTCTGTCGCGCGCCAGGTCGCGACGGCGGTTCACCAGGTTCGGCTTCACGCGAAGCTGCGCGAGACCGTGCGCGAGTCACAGGCGCTATTCCGCGCCGCGAGCATTCTCATCGACACCTCGGATCTCGGTGCCCTGCTCGATCAGATCCTCACGGCGATCGACGACGAGTTCGGAGTCCTGCGCAGTGCGATCCTGCTCGTGGACCGCCAGGACGAGTCGCTCTACGTGCATCTGACGCACGGCCATCCGCCCGAAATGGCGGGCGCGAAACTGGCCCTCGACGGCCCTGGCGCCATCGCGCACGTCGTGCGCACGCGCAAGTCGCTCGTGCTCGGCGACGCGGCAGAGGCTGAGTCGAACGGCGAGAGCTGGACGTCGTGCGGTTCCGAGCTCGCCGTACCTCTGATCCTCGAGGGTGACGTCATCGGTGTGCTCGACCTGCAAAGCACCCTGCCGGCGGCGTTTTCGGAGCGCGATCTCAGGATCCTCGCGCCGTTCGCCGAGCGCGCGGCGTTCGCGATCAGCCAGGCGCGGCTCTTCGCGCAGGTGTCGCACGGAAAGCGCGAGTGGGAAGGCACGTTCGACGCGATGTCGGACGCCGTGTTCATCTTCGGGCCGGATCAGACTCTCGTGCGGGCGAACAGCGCGGCGTGGACGCTCGAGGGACGATCGTTTGCCGAGCTGGCCGGACAGCGCTGCTGCGAGATTCTGGCCGCGGACGGCGACGTGGCGAGCGAGTGTCTGGTGGAACGCGCGATGGCTTCGGGGCGGCGCGTTTCGAGCGAGATGGTGCGCGGCGGCCGCGAGCTCTCGATCACGGTCGATCCGTTGAGGTCGCCCGACGGCTCGTCGCGGGGCGCGGTCGCAGTCGTGCACGACCTGAGCCTGCTCAGACGCGTGGAGCGTGAGTCGAAGCAGCAGCGCGAGGTGCTGACGCACGTCGTCGAGAATGCGTACGACGTCATCGCGCTGGCTGATACCGATGGTCGGATCGTCTGGTTCAACCGCGCGATGCGCGAGGTGACGGGATTTGGCGGCGAGCGACTGGACGGAGCGCTGTTCGTCGATCTGCTCGCCGAGGCCGCACGGCCCGAGATGCACCGGTGCTTCGAGCGCGCCATCGCGGGCGAGCCGCAGATCGTCGAGACGACGCTCGTCGATTCTGCGGGCGCCGAGCGCGACCTCGTGCTGACGGCGGCGCCCGTCGACGAGGACGGAACCACGACGGGCGTGATCGTGATCGGCCGCGACGTATCGGACGAGAAGCGCGCTGCCGAGAAGGCAGCGGAGGCGGACAAGCTGCGGGCGCTCGGTCAGCTGGCGTCCGGTGTGGCGCACGACTTCAACAACGTGCTGGCTGCGATCGTCGGCCGTGCCCAGCTGCTCAAGCGGCGACTGGAAGGCGAAGAGACACATCGCGCGCTCGACGTGATCGAAAAGGCGGCGCTCGACGGGGCGGCGACCGTCAAGCGCATCCAGACCTTCGCGCATCAGCGCGTCGATGCGGAGTTCGTTCCCGTGGAAGTGAATTCCATCGTGGCCGATGCGATCGAGATCACGCGCACTCGATGGCGAAACGATGCCCAGTCGCGTGGTGTGCAGTACGACATACGGTTTTCGCCTCCGGCAGGCCACGGGGTGACAGTCCTAGGCGATGCCTCGGAACTGCGCGAAGTGTTCGTGAATCTGCTGATCAATGCCGTCGACGCGATGCCGGACGGCGGGCTGCTCGAAATCACGGTGAGCGTCGAGAACGACCTTGCGAAGGTGCGGTTCGCGGATTCCGGTGTCGGGATGTCGGACGACGTTCGCAGGCGGATCTTCGAGCCGTTCTTCACGACGAAGGGCGAAAACGGGACGGGACTGGGGCTGGCCGTCAGCTACGGCATCGTCAATCGACACCTTGGCCGGATCGAGGCCGAGTCGCAGGCTGGACAGGGAACGGCCGTTTCGGTGCTGTTGCCGGTCGCAGCGTCGGTGGCACCCGTCGCGCAGCGCGTCGTGACGGCGGCTCCGAAGCCGGTCCGGGTGCTCGTCGTGGACGACGAGGACGCGGTGCGGGACGTACTCGCGGACATGCTGACGCTTGCGGGGCACACGGTATCGAAGGCGACGGGCGGCGCCGAAGCGCTCGAGATCCTCGCGACGGAGCGCTTCGAGGTGATCTTCACGGATCTGTCGATGCCGGGCATGGACGGCTGGGCGGTGGCTCGCTCGGTAAAGGCGATGGCGCCCGACACCAGGGTGGTGCTCGTGACGGGTTATGCGGCGACGATCGATCTCGAGACGTCGGAGGGAGCGGCGGTCGACGCGATAGTCGGAAAGCCGTTCGACTTCGACTCGATCAGCGGAGCCATCGCCGACGGCGAGTAGGCAACGCGCGGCCGAG
>CAZQBW010000103.1:0-15592 GCA_964591515.1 uncultured Clostridia bacterium
ACGAATAGTCACGTTTGCGCCTTGCGACTGGCCCTTGCGCGGCCGGTAGACGAGCGTGATGGCCTCGGGAGCGGCAAGGGGCTCGCCGCTCTCAGTCGCGACGCCGTCGAGGAATTTGATCGCGTCGAACTTCTCCTGGTCGACGTCGCTCACGAGCTCAGCCGTCGAGCCTTCGCGGGTGACAATGAGGTTGAGCGGTTCGCCGCTCGACTGCATTGTAAGGTCGATGCCTCGGGCGAGCGCCATGACCATCAGGAACACGGCGACGGTGATGCCGATGCTGATGGCGGTGGCAGCGGTCGTTCCCTTTCGGACGAACACGTTCCGGATGTTGTACTTGATCGGAAGTGCGATCACTCGACCCTCCGCAGCGCCTCGGCAATGGTGAGGTTGGAAACGCGCCACGCCGACCACGCGACGCTCGCGACCCCGACCAGGATCGCGCCGGCGAACGTGATGGCGAGCGCTTCGGGAGCGGGCACGAACTGCGAGAAGAACGGGATCACGAGACTGAGATCGATCGCGTTGAACGCGAGCGCCGCACCGCCGACGCCAAGTCCGGCGCCGACGATGGCCAGAAGCAGAGCCTCTCCGACGAAGAGCCACGCGATCGTGCCGCGCTGGAACCCGAGAGCCTTGAGCGTCCCGACCTCCGCCGTTCTCTCACGAACCGTCATCGCCATCGAACTCGCCATGACGAGCAGCAGCGAGAAGGTGATCGCGCCGATGATGCCGTACATGAACTGCTTCACTCCGCCCATCATCGCCTCGAAGCTCTGCGCGAATTCGCGCTCGGTTTCGGTCTTCGTCGGCGCGTCCGTGTTCAGGAACATCGCATCGACGGCCTGCGAGATCTTCGGCACGTCATCGGCGGTCTTGGCGACGATGCCGACGGTGCCGACCTTGTCTTTCGCGAACGGCGGATTCGACTCGTTGAAGTAGTCGTAGTGGAACCACATGGTCTTCTCTTGGCCGCCCTTGTAGATGCCGTGAATGATGAACTCGAGCTCGTTGTTGTAGATCGGGCTCCGGAGCGTGATGCGCTGTCCGAGCTTGAAGCCATGGATCTTCGCAAGCTTCTCGCCGACGACGGCGCCTTGTCGGTCTGCGACGAAGGCATCCCACTCGGCGTCCGACATCTTCATCTCGGACTGGTACCGGCGCAGGAGCTTCTGGTCGACCGCGAACTGCGCGAAGAACTTGCTCTCGTCGATGTAGATGCCGCCGTACCAGCAGTACGGCGTGACGAGCTCGACGCCCGGCACCTTCTCGACCTTGCCCAGATAGGAGCCGGGAAGGTCGAACATGAGCGACACGCCATGGCGCGCGACGAGGCGGAGCGGGTTGGCTTCTTCGCTGCCGCGCGTCAGTTCGCGCATCACGGTCGCGAGGGTGATGATCAGGAAGAGCGACACGGCGAGGCTCGAGACCGTGAGCAGGGTGCGTCGCTTGTTGCGAAGGATGTTCTTGAAGATGAGCTTCGCGAATTTCATGGGAAGACCCCCGTAACGGGCTGCACGCGCGCCAGAAAGGCCGAGTCTGACCGGAAACGAGATTCGCTGCAAGTCCGACGATGTGGGGCTGTCTCCGTGAACTCTGTGACTCTGTGCACTCTGTATGCCAACGGCAATGGCGTGGCCATACAGAGTGCACAGAGTCACAGAGTTCACGGAGCGAGTACGGTCCGCTGTGCTATCCTCGCCGCGTTTTGGGCAGGGGTCTGATCATCGCCATCGACGGCCCGACGGCCGCGGGGAAGAGCACGGCCGGCAAGGCGCTTGCGGCCCGTCTCGGGTACACGTACATCGACTCTGGAGCGATGTATCGCGCTGTCGGACTCGCGGCGATCGAGAGGGGAGTCAGCCTCGACGACGATGCCGCCCTGGCGTCGCTTGCCGAGACGGTCGAAGTGCGGTTCGGCGGTGATCCGCACTCACCGTCCGTTTCGCTCGACGGGCGCGACGTCACTTCGCTCATACGCACTCCGGCCGCCGACACGGCATCATCGAAAGTCTCGGTCGTTCCCGGCGTTCGAGCGGCGATGGTGGCGCAGCAACAGGCCATGGGCCGGGACGGTGGCGTCGTCATGGATGGCCGTGACATCGGGACGCACGTGTTCCCGAACGCCGACTTGAAGGTCTTTCTGCTGGCCGACGCTCACGAGCGCGCCAAACGGCGTCACGCCGAACATAAGGAGCGCGGAACGGCTGCAACGCTCGACTCCACGCGCGAAGCCATCGAGGATCGCGATCGGCGCGACACATCCCGCGCCGCCGCGCCGCTGCGGCCCGCCGCCGACGCCGTCACCATCGACACGACGGATCTTTCGCGGGAAGACCTACTCGACCGCCTGCTTGAACTGGTCCAGTCGCGGCTGTAGACTCCGGCGTTCTGAATCGACGGGAAACGCCAATGTTTACGGGCATCATTGAAGAGGTCGGGACGGTCGAGAGCGTCTCACCGGCGGACGGTGGAGCGCTACTGCGCATCGCCGCCTCGCGCGTGCTCGAAGGCGCGCGACTTGGCGACTCGATATCGACCGATGGTTGCTGCCTGACAATCACGAAGCTGACCGGCTCGGGATTCGAGGCGGATTGTTCGGCAGAGACGGTCCGACTCACGTCGATCGGCTCGATGCGACCCGGTCAGGGAGTCAACCTCGAGCGGGCCATGGCGCTCGGCGACCGGCTCGGCGGGCATCTGGTGCAGGGTCACGTCGAGGGAGTCGGCAGGCTGACCAATCGCCGAGCCGAGGGCGACTCGGCGATGATGCGGTTCTCGTATCCTCCTGAACTCGGCCGCTACATCATCCACAAAGGATCGATTGCGGTGAGCGGAATCAGCCTGACGGTCGCAGTGCTCGGCGACGGATGGTTCGAGGTGGCGGTAATTCCCGTGACGCTCGAATGGACGACTCTCGGGAGGCTTCCGATCGGAAGTCCCGTCAACCTCGAGACGGACCTGATCGCGAAATACGTCGAACGCCTGCTTGGCGACCGGGCTCCGGCAACGGCCGGGACGCCGTTGAGCGTCGAAGCACTCAAGGACATGGGATACTGACTATCGGCGGTCGCTGCGCTCGCGCGACCGATCCTGCAGCCCTTACGGAATCAACGAATGCTTGCAAAGATCGAAGACGCCATCGAAGACATCCGCAACGGCCGGATGGTGATCGTGGTCGATGACGAAGATCGCGAGAACGAGGGCGACCTCGTATGCGCGGCCGAGAAGGTCACGCCCGAGATCATCAACTTCATGGCTCGCGAGGGGCGCGGACTCATCTGCATGCCGCTCACCGAGAAGCGGCTCGAGGAACTTCAGATTCCCCTGCAGGTGCCGGACCCCGAAAATACGTCGGGCTACGGCACGGCCTTCTGCATCTCGATCGAGGCGAAGCGCGGCGTCACGACCGGCATCTCGGCGTCCGACCGTGCGACCACGATCCTTACAGCGGTCGATCCCAAGACGAAGCCTTCGGACCTCGCGCGCCCCGGTCACGTCTTTCCCCTGCGTGCCCGCTCAGGAGGCGTTCTCGTCCGGCCGGGCCAGACAGAAGCTTCCGTCGATTTGGCGCGAATAGCGGGACTCACGCCGGCGGCGGTCATCTGCGAAGTCATGAACGACGACGGGACGATGGCGCGTCTCCCCCAGCTGCGCGCCTTCGCCGACGTCCACGGACTGCGGGTCATATCGGTCGCCGACCTGATTGCGTATCGAATGCAGACAGAAGTGCTCGTCCGGCGTGTAGCGGAAGCGGACGTTCCAACGCCCTACGGGACTTTCCACGGCGTCGCCTTCGAGAACACGATCAACGGCGACGTTCACCTGGCTATGCATCGGGGGCCGATCCGGCCCGAACCGACGCTCGTGCGCGTGCACGCGCAGTGCCTGCTCGGGGACGTGTTCGGCAGCCTTTACGATCGGGCCGGCTGGCAGCTGTTCCGCTCCCTCGAGATGATCTCGGAAGAAGGGAGCGGCGTCGTGCTCTACCTCAATCTTCGCGAGCGGAGTCAGGAACTGGTGCACCATCTCAAGGGCTACGCCGCGTTCGACCCGGCCATCGACGGCCCGCATCCTCCCGAGGTCCACGGCGACGTGCGCGAGTACGGCGTCGGGGCGCAGATCTTGCATGCTCTTGGACTGCGGCAGATCCGCATCCTCTCAAATCATCCGCGCAAACTGGCGGGTGTCGAAGGCTTCGACATCGAGGTCGTCGGTTTCGTTCCTATCGTCCGTCGCGACGCGGCCGACGATGCCGTTGCGCTCAAGCAGCATCTGACGCGGGCCTGACGGTCGCGCGCAGCACATCACGGGCCGGCGACAGACCGGCAGTTCGAGCAGGGGGACGTGAAGAAACGGGTTCGCATAGTGCTTGTGTCGACCGTCGCGCTCGTGGCGGTCTCGTTCATCGCGCTTTTCGTCTGGTACCAGACCGGCGGTGCCGCGAGGCTTCTCAAGTCTCGCGTGATCTCGGCGCTTGCCGAGATGAACATCCGGGCCGAGCTCGGCGACACGGATCTCGCGCTCCGGCCCGGCTCCGTGCGATTCGAGGGCGTGAAGCTCTACCCGGGCACCGACTCGACGCCCATCGCGACCGTCGACCAGATCAACGTGGCGTTCGACATCACGAGTCTCTGGTCGCGGACGGTCGAGTTGAAGACCGTCGAGCTCGTTCATCCCGTGGTCAGCATCACGTTCGACGAAAGCGGCCGGTCCAACCTCGACGCGATCAAGATGCCCGAGTCGACCGGGGGCGGTGCCAAAAGTCCGGCGAACATATCGGCGACTACATTCACGTTGCGCGAGGGCCAGTTCAACTACGGCGACAGGGCGAACCGCATCGACGGCAGCGTGACGAACCTGTTGCTCAGCGCGGCGCCGAAGGCAGGCGAGCCCCTGCAGCGGCGCGTCGAGGCGAGCTTCAGCGGAAGCAAGCTGACGGTGAACGAACGCGAGGTTCCGGAGATCGGGATGCAACTCGCCGCGGACGTGTCCGAGACCGGAGCGAAGGTCGACAACGTCGAGCTGACGACGCCGCTCGGGGTCGTGAAGCTCGCGGGCACGGTGTCGAGCTGGGCTGAGATGACGTATGACTTCACGGTCGGCTCGACGGTCGCGATGGACCGTATCGGCGCGATCGTCGATCCGGCGGCGGGACTCTCCGGCGGCGCGACGCTCAACGGACGCGTCACTGGAACCGGGACGAAGTACCGCTTCGAGGGAGAGCTCGCGGGGAATGACCTGCTCGTCTCAGGCGCGCGAATCGACGGCTTGAAGATCACGGGTCCCGTCGAGGGCGACGGTTCGTCATATGCGTGGGGAGCGGGGCAGGTCGTCGCAACGCGCCTGACCGTTGCCGGCTACGACGTCTCGAACCTGCGGTTTGCCGGTCGCGTCGACGGCATCGGACCGAACGCGGTTGCGAATGGCGCGTTCACGGCCGGCGCGTTCCGTGGCGGAGGCGCCACCGGCAGCGGCGCGAGTTTCACGGGGACGGCATCGTCGGATGGCAAACGCGTCGAGGGCAACGTCGGTCTCGACTCGCTGCTGGTTCGAACGGTTCGCGCGGGGAGCATCCGGGCGAAGATCGCGATCGAAGACGACACGCTCGACGTGCCGAGCTTCACGGCTGCGGTGTACGGCGGCTCGGTGACGGGCTCCGCGCGGGCGAGGCTCGCCGAGACCGGCTCTTCGACGCTGGCTGCGAAGTTCACGAACATCGACATCGACAAGGCACTGGCCGCGGCATCTGCCGATGCGCCGCACCTCAGCGGGAGTGCGAACGGTACGGTTTCGCTGGCGTGGCCGGGCACGCGCGTTCAGCAGTCCACGGGCAAGGTCAACGCCGTCGTTGCCGGTACTCTAGAAGGCGAGAGCGGGGCAATTCCCGTCGACGGTACGATTGCCATGTCGGCGACGCCCGGGAAGTTCGTGATCGACACGGCGGAGTTCCAGAGCGGCGAATCGTTTTTCACGGCAACAGGAACGATCGGCTGGGATCGGCGATCCGACATACGCCTTACCGCGAACGCATCGCAGGGATCGGAGCTGCTTGCGCTCGTTTCCGCCGCGAATCCAAAGCTCGGTGCGACGCTCAGGCCCTACTACATTCGAATCGGTGGCGCATTCTCATTCGATGGAAGGGTGACCGGCGGCATCCTCGATCCGTCCGTGGAAGGCACCGTGTCAGTCGGCGATGTCCGCATAGGCGACCTCTCGGCCGGAGCCGACGTTGAGATCGGAACGTTCAGCGGCTCGTTTCAGCGGAACAGCGCCGGAATCGAGATCGACGGCGGCAAGCTCGTCCGGGCCGATGGCGGTGAGATCGCGTTCGACCTGTCGTTGCCCTCGAGCGCAGCTCGTCCCCAGCACATCGTGGCGCGTGTGACGCGTTTCCCTCTCGAAGCGCTTCGCACTTTCCCTGGCGTCCCGCAGAACGACAACCTTCGTGGCCTCCTCAGCGGCACGTTCGATCTGAGTCTGCCCGCTCTCCCTGCCGATGCGGAGGTGCAAGACATTGCGGACCGTGCACGAGGGCAGGTCGATGTGAACGTCGACGGCGCGACGATCGGGGGGCCACCGCTAACCGAACTGAACTTTGCCGCCGTGCTCGGCGAAGATGACGTCAACGTGTCGTCGCTTCGCCTCGTTTCCGCTCGAGGCGAGCTTGTCGGAGGCGGCCGCTACGTCCGCGCGACGAAGGGCTACGACTTTGCCTTCGATGCGAAGAACCTGGATCTGAAGCTCATCGAAGCCGCGGTCACGACCGAGGGCAAGGCGCCGCCCGTGAACCTCTCAGGGACGGCCAACGGTCGCGTGACGATCGCCGGCACGAACGAGGATGACGAGAACACCGTCCGGGAACTAGTGGGCGACGTGCGCGCCACGGACGTCGTCATCAACGGTGAGCCGGTCGGCGATCCCCGGCTCGAGATCGCGACCGTCAACGGCATCGCGACAGTTACGGTCTCAGCCGACATCCGCGGCGAGCGCCGCGAACTGGCCGGCACGATCGCTCTCAACGAGGAGGGCATGCCGTTCCGTGTCGCGGCCGGTCTCGAGAACTTCAATGCGATGACTCTCTCGGCGAACCCACCGGCGGGAGTGTCGACGCGACTGACCGGCAACGTCCTCGTGACGGGCCTCGTGGACGATCTCTTCGATGAGGACGGCATTCGCGCGCATCTGGCGGTTTCCGGTTCCATGTCGGCACTCGAGCTCAACGTCGAAGTAGCCGAAGTGAGCAAGCGATACACCCTGACGAATCAGGGTGACGTCGTTTTCAATGTCACCGGCAGCGTCCTTCACTTCGACCGCGCGACGTTCACGGGCGAGGGCACGGCGCTTTCGCTCGCAGGAGACCTAGCGCTCGACGAGTCCGCCATCTCGAATCTCACTTTGAGCGGCGACGTCAGCCTCGCGCTCGTTTCGTCCTTCAGCCGGCAGGCCTATGCCGACGGCGTCGCGACCCTTCAGGCGTCGGTTGCCGGAACGGTTGCCGAGCCGCGGTTCAGTGGCTTTGCCGACGTCCGCAACGCCAGCCTCCGCATCGTCAATGTGCCGGTGGCGATCCAGGAGGGCGAAGGCCGGATCCTGTTCACGTCGAATCAGGCACTGATCGACCGTTTCACGGCGCGCGCCAACGGTGGCACGGTGAATGTCGACGGCGGCGTCCTGTTCGAGGGACTGAAGCCCGATCGCTGGAGATTCGGCATCGAAGCTTCGCAGGTCCGCATGAACTATCAGGACGACGTCCGCTCCGTAGTCGACGGCGACCTGACGCTGCAGGGCAACATGCGGTTGATGGTGCTGAGCGGGTCCGTGAGCCTGCGTCGAGCGGAATTCACACGCGAGATGGAGCTGCGTGACTTTCTCGACCTCGACGACCGGGGTTCGAAGTCGACATTCGGCAACCGGCAGGCTCGAACCTCGACGAGTCCCATTCGTCTCGACATCGCAGTTGAAGCGCGCGACTCGCTGATCATCCGCAACAGTCTCGCCGACGTCGTCGCAAGCGCATCGCTCTCGGTCACCGGCCCGCTCGACGATCCGATCATCGACGGCCGCGCGACGGTTTCACGCGGCGTCCTGAACTTCCGCGACACCGAGTACCAGGTTGTTCGCGGCGTCGTGCGGTTCCCCGGCCGGCTCGGAGGTGGGATCACGATCGATCTGCTGGCCGAGGCCGAGATCAAGGGGTATCGCGTTTCCATCGGAATCACGGGCACGCCGGACAAGCCATTCCCTGTGCTGCGCAGCGAGCCGCCGCTGCCCGAGACTCAGGTCGCATCGCTCGTCCTGACGGGCGACCTCAGCAACGAGGAGATCACGACGAGCTCGATCGCGCAGTCGGGAGTGAACGTGGCGAGCAGCCTCGTCTCTGCTGCCGTCTCGCGCTCGGTCGAGAAGCGGACCAGCAAGCTTTTCGGGATAAACCGATTCCAGATCGATCCGCTTATTGGCCGCTCCGATCCGTCTGCCCGGCTGACCGTCGGACGACGCGTGAACAAGAACCTGTCGATCATCTACTCGACGAATCTGTCGTCGTCGCAGGAACAGGTCATCCAGCTCGAGTACCGGATCAGCGACCGATTCTCTCTAGTCGCGACGCGCGACGAAGACGGGGCATTCGGGCTCGACTTCCGCGTCAGGAAACGCTTCTGATGGCGGAGCCGACTTCGAATTCAGTGCGACGTGCAAAGATGTCGCTGCGAGCGCTCGCAGGGTTTCCGATCGCCGTCGCGGCACTGTCGATTGCACTGGCGTCGGCGGTCGCCACGGCGCAGACGACGAAGGTCGGAACCGACTCGTCGCTGCTGCTCGGGAAGACAGTTGCCCGAGTGGACGTGACGTTCGGAGCCGGTGCGTCCTCCGACTCGGCGGACGCCCGCCAGGTCGTCGAGGGCTTCGTGCCCACGGGAATGGGACTCTCGGCCGAAGGAGTTCACGACGCAATTCGGCGCCTCATCTCGCTTGGCCTGGCGTCACAGGTAAGCGTCGAAGTGACGCCGGACGCCGGGCGGCCCGACGCGGTCATCGTGTCGTTCCGGCTCGCCCCCGTCGTCCGGATCTCGCGGGTCTCGTTCGATGGGCTTGTCTCGTTGCAGGCCGAGGACCTGAGGGGGCGCCTGACGACGCTCGACGTCGGTCAGCAGCTGAGCGAGCCGGTGCTTGCCGCTGGTGCGGACGAGATTGTCCGGTACTTTCTCGAGCGCGGATACTTCGATGCTTCCGTTACGTGGAAGACGACGACCGACGCGACTGGCACCCGGGCCGACATCCTCTACCTGGTCAAACCGGGCGAGCAGGCCAGGGTGTCTACGTTCACCATTGCCTCGACGGGCGCGTCGATTCCGGACATCGAGAAACTCCTGCGGCTCAAGCGCGGGACGCTCTTCACCATCAGCGATCTCGAAGCCGACGTCGTCACGATTCGCGAGGCGTATCTGAGGGCCGGCTATCTGGCGCCCGAGATCGGGCGGCCCGAGTTCGTCCGGAATCCGGCCGCCGGAACGGTTGCGGTCACGGTCTCCGCGAGCTCGGGACCACAGGTGTCCGTGGTTGTCGAAGGCGCGGAGTTCAAGGATGCCGAGCTCCAGAAGCTCCTCCCGGTTTACTCGGAAGGAGGACTCGACGAGTTTCAGCTCTCGGAAGGCGATCGTCGACTGGCAGACGCGCTGCAACTCGACGGGTATTTCTTTGCCCGCATTACCCATCGAGTCGAGGCGCCGGTGCCGGACGGGGCACGGCGCGTCGTCTACACGATCGAGCGGGGGCGGCGGTACAAGATCACCGATATCGAGATCGAGGGAACGACAGCGCTGTCGTACGCCGATCTCCAGGGCGATCTGCAGTCGAGAACGGCTGCAGTCATCTTTCGACCGCGAGGACTGACGTCCCGGGATCTCATCGAGCGCGACGGCGAGATCATCGAGGCGCGAATGCGTGCGATCGGTTATCGGAAGGTGGCCGTCGTCGAGAGGCGGCTCGGTGTCGCGATCGATTCGGACGAGCTCGTCATCACCTTCGTCGTGGAGGAAGGTCCGCGCAGCACGGTCGCCGAGGTCGCTCTCGAGGGAAATCAGGTATACAGCCGCGACGAGCTGCTGTCGACGCAGTCGCTCGTGCCCGGTGCCGTGCTCGACGCCGCCAACCTGCAGGCGGACGCGAATCGAATCCTGCAGCACTACGCCGACGAGGGCTTCATAACTGCAGAGATTGCACCGCGGATCATCGACCTCGACGGCGACACGGTTCGCGTCGTGTACGAGATCGAGGAAGGCAACCGCGCGTTCGTCGGCCAGATCGTTCTCGCCGGCAACGTCCGCACTGGGGAAGCGTCGATTCGCAAGTACCTCGAGTTCCACGAGGGCGAGGTCATGCGCCTCGATCGGCTGAGGCTGACCGAGAAGAATCTCTACGACAGCGGCGCATTCCGAGAGGTGCTCATCCGCTCCGAAGCGACGGGTACGGCGAGCGACGGCTTCGCTGAGCTGCGAACCGTGTACGTCGACCTCATTGAGGCGAGCCCCTGGCTGCTCGTATATGGCGGCGGCTTCAACACGGACGACGGGCCGCGCGGCATCCTCGAGATTTCGAACGTTAACCTGTTCGGCCGTCTCAACACGGCTGCCGTGCGATTGCGCGCCAGCAAGCGACTGCAGCTTGCGCAGCTTTCGTACACGAACCCGAATCCGTTCGACACCGGGCTGCCGCTGCTCGGTACCATCCGGTTCGAACGCGAGATCAAGGATGCGTTCAGTCTGCTTCGGTTCACGACGCTGCTGCAGGTGCAGAAGAAGCTAAAGGACACGCTCGACTTCAAGGAAGGGTTCTTCTTCCGTTACAACTTCGAGCAGGTTCGCGTGTTCGACCTGAACCTGAGTCCCGGCGAGCTCGAGCGCGAGGACCGTCCGGTTCGGTTGGGCAAGCTGTCGGCGACCTACTACCGGGATTCGCGCAACAACCTGTTCGACCCCGACGATGGATCGTTCATCTCGCTCGACGCACAGATTGCATCGGCAGCCCTGGGCGGGAATTCGCGATACGTCCGCTTCTTCGGCGAGTACCAGCGTTACGACAAGGTGCCGAAGGTCGACAAACTGACGTATGCGTTCGCGGCAAAGCTCGGCGCCGCGAGACCGTACGGCGCAAGTGAGGACCTGCCGATCAGCGAGCGGTTCTTTTCCGGCGGTGCGAGGACGCTTCGGGGCTTCAGCTTCGAGGAGGCTGGACCGCGCGATCCGGTCACCAATGAGCCGGTGGGTGGAAACGTGCTCATCGTCGTCAACAACGAGCTTCGGTTTCCGATCGCGGGACGCATTGGCGGCCAGGTCTTCTCGGACACTGGAAACGTCTTCAAGAGCTGGGACAAGGTGAAATTCTCGCGGTTCACCGAGTCGATCGGCGGTGGATTGCGGTTCGATACGCCGGTTGGTCCGATTCGCATCGACGTCGGATATCTGATCAACGGCCCGAACAGCGTGAAGAGCTACGCGGTTCACGTCAGCTTCGGACAGGCATTCTAGGATGAAGTCTCGCATGGATCTCGCTCGACGATTGCTGCTCATCGGCTGCGCCGCGGTATTCGTCGTGGTGTCGGCCTTGCCGGGAGTGGCCGCCCAGGACGTGTTCGACGGCACGGTGGCCGAGGTGGACGGCGAGCTCATCCTGAAGAGCGACATCCTGTGGAATCTCGCGCTCGATCCGGCGGTGGCTCCGGCGGAGTTCTGGGATCCGGCAACGCAGAAGTTGATGCTGCGCACGCTCATCGACCAGCGGATCCTGCTTCAGGAAGCGGCGAAGCTGCCGGCGACGCGGGTCACCGACGAGGAGATCGCCGCTGCGCGCGAGGAACTCGCGGGGAAGTTCAACGGGAGCGACGATCCGACTCGCTTCGAGCGGCGGTTGCAGCTCGTCGGACTGTCGGGTCCGAGGCTTGGCGCCATCCTGCGCGAGCGGCAGCAGATTCTGAAGTTCGTGGATTTCCGATTCCGGTCGTTCGTCGTCGTGACGGAGCCTGAGATCGTGCGGTACTTCGAGTCGGAACTGAAGCCGAACCTGGAGGATCAGACGGCCGTCGCGTTGGAAAAGGCATTCGCTGCCGAGCGACCGACGATCGAACGCGCGTTGATCGAGGAGAAGATCAACAACGCGATCGACGAGTACCTCGAGCAGGCGCGGGCACGGGCGCGAGTGGTGGTCTTCGGCGGGGAGTAGGGGGCACGTGCCGTCACCCTTCTTGCGCGAAGCGCCTTGGAGTGCGGCGCGAAGCGCCGCTTTGGATTGTTCCCCGAAACAGCGCAGTCCAGGGGAATCCAAAGCGGCGCTACGCGCCGCACTCCAAGGCGCTTCGCGCAAGAGGCACGACGTTACTTGACTCTTGATGCACAGCGGCGAGAATCGGCGGATGGCTGATCGCAACACCGGCACGACAGTCGCCGCCATTCTCTGGGCGACCGCCGTGCAGTTCTTCATCGCGCAGGCGATCGTGCAGCTGGGCTGGACCACTCCATTCAGCCTGCGCGACAACTTCATCAGCGATCTCGGCAACACGACCTGCGGACCCTACCCGCTCGACTCGGCCATGTACGTCTGCTCACCGTGGCACGCGTGGATGAACGCCTCGTTCATCGTCTTCGGCATTCAGATCGTCGCCGGCACAGTCCTCTTCTTCCGGACCGTTCCGTTCACCTTCGCGCGAACGCTCGGATGGGCGCTCGTCTTCCTCGCGGGCCCTGGAGTCATCCTCGTCGGTATCTACCCCGAGAACGGATCCATCGAGCTTCATCGCCTCGGGGCGGCGCTCAACTTCGTCTGCGGCAATCTCGGAATGGCCGCGTTCGGCCTCGCCACACGTTCCGTCGAGCCCTGGAAGCGAGTCTGGCCGTTCACGACGATTGCCGGAGTCGTCGGTGCAGTCGCAACCGTGCTCTTCGTTGAGGAAATCTTCCTCGGCCTCGGCATCGGCGGGATGGAGCGCGTCGCGGCCTACCCGTTGCCGATCTGGATGATCGTCGTCGGCGCGTGGTGGCTGCTGCGTCGCGCCGAAGAACCGATCGAGACCCCGTCCTGATCGCCGTCAGCAGATCCTCGGCAGTTGCTCGCCGCTGAGCATGTCGAGGATTCGCGATGTTCCGATTGCGCTACGCAGCACGACCGTGCCGCGGCCGGCCTCGCCGACCGTACCGATGCGCACCGCGTCCGCGCATTCCGGCTGCGCTCTGAGAACCTCGAGAGCCCTGTCCGCATCGTCCGCAGCCACCCACGCAGCGAACCGGCCCTCGTTCGCGACGTGCAGCGCGTCGAAGCCGAGCAGTTCACACGCTGATCGCACGGGCTCGATGACTGGAATCGCGCGTTCGTCGATCGTCGCATCGAGTCCGGCAGTCTCCGCGACCTCGAGGACCGCTGACGCGAGTCCGCCGCGGGTGAGGTCCCGCAGACAACGAATACCGACGCCGCTCTCGACGAGCGCTGCGACCGCACCGTGCAGCGGCGCGCAATCGGATTCGACAGCCGACTCGAGCATCAGGTCGGCCCGAGCGGCCAGTATGGCGATTCCGTGTCGTCCGACGTCGCCAGAGATCAGGATGGCGTCGCCTGGCCGCACGGACGCGGGCTCGATCGCAGTATCGTGCTCGATCGCGCCGATTCCCGACGTGCTGATGTACATTCCGTCGGCGTTGCCGCGCTCGACGACTTTCGTGTCGCCGGTCACGATCGCGACGCTGGCCTCGCGCGCCGCGCCGGCCATCGAGTGCACGACGCGCCAGAGCGTTTCCATCTCGAGACCCTCCTCGAGGATGAACGACGCGGACAGATGGAGCGGCCGCGCCCCGCACATTGCGAGATCGTTGACCGTTCCGAATACAGCGAGCCTTCCGATGTCGCCACCCGGAAAGAAGAGCGGCCGTACGACTGAAGCATCCGTCGTGTAGGCGAGTCGCGCGGACGGTGAAGGGAAGACCGCACCGTCGTGCGCGGCCGCGAGCATCGGATTGTCGAACGCCGCCGCGAACAGGTCGCGAATGAGAGTCCGCATGAAACGGCCGCCGCCGCCGTGCGCCATCAGCACTCGCGGCGAGTCCGAGATCGGAATCGGGCAGGCGGGAAGTCCGTCGCTCACCTGGCCTCCGCGGCAATCGGGCGGCGATACCGGAAATATGCGGCGCAGGCGCCCTCGCTCGAAACCATCGTCGCGCCGAGCGGCCTTTCAGGCGTACACCGAGTTCCGAACGCGGGACACTCGTTCGGCCGCTTGACGCCCTGCAGGACGAGTCCGCTGATGCACTCCTCCGGCTCCTTCGTCTCGATCGAGGCGACACCGAAGCGTTGCTCGGCGTCGAAGCGGCGAAACCGCCCGCGCAGTCCGAGGCCGGATGCCGCAATGGTGCCGATGCCGCGCCACTTCCGCGGCACGACCTCGAAGACTTCTTCGAGCAGTCGTCGCGCGTGCTCGTTTCCGTCGGGGCGCACCGCTCGCGAGTACTGGTTCTCTACTTCGGCGCGGCCTTCCTCGAGTTGTGTGACGGCCATCAGCACGCCCTGCAGGATGTCGAGCGGCTCGAATCCCGTGACGACGATCGGCACCCGATGCGTGCGCGCGATCGGCTCGTACTCCGATGTCCCCATCACGGTGCAGACGTGACCGGCGGCGAGAAAACCCTGCACCTGGTTGTCGGGCGAGGCGAGGATGGTCTCGAGCGCCGGCGGCACCAGCACGTGCGACACGAGCATTCCAAAATTCTCGATGCCATTCCGATCCGCCTGTGCGAGAGCGAGCGCAGTCGCAGGCGCCGTCGTCTCGAATCCCACGCCGAAAAAGACGACCTGGGCGTCGGGGTTCTCTCTCGCGATCGTGACCGCGTCGAGCGGCGAGAGCACGATCCGGACGTCTGCACCCGCAGCACGGGCACCGAGAAGGTCGCCCTTCGATCCAGGGACGCGAAGCATGTCGCCGAAAGACGCGAAGATAACGCCGGGTTGGGCGGCGATCGCGAGTGCTCGATCGATCAGCTCGAGCGGCGTGACGCAGACCGGGCACCCCGGACCGTGGAGCAGCCGGATGCCGGGCGGCAGGAGCTCGTCGATGCCGAATCGGACGATGGCGTGCGTCTGGCCGCCGCAGACTTCCATCAGGGTCCACGGCCGTGTTGTGACGACACCGAGCTGGCGGGCGATCTCTCGCGCCGCGACCGGATCCCTGTATTCGTCGATGAACCTCACAGTTCCTCCTCGGCGAGCGCGCCGGCCCGGCGCAGGTCCTCGAAGATGCGTCCGGCCTCGTCTTCGTCGATGCGCGTCAGGGCGATGCCGACGTGGACGAGTACCCAGTCGCCGACGTCCGCTTCCGGAAGCAGCGAGAGGTTGGTCTCTCGCACCGTGCCACCGAAATCCACGCGCGCGCGACGGGCGAGTGGCCCTTCCTCACTGACGCTCAACACTCTTCCGGGTACGGCCAGGCACATAGGCATCTACTCCATTCACTCTTGCGCGAAGCGCCTTGGAGTGCGGCGCGCAGCGCCGCTTTGGATTCTCCCTGAAAACACTGGCCGTGCAAGCATCCAAAGCGGCGCTGCGCGCCGCACTC
>CAZQBW010000104.1:0-15385 GCA_964591515.1 uncultured Clostridia bacterium
GCGACAGACGTGGTTGAGCGCGCCTTCGCTGATCCAGCCGGCCCTCGCGTGAATAGCGTGCAATGCAGGCAACAGGTATTGGCGACGCGATCCGTCCGGCGGCAGCGTCGCCAGGAAGCCGTCGATGGCCGCGCGTTCCGTCGGAGTGGGTTCGGCCGAAGTGAAGTGCAGATCCATGGATGCGCGCGATCGTAACCCGAGGCGTCAGACGTGGGACAGGGTTTCGGCGAGAACAGCCACCTTCTCGATTCGGACGGCCGTTGCCTTGAACTCGGACGTGCCCGACTTCGGGTCGACGGCGTCGAGCGTCAGCTCGTTCGTCGCCACGTCGTCGGGGAAATGGAACGTCATGAAGACGAGCCCCTCGCGCAGTCCGTCGTCGAGCCGCACCGGCGCAACGACCGAGCCGCGCCTCGACGTAACCCGCACCACGTCGCCCTCCTCGAGCCCATACGAGACGGCGTCCGCCGGCGAGATGTCGAGCGTCTCTCCGCGGCGCAGCGGCGACGAAAAGACTCCCGTCTGCACGCCGGTGTTGTACGAGTCGAGCCGCCGCCCCGTCGTCAGGCGCAGCGGGTACTCCTCCGTCAGCTCGTCGACGGGCATCGTGTTCGTGCAGATCGAAAAAGGCGCGAGCGGTCCCGGAACGGGGCGCATCCACAGGCGGCCGTGCAGGTACTGCTCGCCGGGGTGGTCTTCGTCGTAACACGGCCACTGCAGTCCCTTGCCCGACTCGAGACGCGCGTAGCTCATGCCGCGGTGCATCGGGCTGAGGCTCCGCACCTCGTTCCAGATCGTCTCGGCGTGCGGCTCGCCGATGTCCTTCCCCATGCGCTTCGCGAGATCGCTGAGGATCACGAGGTCGTCGAGCACACCAGCCGGGGGCGCGACCGCGCGGCGCACGCGCTGCACGCGGCGTTCGCTGTTCGTGACCGTTCCGTCGGACTCGACCCAGCCTGCGGCGGCCGGGAACACGACGTCGGCCATCTCGGCCGTCTGCGTCAAGATCATGTCCTGCACGACGAGGGTCTCGAGCCCCTCGAGCAGCTTGCGGGTGCGATGCTGGTCCGACTCGCTGTTCGCCGGGTTCTCGCCGATGACGTAGAGCGCCGTCAGTTCGCCGCGCTCCATCGCGTCGAACATGCCGCTCAGGTGCCAGCCGCGCGTCGGCGGAATCTTGATGCCCCACGCATCCTCGAACGGTTTTCGAAGCTCGGGGTTCTCGAGGTGCTGGAACCCCGCCAGCCGGTCCGGCAGTGCGCCCATGTCGCCGCCGCCCTGCACGTTGTTCTGGCCGCGCAGCGGGTTGAGTCCGGAGCCGTAGCGGCCGACGTGACCGGTCAGCAGTCCGAGATTGATGAGCGAGAGAACGTTGTCGACGGCGTTGTGGTGTTCGGTAATGCCGAGCGTCCAGCAGATCTGACTGCGGCGCGAGCCCGCGTAGACGTGCGCAAGTCGGCGGATCGACTCGGCGGGGACGCGGCAGATTTCGGATGCGTATTCGAGCGTGTAGGGCTCGACGTGGGCGCGGAACTCGTTGAATCCGCTCGTCGCGTTCGCGATGAACTCCGAATGTGCTAGCCCGGCCGCGAGGATCTCGCGCGCGACGGCGTTCGCGAGCACGATGTCGGTGCCGACGTCGATGCCGAGCCAGGTGTCGGCCCAGTCGGCCGACGTCGTGCGTCTCGGGTCGATGACGAAGAGCTTCGCACCGCGGTTGATGGCCTTCAGAACGTGGTGAAAGAAGATCGGTTGTGTCTCGCGGGCATTGGTCCCCCACAGGACGACGACATCCGCCTCCTCCATCTCGCGGTACGAGCTCGTACCGCCTCCCATTCCGAAAACTGTCGCCAGACCGACGACGCTGGGCGCGTGTCAGGTGCGGTTACAGCTGTCGATGTTGTTGCTGCCGATCGCCACCCTGGCGAACTTCTGTGCGTAGAAGTTCATTTCGTTCGTCGTCTTCGAGCAGCTGAAGAGACCGAAGCTCTGCGGACCGTGCGCGGAGACCGAGGCTGCAAAGCCCGAGGCCGCGCGGTCGAGGGCTTCGTCCCAGGTCGCCGGCCGAAGCGAGCCGTTGTCGCGAACGAGCGGAGTGGTGAGTCGTCCGAGTCGCTTTCGCATGTGGTGCCCTTGTTGGACCGAGATTGACCGAATGGTCCGAGTCTAGGAGCGCGACGGCGGAATCTCAAGGCTGTACTTGCTATCCATTGCTGCCTCCGTGCTCTCCGTGCCTCTGTGCTCTCTGTATGCCACCGGCAGAACCGTGGGTGTACCAAGAGCACAGAGTCACGGAGAGCACGGAGCGGTGATACACTCCCCCAACTTCACCGGCTAACCGCCGACTACGCTCCAGGAGCTTCCCCGATGGCTGACACGTTGATTCCGATCAAGGAGATCGCCGAAGGTCTCGGTCTCGGCGAGGACGATTACGACCTCTACGGCAAGTACACCGCCAAGCTGAAGCTCAGCCTGATCCAGACGTCCGAGTCGCGGCCACAGGGCAAGCTCATCATGGTCACGGCCATCACGCCGACGAGCTACGGGGAAGGGAAGACCGTGTGCTCCATCGGCCTCGCCCAGGCAATCTGCCGCCACGGTCGCCGCGGCATCCTCACGTCTCGCGAGCCTTCTCTCGGACCGATCTTCGGCGTGAAGGGCGGCGCGACCGGTGGCGGACGCGCGCGGGTCGTTCCGTCGCACCAGATCAACCTGCACTTCACCGGCGACTTTCACGCGATCACCTCCGCCCACAACCTGCTCGCCGCGGCGATCGACGCGCACATCCACCACGGCAATGCGCTCGACCTCGACGTCAACAACATCGCGTGGCCGCGCACGCTGGACATGAACGACCGCTCGCTGCGAAAGCTCGTCGCGGGGATAGGCGGCAAGGCGAACGGCGTCCCGCGAGAGACGGGATTCGTCATCACCGCTGCCTCCGAGATAATGGCGATCCTGGCGCTTGCGACGTCGCGCGCCGACCTGCGGCTCCGCCTGAACGGCATCGTGGTCGGTTACGATCGTGCGGGAAACCCGGTCCGAGCCGAACAGCTGGGTGTCACCGGCGCGATGATGGTCGTGCTTGCCGAGGCTCTTCAGCCGAACCTCGTGCAGACGCTCGAGAACACCCCGGCGTTCGTTCACGCTGGCCCGTTCGGCAACATCGCTCACGGCACGAGCAGCGTGCTTTCGCAGCGGATTGCGCTCGGTCTCGGCGAATACGTCGTGAACGAGTCGGGTTTCGGCGCGGACCTCGGCGCCGAGAAGTTCTTCGACATCGTGATGCCGATGTCCGGCCACGTGCCGGCGGCGGCGGTCCTGGTCGCCACCGCTCGCGCGCTGGCAGCGCACGGCGCGGCCGCACCAGGGGAGACCGGACCTGCAGCCGTGGAGCGGGGGCTTCCCAACCTCGCGCGCCACGTCGGTAACATGAAGAAGTTCAACGTGCCGGTGGTCGTCGCGCTCAACCGTTTCCCGACCGATACCGACGAGGAGCTCGGCGTCATCGAGGCCTTCTGCGAACGCGAAGGCGTCGAATGTTCGCGGGTGGAGGTCTACCAGCGCGGGGGCGAAGGCGCGATGGATCTCGCGGCGAAGGTCATGGCGGCGGCGGATGCGCCGCGCGAGCAGCAGGCGAGGTCGCTCTATCCGCTCGAAATGCCGCTCGAACAGAAGATCGAGACGATCGCGACCGAGATTTACGGGGCCGATGGTGTGGACTTCGACGCCGTAGCCCGGCGGAAACTGAAGAAGTTCACGGACATGGGATTTGGAGCCCTGCCCGTCTGCATCGCGAAGCCGCAGTCGTCGTTCACCGACAATCCGAAGGCGCTGAATGCGCCGACGGGGTGGAGGTTGACGATCAGCGACGCGAACCTGTCGGCGGGGGCGGGGTTCGTGGTGGCGATCGCGGGGTCGATGATGCTGATGCCGGGGCTGCCGAAGGTCCCGCACGCGACTAAGCTAGATCTGACGGATGACGGAGAGATCGTGGGAATGGATTGGTAGGTCTCACTTTGCGTCTTTGCGAGACCTTGGCGTCTTTGCGAGAAAACAGACTTGAGGTGGCGTTTCTCGCAAAGACGCCAAGGTCTCGCAAAGACGCAAAGAACCGAGTGAGCTTTACACGCCCGGAGAAATGCCCGATTCCACAGACGACATCACCCTCCTCCTCCGCAGCGTCCGGCGCGGTGACCGGGATGCCGTCGACCGGCTGCTTCCCCTCGTCTACGCCGAGCTCCGCCGCATAGCCGGCGGATACCTCAGATCCGAGCGGACCGGCCACACCCTCCAGCCCACGGCCCTCGTCCACGAGGCCTACCTCCGGCTCGTCGACCAGCGCGACGTCGAGTGGGAGAGCCGCGCCCACTTCGTCGCCATCGCCGCGCAGACGATGCGGCGGATCCTCGTCGATCACGCCCGGGCCCGCTCCGCTTCCAAACGCTCCGGCGGCTCGACGCGCGTGACGCTCTCCGAAGACGCGGCTGCCGTCGATCCGCGCAACGTCGACCTGATCGACCTGGACGGCGCGCTCGACCGGCTCGAAGCGATGGATCCCAGGATGGCGCGCGTCGTCGAGCTCAAGTACTTCGGCGGTCTCACGAATCCCGAGATCGCCGAGGTGCTGTCGATCTCGCTGGCAACGGTCGACCGCGAGCGCGCGATCGCAACCGCCTGGCTGCGCCGGGAGCTGGATCGAGGGCCGGAAGGGAGCTGAGACCGTGTCCTCTCTGTGATCTCTGTGACTCTGTGCTCTCTGTATGGCGACGCCATTGCCGTTGGCATACAAAGCGCACAGAGCCACAGAGAGCACGGAGTCTCCTCTCGATGAGGCGATTCCCCCGCGTTTCTCGCGGTAGAGAACGAGTGGTCATCCAATCGACGACTCGACCCCCTCGAGGAGCATCGCCCCCATGCCACCTCCAACCACCGAACGCACGGGCTTTCTCCCGGCGTCACGACTTGTCCCGAACCGCATCCGGAGAAATAATCCGGAGCGCCGTCTCCAACCGTCCGTTTCCCCTGGAGTTCCCCGCGCCGTGACGAAGCAGCAATGGCAGCAGGTCAAGAGCCTTCTTGCGCTCGCGCTCGAGCAGCCGGCGGCATCCCGGCGCGCGTTCCTTCGAGAAGCGGCTGCCGACGATCCCGGTCTTCTTCACGAGCTCGAATCGCTGCTCGATGCCCACGACCGGCCGGACGGCTTCTCGCTCGACGACGCGCCGCCCCTGTCGACGCGATGGATCGACGACGGCGTTGAGGGCAGCGCCGACGTCGGCAGCTACAGCAAGGTCTGCTCGCGCTGCCACTCGCGCTACGGCCCTCTCGTCTTCGTCTGTCCGCAGGATGGAGAGTCGCTTGCCGACGATCCAGAGGCGCTCGTCGGCGTCACGCTCGACGGCCTCTACCACATCGAGCGCCTCATCGGTCAGGGAGCGATGGGTCGAGTCTACGGCGCGCGACACGCCCTGCTGCAGGACCGAGTCGCCATCAAGGTGTTGCGCAGCGATCTGGCCCTCAACGCTGATTTCGTCAAGCGCTTCCTTCGCGAGGGCCGCGCCGCCCGATCGATCAACCATCCGAACGTCGTGACGGTCCACGACCTGCGCACGTCGAGCGAAGGCCTGACCTACATGGTGCAGGAGTACGTCGACGGGCAGACGCTTCGAGACGTGATGACGCCGAGGGAGCCGATGGCGCTCGACGAAGCGCTTCGAATGCTCGAGCCGGTAGCTGCAGCGCTCGACGAGGCGCACGCCCACGGCGTCGTTCATCGCGACCTCAAGCCCGAGAACATCATCATCGGCACTGTCGGTGGTAAGCCCGTCGTCAAGGTGACGGATCTCGGCATCGCGCGCCTGTTCGATCCGCCCGATTCGCTGCCCGAGCCGCACACGGCGCTGACCGAACCCGGCCAGATCATGGGCACGCCGCACTACATGTCGCCGGAGCAGTGGGGCGCGCCGCCGGATGACGGCGGACCGGACATCGATGCCCGCGCGGACGTCTACAGTTTCGGCGTCATCGCTTACGAGCTGCTGACCGGAACCAAGCCCTTCGACTCTGCTTCCGTCAGGCAGCTCTGCCTTGCGCACGTCTCGCGCGACGCGCCTGACGCGCGCGATGCGGCGCCGGGACTGCCAGTTGCCGCCGCCGAGGCCGTGGCGCGCTCGCTGTCGAAGGACAGGCGAGATCGGCAGACATCGTGTGGTCAGTTGGTCGAGGATCTCAGGGCAGCGCTGCCGTCGGAGGTCACGGGTGCGTCGACGTCAGCAAGTCTCCGCTGGTCGACACGGCGCCGCCTGCTGGCTGCTGCCGCCGTTGTCCTCGTTGTCGTGGCCATCGTGGCGGCGGCAAACGTATTTCGGGCCCGCAATTCCGTAGCGCCACCGCCGGTCGGGTCAGGCGGCGAACTGGCGCCAGTTGCTCCAATGCCGGCGACGCTCCTCGAGTGTTCCGCCGTTGTGCAGAAATACCGGGACGGCCGCCCGGTGAAGTCGCCGCTTGCGGTCTCGGTTGACCGGACGCTGATCGTCGAACGCGGCGACCGGATCCGCCTCGATCTGGTGAGTGCGGAGCCGGGCTGGCTCTACGTCCTCAACGAGACGGCCGCGGTGGACGGCGCTGTCTCGGATCTTCGCGTCCTGTTCCCCGTGCCGTGGACGAACGACGGCGTGGCATCCGTCGGCAAGCGTCAGACTGTCACGCTGCCGCCGGCCAACGGCGCCTGGATCGAGTTCGACGACGAGCGCGGCGCCGAGGCGTTCTGGATCGTCTGGTCGGCCGAGCCGTTGGCCGCGTTCGACGGCATTGCCGCGCGGGCGAATCCGACGGATCGAAGTCTCGTCGAGTCTTCGCAGGCCCGGACCATACGCGAGGTGCTCGCGGCCGCGCCGAAACCGTCGGCCGAGCCGGACGGATCCTCCGGGCGGACGCTAATTCGAGGCGCCGCGAAGGTCGTCGCGTATCGTCTCGAGATTCAGCATTATTGAGGGATTTCCGCATGGACGCGCGCCTGCCGGATCGCAACGTACTCGGGTCACTCCGCCTCGTTCTCGTGGCGTGCCTGTGCATCGGTGCGGCGACAACAGCAAGTGCGCAATCCGCATCGCCGGAGCCGCCGCCCGACGCCGTCGCGCATGCGCGCGAGGTCTACGAGCGGGCGATCGACTTCGCGTCCCAGGGCAAGATGCGGGAGGCGCTCGGTCCCGCCGAGGAAGCGCTCGTGCTCTTCGAAAAGGCGTTCGGTCCCGAGCATCGTGAGCTCATCGACCCGAACGGTCTGGTCTCGAACATGCGGCGCGACACGGGCGACCTGCGCGGCGCCGAAGCGCCGCTTCTGCGTGCACTTGCCATCTGCGAGCGTGAATTTGGCGAAGAGAACGCCAGAACGGCGATCTACCTGAACAATCTCGGCGTGCTCTATCGCCTGCTCGGAATGTACGGGAAGGCCCGGCCGTTCTACGAGCGCGCACTTGCCGTCCGTGAGCGCGTGCTCGGGCCGGAGAACGAGGACACCGGACAGTCGCACACCAATCTGGGCATCCTGCTCAAGGAGGTTGGCGAGTATTCGAATGCCTACGCGGAAATGCTGCGCGGGGCCGGCATTACCGAGAATGTTTACGGCAGAGAAGATCCGAGGTCGGGCGTCAGCGTCGGCGTCCTCGCGTCGCTCGCCACGTCGCAGGGCAACTACGCCGAAGCCGAACGCCTGTATCTGAGGGCGTTGGAGATTCACGACTGTGCACTCGGTCCCGAACACCGCACGACGCTAATTTCGCTCAACAATCTCGCAACGCATTATCTGACCACCGGCGCGTACGATCAGGCGCGCCTCCTGCTCGTACGTCTGCTCGAGACGCGAACGAGGCTCTTTGGACCAGAGCATCCCGAGACGCTCGCGGCCATCTGCAACCTGGGCTCCGTCTACGTGGCGACTGGCGATACCAAGCGCGCGCGCCCGCTGTTCGAGAGGGCGCTCGAGCTCAGCAGGAAGCTCTACGAATCCGACAGCGAGCAGATGGCGAAGGCATACGGCTACATCGCGAATCTCGAGATGGTGGAAGGACACCTCGCCGCGGCGGAAGAGAACTTTCGGCGCGCTCTCGCTGTCCGCGAGAAACAGCTCGGTCCGGACCACCCGAAGACGGCGACCAGTTTGGCTGCGGTCGGTTCGGTCCACCTCGCGCGAGGGGAATTCGAGGCGGCGCGAGACTATCTCCAGCGCGCGGTCGCCATCAACGAGCGCACGCTCGGCGTCGAGCATCCCTCGTCCGTGTCCGCGCTACGGGCGTGGGGCGATCTGCTGTGGGCGACGGGACGAATCACCGACGCCGTCGAGGTTCAGCGCCGGGCGAACGACGCCCGCGAGCGTGAGCTGCTGCGGAACCTCACCGCAGGCTCCGAGCAGCGGAAGATCTCGTACCTCGAACTGACGGCCGGCGAGCTCGATCGCACCATCTCGCTGCACCAGGTCGCAGCTCGCTCGAACCCGAAGGCGGCAAGCGCTGCGCTCGAGATCATTCTCCGCCGCAAGGGGCGCGCGCTCGATGCGATGACCGGCCAGATCGAGTCGCTGCGACGGCGATCGTCGCCTGAGGACCGAGCGTTGCTGCGGGAGCTGGCATATGCCCGGGCGGAGTTCGCCCGAAGCGCTCTCTCGGTTCCGAACGAAACGAACGACGCCGAGTATCGCGCCGAGCTCGAGAAGCTGCAGCGGAGAGTGGAGGAACTCGAGTCGCTCGCAGCAGCGCGCAGCGCCGAGTTTCGTGCGAGCGCGCTGCCCGTGACGCTAGACGCGGTCCGCGAAGGTGAGCCTGCCGACGCCGCGCTCGTCGAGTTCGCAGCCTACGCTCCCTGGGACCCGAAGGCCCGCTCGTCGTCTCCGAAGCGATATACCGCATACGTACTCGATCACTCTGGCGCCATCACCTGGACGGACCTCGGGCCGGCATCGGAGATCGACGCGCTCGTGGCATCGTTCCGGAGGGAACTGCGAGCGCCGTCACACGGGCGAGCGGTCCGGGCGGCGGGTCGAGCGCTCGACGAGCGCATCATGCGGCCGGTGCGCAGGCTCGTCGGGCCCGGCATCAAGCGCCTGCTGGTGTCCCCCGATGGCGCGCTCAACCTCGTTCCGTTCGCCGCGCTCGTCGACGAACGTGGCCGGTACCTCGTCGAGGGACGCGAGATCGTCTACCTGACGAGCGGTCGTGACCTGCTTCGCCTGCGGCCTGGCGCGCCCGGGGTCCGAGGCGGGACGGCCGAGATCGTCGCGAATCCCGACTTCGGCGTCTCGGCCGGAGGACCTCGGTCGCGACTCCAGTTCAGTCCGCTGCCAGGGACCGAGGCGGAGGCGAAAGAGCTCGGGCGCCTCTTCCCGAAAGCGGCGGTGCTCACCGGAGCGCAGGCTACGGAGTCGGCGCTGAAACGTATGAGCGCTCCATCGATCCTGCACGTCGCAACGCACGGGTTCTACCTGGTTGACGATGTCGAGACAGCCGACACCGCGGCGTCGAGGCGGCAGTGGGAAGCGACACGTGACGTCGTCCAGATCGCGGCTCCTGCGACGAACGCTCCGGGCCAGATCCTGGCGGCGGCGCGAGGGCCGCTGCTGCGGTCCGGTCTTGGTCTGGCCGGCGCCAATCGCGAGTCGGCCGCCGGTGAGGACGACGGACTGCTCACGGCGCTCGAGGTCGCCGGACTGGATCTCTGGGGGACCGAGCTCGTCGTGCTCTCGGCGTGCGACACTGGCGTCGGCGAGACGAGCAACGGCAACGGGGTGTACGGGCTGCGCCGCGCGCTGACGCTCGCGGGTGCCGAAGCGCATTTGTCGAGCCTGTGGGCGGTCTCGGACCGGAGCACGCGGGAACTGATGGTGGCCTACTACGGCGAGCTGCTGGCGGGGCGTGGACGTTCAGAGGCACTGCGAAGGACGCAGCTTCGGATGTTGAAGGACCCGCGTCGCAGCCACCCGTTCTACTGGGCCGGGTTCATCCCGTCGGGGGCCTGGTGGCCTTTGCGATCCGGATTGCGATAGAGACGACAGGAGGGGGAAGGCGTGGCCGTACGGAGAGCACAGAGGCACAGAGGGCACATAGGCACAGACTGACAAGCATCCGGGCTCTGTGTTCTCCGTGACTCCGTGTTCTCTGTACGGCCACGCCTCCTCTGTCTCCCGTGAGGCGATTCACGGGCTTTTCTCGCGCTACACTGTGGAGGTTCACGCCGCCGATGCTGATTCCCGATCCAGACATCCAGAGGAGGCTCCCATGAAGTGCCGTCGACCTCGACGAGGCGTGCTGTCTGTCCTTGTCGCGACGTTGCTCTTCGTCGCGGCCGTGCCGATTCCTGTGGAGGTCCTGGCCCAGGACAACACCCCCGACGAGCTTCGCGGCGCGAACTACGTCTATCCGCGTCCGGCGGCCCGAGCGCGCACCTCCTCGAACCGTGCCCGTTACCGCAAGCGCACCGGCCGCCTGCCAGCCGCCGACGTCGCCGACGCCCGCATCGGCGTGACGCTCTGGCGGGCCGACGCGTCGCGTTCCACCGGCCGCTCGTCCACCCGCGACATCGTTCAGGTCGGCTCCGAGACCAAGTCGTGGTCGCTGGTTCGCATCGGCTCCGACAGCGAGCTCGCTTCCGGCGATCTCTTCCGGGTCGGCATCGAGACGCTTCGGTCCGGATACCTGTACGTGATCAACCGGCCGGTTCGCTCGGACGGCACCACGGGTGATCCCTATCTCATCTTTCCAACAGGGCGCATCCGTGGCGGCGACAATGCGGTCGTCGCTGGCCGGATGGTAATGATTCCCACGCCGCCCGACGAGCCGCCCTTCCAGACCACGGATCCGTACGGCGACGTCGTAGCCGAGGAACTGATCATCCTGGTCTCGCCAGGTCCGATCGACATCGAAACGCGCCAGGACCGTTACCGCCTGTCGCCGGAAGTTCCGGAGTCATGGATCTCGACCTGGGGCGCACCGTCCGAGACGTTCGAGCTCGTCGGCGGCGCCGGAACGCCCTACACGCGCGTCGAGCGCGCCGCGGCGACGAATCCGTCCCGCCTGCTGACTTCGCTCGAGCCGCTGCCGCAGGTCGTGCACATGCTCGCCGTGAAGCCCGGAGTTCCAATGCTTGCCAGAGTGACGCTGCGCGTCCGCCGGTCCTGACCAGATCGCGGCGCGGCTGCGGCGCGGTGATCCCTGCGAGCATTGCGCGAAGCGCCTTGGAGTGCGGCGTGAAGCGCCGCTTTGGATCGATTCAAAGCGGCGCTTCGCGCCGCACTCCAAGGCGCTTCGCGCAAGAGGTCAGGCGTGCAGGGCTTCCAGCTTCGCGCGAATTCGGGGCGCGGCGAGCGGGTCGAAAGCCGGCGATAGCTCGAGGGCCTGCTCGAAGTACTTTCGGGCCGCGGCCGGGTCGCCTGCTGCCAGGGCGATCTCGCCGGCATGATGGAGCATCCGCGCGTCCTTCGTCCCGAGTCGCATCGCCTCGCGTATCGCCGCCTGCGCCTCGGCGACGCGTCCGGACTTGAGCGAGGTCCACGCGAGCGCGTCGGCACCGAACACGTCGCGCCGGACCGAGTACTCCTTCGCCGCGTCCGCATTGGCCGCTTCGAGATCGCGGTCGTGGTCGGCGCGGAACACTGCAAGCTGGCGGCTGTAGAGAACGCCGTTGAGCGCGCTCAGCCGGCCGATCTGCTCGACGAGCGAGTACTGACGTGCGGCGTCTGCGTCGCGGCCCGCGGCGGCGTAGCAGTCTCCGAGTGCCGCGACGAACGCCGGATCCGGCACTATCCGCGTGACCCGTTCGTATCCCGCGATCGCCCCTGCAAGGTCACCGTTCGCCGCCAGCGACCGGGCCTGTGATGCGAGTGCCCGAAAATAGCCCGGATAGACAACAAGTGCATCGTCCGCGTGCCTGGCTGCGGCGGCGTAGTCTCCGCGCGCGAACGCCGTTTCGCCGAGCTGCCAGTGGCACCACGCGATTGTCTCGCGCGGCGGCGGCTCGAGGTTCAGCGCAGCGACGAGCGCCGTCTCGTAGGCGCGCTCGGCTCGCCCGTTCTCGCCCGAAAGCATCGCGAGCCGCGCCTGGCGCGTGGCGACGTCGAGGGCGGCGCCGTCGCTCGACGACGACCGCTGCTCCACCGTCCGCATCGTAGACAATGCTTCTTCGTAGGCGCCGAGCTCGAGCTGGACGTCGAACAGCAGCAGGAGCGGCGCGACCTTGTCCGGCTCGTACGCGCGCCACTGCTCCGCATGCTCGCGCGCCGCCGCGAACTCGTGCGACGCATACTCGACGTGGGTCAGCGCGGCGAGTCCGCCGACGTTCAGGTTGGCGGGAACCGACTCGAGCGACTCGCGCGCGGCGCGACCCGCGAGCTCGAGGTAGGTGACGCTGCCGGTGTCGCGAACCTTCTGCAGGTAATAGCCGACGAGCTTGTTGCGCGCGATGAAATCCTGGGGATCGCTGCGCGCCTTGTCCTCGAGGAACCGGATGGCGCCGTCGGCCGCTACGTCGTCGGCCGCAACAGGCGATGCGGGTGGCAACGGTGGCGCAGCGGAGCCCGCAGCCGGCGAGGGCGAAGCGCAGCCGCTGGCAGAGACGACCATGACGACGAGCGCCAAGGCGAATTCGAGTTCTGGCGTCTTTGCGACTTTGCGCCTTTGCGCCTTTGTCCCGGAAGGCTTGAAGAAGTTCACGCAAAGGCGCAAAGGCGCAAAGACACGACTAGTCGTATGGCTACTCATTTCAATCAGATCGTCTAATCGACCATTCCGGGGTCGAGCCGTCCGAGGACAGCTCGACCCCATCGGAAAAGCGCCTAGTTGCGCGTGTTGTCGTCAGCGATGTCCGGATTGCGCGGCTGCTGAGACAGTCCGAGGTACGGAAACGTGTCGGTCAACGAGACGTCGTTGGCGTCGACGTTGTCACCGAGCGGCGACTGATTCGTGACGAAAAAGATCACGCCGTCGATGACGTCGTCACCGAAGCGGCGTCCGTTCGGGAACCCAGCCTCGGCGTTGTTGCCGCCGCCGGGTCCCGTGTTCGGGATCGTCGTGTTCAGGCGCAGGAAGTCGCCATTGAGCACGGCAACACTTGCGAGGATGTTGATGTTCTCGCTGTTCGTGCCGAGTGACATAAGGCTGGCAATGATGTCCGGCGCAAACCGGCCGGCCGCGTCGTCAGACGTCGACGAACGGTTGTATTCGTCCTTGCGGGCGAACGGAATCAGGACGGTGTTGAGCGTCGGAATGCCCATGCGGTCGACGTTCGCGAACTTTCCGGAGTAGTTGATGTCGCCGGACTTCGGCTTGTACGTCCGTTTGATCTGGCGCTGTGCGAGCAGGTCGACCCCGATGACGCCGTTCGTCGTCCGCAGCATCGAGAGCGGCACGCTGACGACGACGCCCATCGTGTTGTAGCCGGCGAAGCTGTCGCGACCGCGGTCAAGCTGGGTGACGTCGGCCGCTCCGGCCTGGACCGACGCGACGAACCGGTTGAACGCGGGGATGTCGAAAAAGAAGGGATCGTCGGCGACCCCGGCAAAGAACGAGACGCCAGTGGCCGCATCGTTCGTGACGACGCGCGTCGGCGGCGTCGCCGCCTGCGACGGCACCGTCGTCATCGCGGTCACGGACGCGCCGTTCGGCAGGACGATGGTAGCCGTCTGCGGCGCCGTGCGCGACGTGCGCTCAGAGAAGGTGATGTCGATGAAGCGGTCCGCCACCGCATCACCAGTCTCTTCGAGCTCGAGGCGATAGCGCACGTGCGAGTCGAACGAGCCCTGGTTCGAGTTTTCTGCCGGAACGATGAAGCCGACGACCGTGAACGCGAAGACGACCTTCGTGTTGTCCGCCGGATCGAGGAACGCATAGACGTCGCCAATGTCCGCCGGACGATCGTGGTCCGCGAGCGGCGCTTCGGAATGATCCGCGGCACGGGTAACGGCCTCTGGCGGTGCGAAGAGTGCAAAGCCTAGAACGAGAGCCGTGACCGCCGCGACGAGACCGGCTCGATGAAATACTTTCGACATGGGGAATCCTCCTACGAATTCGAAAACCAGGATGATGAGACTTCTCTGCCGGATTCCGAGCGCGGCTGTGGCACTCAGCGTCAGTCGCTTTCCGGCCAATTGGCGGTCAGGCGTGGCTTCCAATAACTTCCAGGAATGCCACGACAGCCGCACTGGACTGAATCGCGTACCAGCACCCGAACAGGATGCTGAACAGTCCTGCAGCGATCTGCAGGACGTGATGCTTCCGTGTCATCGCACCCGACGCGAGTGCGAACGGCAAACCGATGAGACCCGACATCGCCAGCATTCCGGCGATCGAGCCGAGACCGAAAACCCCCAGATAAAGCACTCCGAGCAACGGCGTCTCGATCTGCGCGAGGACGAGCAGCGTCAGTGCCGCCGAACCCGCAAGACCATGAACGGCGCCAACGATGAGCGGCTTGAAGCCAAGGCGCGCTACTACGTGGTCCTTCGCGCCGTGGACCTGCATTGCTCCGTCGTCGTGAAAATGAATGTGTGCGTGCTCGTCCCCATCGTGCGCGTGCTGGTGCACATGCACCGAAGACCGTCCTCGCATTCCGCGCATCACCGCAATCACACCGAGACCGATGATCATCACGGCAACCCCGAGCTCGAGCCATCCCGAGACTGCCTCGGAAATAGCGATTCGGAGAGACAGGACGACGACTCCGACGGCAACCAGAGAAAGCGTGTGACCGACTCCCCACAGAGCGCCGACCATTGCCGCTCGATGAATCTGGCGATGCTCGCTGACGATCGTCGAGACGGCGATGACGTGGTCAGCCTCTGTCGCGTGCTTGAGGCCGAAGACGAGACCGAGACCGAGCACGCCGAGCGCACCGATCCCCACGAACGACGGATCGTCACCGTGCGCGAAGAGCGCGGCGAGCGAGCCACCGACGTCGAAACCTGCATCGGCGACGGCGGTCCAGCAGATGGCTGCGCCGAGCGCGGCGATGACGGCGGCGCTCGCGACCGGCAGGATGCGCGAAAGCCGCCCAAGGCGGGCCGATCCGCCGAGCAGACGGCCGGCGACGACGAACGCGAGCCCCACGGCGGTCAACGCGCCCGCAAGGCCGACGCTGAACGCGATGACAAGAAGCAGCCCGTACCCGACCCGGTGCAGTGCGATCGCCGACAAAAGGACGACGAGGGCCGACGGGCAGGGAAGAAGTCCGCCCGAGATGCCGAGCGCGAGCAGGCTGCGCGCCGTGACGGGGGTGTCGTCCGCTCCAGGCGGCAGGTGAGAGTGCGTCGAGCCGCCGTGGGTATGAACGTGGCCGTCGTGCGCATCCGGCTCGCCGCCGTGCTCGTGGTCAGCGTGATCGTGATGGTCGGGTGAGACTATTC
>CAZQBW010000105.1:0-15352 GCA_964591515.1 uncultured Clostridia bacterium
CATGATCTGAGGAAAACTCATCCTCGTATGCTTCCAGCCAGGAAACGACGTCTTGAATGCGCTCAGGTGACAGCGAGCGCAAATAACTTTCAAACCTGGAGCGATCCGCCATGTGAAACCAAGCGCGTTCAGCTGCCGTGAAGGCCAGAAGTCCTTCACCGGCTGAACGCTCCAGGTAAAGTCGGAGAATGGCCTCGTGAGCCACACGCCGTTCCTTAAGCCAGCGGTTCATCCAATCCGGCCCATAGTTCGAACCACCAACGTGTCGCTGGCCGGCTGGGAATAGCCGCTCGACAATGGATCGAGCGACTCCGGCGTGATCGCCAGCAGCAGCAATCAACCGGTCGATCTGTTCCTTTAGTCGCGGCGGGTCTCCGCGATTAGTCAGGCCTATACCTGAGGTCGCGGTGAGTCCTTCTACGGCGAAGTGAATCTGACGAAACGCGTCCGGAAGGAAGACCCGGACCGCCTCGAGCGCGAGCACATCCACGAGAGAGATTCTGCCGTCGAGGTCCTTAACCGTCCCAGTCAAGGCTGCGACATAACGACGAACATCCCGCATGTTCCGGAGAAGCGGTCGAATGACTTCAACGAACACATCGAGCCACGCTTCCTCATCAAACGGTCCCTTCTTGTCAACATCCGTCAGCGCTCTATCGATCGCCAGGAGGGCCTGCTTTCCAAGGATCTGTGACGGGATTGCCGGGAGGTCCAGAGCCACCTGCAAGATTTTCTCGAGGTAGTCGCGGCCCGGAATTCCTTGGTCTGCGAGCGCATTTTCCACTCGATTGCGGTCGAAGGCGACCACGTAGATGATGTTGGGAAAGCTCGCAGTAAGGCGAACGAGCTTGAACATGTCTCGACATTCGGACGTGGTGAGGCGATCGACGTCATCGATCACGACTACAATAGGGTTCTCGAGAGCGGCAAGACTCTGCTCGACCTTAGCCCGACGCCCCCCAATCCCTTCCTTCTTACGCTGGAGAAGTTTAGCAATAGCCTTCGTCGCCACATGACCTCGCTCAAGCCATGGGCCCACAAGGGGCAACCAACCCACTCCCCCGAAGATCTCGCCGTAACCTTCGATACTATTGCCAACATCAGCGAGGGCAGGACGGATCCTAAGTTGCGAAGAGATCTCAACAAAAAACGCCTCAATCAGTTGGTCGGCACCACTGAACATCCAAGGATTAAACTCAAGCACCGTGACGCCACGAGCCCCCAAACGCTCGCGCGCGAGGTTAAGAAACGACGTCTTCCCGGATCCCCAAGGACCGAGAACGCCGACGACCACGCCTTCAGTTGCATCAAGCGACAGAATGTGTTCGGCGAATGAGCCCGCGGCGCGATTCCGACCGAGTAGGTCCTCGTCCGGTTTCCGAATGGGGTTGTCAGCAGTAACGCTACCTACATGCCGGAGCACTCTGGGCGGAACTGGATCGTCGTTGCCTTTAAGTCCGCCAATCACGTCAGGTTCGGGGCGACGACGAAAGGGGTGTCTCCAGTTCATTTAGGCACGTCCTGGAATTTGAAACAACGGTATATCGAATCATTCCCATTCATGAAACAAGCGCTTCAAACTCGCTACGGAGGTCAATCGCAACGGATCCCGAACTCGACCATCCATCACAGTGCAATTGGTATCGTAATGTGACTAACTCGGGCACCTCGGACAAATCCTTGGCCTTGGTAACTCTCCTGAACTTGGCTACGTCAATGCGCGTTCCCGGGTGGATTACATCGTTCACGCCACCTGCAAACATGCGGATCGAGTTGTCATGCAATGTCGAACGTACCTGAAGTCCGTACCGCGAACCGGAGTCGATGCCGTGCAGCCCAAGACCTAAGTACTCGACCTTGTGGACCACTATGGCAGGGTAGAGCGCCAGTCCTAGGCCAACATTCCGAATGCCGATCACAAGTCCCAGCGCGAAGCCATCGGATGTTCCGTCCCAAGTAGCGTGCCACACAAACTCAAGCTTCGGTTGCGGACGTCGCTTGTATCGGTCCGAGATCATAAAGGGCTCCATCTTCAGTGAAGACGAGCCTGACCTGAAGTAATAGCAGTGCTGATCCTTCGCCATAGCCATATGGGGTTCACCTTCTGACCTTGGAACATAGGTCAACACGAACCCTCTCGACGGTGTGCAAGGATCCCGTAGAATAACATGCTCGACGCCAGAGACTGCTGGCGATACGAGCACCCCTGTGTGTCGCTGGAGATCCGCCAAGAAGCGGATTACGTTATCAATAGGCTTAGCTGTTCTGGCGACATCTGCTTCAAGAGGGCCAGCCGACGCCGCGTACACGCCCCAAAGGATCACGCCACCGTCCGAGTTCGCAAATGCACTGACCTCTTTTGCCAGCGACCTTCGGTCGTCGTCCACCATAGGACCGGAGTTCTTGGACGCCAGCTTGAAATCGAGGATAGGACTCTCAGTCCATTCCTCTGCAATTATTGTGGACACAAGTGCGCAACCGCCAGACTTGATCCTGTTGAATAGGTCAAAAGCTGCAGTCATAACCTTCTCCACGTTCGGAGTACGGTCCTCGATGTGCCCCGGCGTTCGGCGCCAAGGTCCGCCCTTGGGAACAATACCCCGACGACGAAGGCAACAGTATCGTGCTTAAAAGATATTAGCGGCACTGTCGTCGACGAACATCGGCTGCACAGCCTTCGGTGTGAGAAGTGCGGAGTGGACAGTGTCGGTTCGCGCATCAAGCCTCAGAACCAGCGTTTGAGAGTTACATAGCAGTTCCCGAGGCGCCTGCGGCGCACCCCCTCGGATGAAACGCATACAGAGTGCGTCGTATACTTTGGTCTGGCGCTGGAGTCCCAGGTCGTTCCGCTGTGGCATCTCGCTGGTGAACGTCCGGGCTATCACCTGGGCCGCGCCGTCCCTCAGCCGCTTGATCTCGTACTCGATCTGAACCTCGACGAACTGGCGCGCTCTCCCTCAAGAAGCGACTTAGCCTTCCGGGCCAACGATCGAGTTTCAATTTATGCGCGAACCGACTGACGGTCTGCCGCCCAAAAACTGTTACTTTTGGTGTCAGAAATGGGTCTGATATCGAACAGAATGTCTTTTTCGCATGCCCTCGTACCCGCCCTCTCCATTTCTGCTCGGAGAATCAATAGCCATCCGAAGACAAATTGCACCCATCCACGTCCCACAGTTCTCTCCAGTGCCGAAGTTCCACTCCGACGTTCGATCCGTGCCAATTTGAGGTTTTCCAGACTCTCATAGAGTTCCTGCGCTGGACACGAGAGCGCTCCAGATAGACTCGCGGAGCTTCAGCCGGACCGCCACAGCGGACGAGATGAACGCGGAAACGAGCAACGTGCTCGATTGCCGGGCCAGTTCGTGAAGCGGCTATCTCTACCGAGTACCGAAGCCGGCGAAGGGCGACACGCGGACGGCTTGAAGCAGGAGAGCATCATTCACTGCGACAGGCCCGTGGACTTGGCAAAATCGTCGCTCACTTTGACGGGGCACTCTCGGAGCGCACTGTCACGAACTGAACCGGGCATTGCGAGTGGCATTGGAACTGCAAGATCTTGCCTGACGAAGTCGGCTTCGACGCGAAGGACTGCTGATGCGTGACAAAAAGGCGCCGGTCGCCTCGACGGCAGTTCCCCACCTGACTGCGAGTTGCGACGACGTCCTATGAAGTGTTTTCGCCCGAATTGTCTCTGGCTCCAAGAGGCAACGCAGGACGATTCTGCTCGCGTCCCAGAAGCCGACCACCTATCCAATGCGATCCGTGGCGAGTGCCTCGAGAATGCCCTTCGAACTGATGCGCCCTTCACGGTCGGTCCGTTTCAGTGGAGTTTGTAGCTTTCATTGTGGAACCGGATGTTCACGAATCGTGTTCAATTGCACAATCTTCGGCAAGCTAGCTTGCCGCCAATGTCGGTAATGGGAGTGATCGCGCCATGATGAAGCGTCTCACGGCAGTATTCCTCGCACTCGCGGTTGCGTGCTCGATCGCGACGGCACAGGGGCCTGGTTGGACGCCGCCGCCCAATGTGACTTGGGAATACGGCTCGTCCATTGATCTGAAGGGAGCGCGTCGAGTGTTCCTAGACACTGGGTACGACATTCGAATGCGTACCAACGCTATCAAGATCATTCACAAGGACATCCCCGATCTCGAGATCGTCAACACACCCGACGTGGCGGACGTGCTCGTGCTCTTCATTGTCGAATCGTCGACGACCCAGACCATCGTCGCCACAACCACGTCGACCGGGTCGACCGCCGGGAGCACGTCAACGACGCAGACGGTGGTCGGTCCTCAGGCACAGGTCGACATCGTGTATGACGGCTTTGTCATCAAGCCCATTGCACCGGATCGCTGGCGGTTGCTTATGAGCTACGGCCCGGACGGCAACGGTTTCAGCGCCGGCCAGCTGGCCTCTGCCGCGCCGTACGGAGGATCGGTCGTTGCTGCGTTCAACCGGCGGGGCACACCTGCCGATCGATTCACCAAGGCCTTTTCGCGCCAGTTCGTCAAGGCATGGAAGGAAGCGAATCCCAGTTACAAGAAGCCGAAGAAATAGCCTTCGGCCTCGGACGGCCTCCACAACGAGTCCGACAGGGTTCGGTATGACAACCTTCGTCGACGTGCAGTTGACGTCATGCTCTTGCCTCTTGTCCGGTTGCCGACACCGAACTGAGAATCGCCTTCGGATTCACGTGCGCAGACGCCTCACCGGATCTCGATTCGGGAAGCGATCGCGTCGACCGGTGTCACGGTCAGGTCGAGTCCGCGCAGTTGTGCTTCGACGCTCTGGCCTACGGCGAGGCTCGTGTAGCTGTGTGTCGAGCCATCGCTACTGCGGACCACTGAGGTCTTGAAGGTCGCAGTCAGGAGCACCGGGGGAGACTTCACGCCGTCGATCGTCGCGTCCTCCACGAGGAAGACTTTCCTGGTGTCGTAGCCGATTCCGACTTGCGTTGCATATTTGTCGGCTACCGCGAGCGTTCCGCGAAGCAGCGCCACGGGCTCAGGCTCCGTGAGCACGGGCGCGGGTGACTCAGCGCTTCCGCCCTCGTGGGTATGCATGTGATCCATGTACACCACCTTGGTCCCGGCGAATGCCAGCACCAGACCGTCCGTTCTGAATGACAGTTGCCGCACACCGACGAATGACTTCGGCCCGGCGCCCCCGTCTTCTTCGTTCCACTTCGAGCCGATGTCCGAGAGAGTCGTCTCGGCGACGACCTTTCGCTGCCGCATGTCGTAGCACCGCACCACGGTCGGAGACGACGTGGCGAGATCGGCGAGGGCGTTGTAGACGAGGTATCGCCCGTCGGGGCTCGCCGCGACTTCGCAAATCGGGTAGAAGCCCGGGAGCCGGGTGACGACCTTGCCTGCGACGACGTCGACGACCTCGTCTCCGATGACCGCGTACGCGCGGTCGGCGTAGCGGAAGCTCGCGCGAAGGGTTGAGCCGCGCTCACGGAGCCGAATCACTGCCCGAAGGGCACCAGATGTGCCATCGATCAGCAACAAGGGACCCGCGTAGTCGCTGTAGAGAATCGTGCCGCTCACGAAGGCGAGGATCTGGGCGCTCTGATCCGGGTTGGCGCTCGTGAACTCCTTGGACACAAGCCCGGAAACGGCATCCACCTTCACGATGTGACTTCCTGGCAAATTGGCCGGGTTGTTGCGCTGGGGCGTGGTGTTCGAGCTGGCGTAGCTACCCCCACCATAAGTCACAAAGCTCGAAGGAATCACGAAGAAGACCGCTGCGTCAGGATCGACCGCGAGGAGTCCGTCGCTCAAGCCCTCGATCTTTTCCTTGGCGGGACTAGCGACGTCTCTCACGAGATAGAGTGCAGTCGCGCCGTCTTTCACGATCAGGCTGCGGCCTCGATTGCAGATCCAGTAGGTTCGGTCGGGTTCGGGATTCTTGAAAAGCAGCGGTATCGAGCGCGCGACTCCGTTCTGGGCAATCTTCACCTTGTCGTCCGACAGCGTCACCCTCGGTTGAGACTCGGGTTCTCCAAACGCGGCGTCCGGGATATCGGTCTCGGCAACCTCTCGAATGTGATACTCCGAATCGACCGAAAAGAAGCTGGGAGGCGTATTGTCGGCCCGGCCGCGGAGAAAGCCACTGTGTCCAATCTGGTCGAGCTCCACGATTGCATCCAGGTCGACATCCGTGCGCTTCACGAGGCCGAGGCTCGGTACCCTTAGAACGTGGAGGCTGAGATTCGGCACGTCGTCGCGATCGAACCCGCTGAAGGTGACGATGCGTTCGTGCGGTGTCTGAATACTCTGAGACGATTGGGCCCCGTCTGTCGGAACGTCCGTCGTGCCAGCGGATTCGGCGGAGCCGGTACATCCCGCACTTAAGGCGGTCAAGACCACGAGGAGCATGAGACGAGGGAAGACGAGTCTTCGCATGACGCAACCTCGTTCCTGTGAGGTCGAACCTCCACAGGGTGAGAGAAACACTCCGGATAGTACTCCCGGAAGCGCTGAAAGGAGCGGACCCCCATGAGTCCGTCAGGGTTCGCAGTGACAACCGAGGTCTGAGTGCTCTTGCAGCCACGGTCAATCCCTTCGTCCGGTTGCCGGCATTTAGCAAGAATGGGCCCTGTCGCCGGAGGGTCCTGGCCAACCGCGCATTGGCCCGGCGCGGCGCTGATACGCGATGCCTGCAGCGTCAAAACGGCGACATCAGTTCGAATCGCGGTCGCGCGGCACGACGATGCGTAGCGGCGTCGGCGTGCGATGTCCATCCCGTCGTCCCACGAGCGTGAGTGACCAAACGCCTTGCGGCAGCTTGCCGGCGGTCGGAACCAGGAATGCGAAACCTCCGGTCCCCTCGCAGACGATCTCGAGTCGGTTAGACGCCGACTCGAAGACCGCAACGAGGTCCGAGGCCGCGGCGACCGGAAATCGACCGTGGACGATGAGGTCATCTTGCAGGTCGAGAACGAGCTCATCAGAGCCCGGTTCCGGGTAGTGTGCCTGGCCGGGCTCGGGACCCGCGCCGATTGCGCCGAGCTCGGGAAATACCGGTCGATCGGGAACCGAGTATTGGACGCCCTTCGACCAGTCGGAGGCGACGCCTGCTCTCCACGTCCGGCCTCGAATCGTCGCTGGCCCGCTCGCGAGCCCTTTCGGTATCTGCACTCGAAGCGCGTCGGTGTCGACGCACGCCGCGATGAAGGATACCGAACCCTGTTCGAAGACGAGTTCGGCCCAGTCAGCGCCTTCCATTGCGTGCTCCGTCATGCTGGCAACTTCGATCCATTGACCTGACGCCGCCGGCTGCATCCAGCCATCGGCGAGCTCGAACGGCTCCGGACCGTCGACGACCTTGAAGTCGTACCATGTTGTACTCGGGCCGTCAGGATCGCCTATTTTCACGACGCGAACACGCGCTGCCCCGAGTGCGATGTTCTCGGGCAGAACCTGGCCTTCGGAAAAGGAATGAAGCCCCGGCTCCACCCGGAACACGCAGCCCGTCGAGTCGACGATCTCGAACTCGTCGGTCGTGTGAAAGCCGGTTCCTTCGAGATCGAGATCGCCTGTTCGGAGGAGGATCTCGGCCGCGAGTTCGGTAACCTCTGGCGGCTCCCACCCGACGACCTCGAGGTCGAGCTGTGCGGATAGAAAGCCGTCCCGTTCGACGTGAACGCGGCACGGCCCGAGTGCGAGGCCTTCGGGCACGTTCACCTCCAGGCAGTAGTGGGGTCCCTCGTCGAAAGGCGGCGTCCCCGTCCCCCCACAGATCTTCACTTCGAATCGATCGTCGCCTTGCTCGAAGACGATCCGGATGCCGTCAAAGTGTGGCTCCTTCGGGCTATAGAGTTTCTCACCCCACAGCCCGAGCACGGTCGACGCGGAGACGCGCGTGGTGCTCGCGCGCACGAGCTCGGGACCCGGGTCGCGAAATTCAGGCTGCGCCTGCATTCCGATCGCCAGTGCGACCGCAAGAAAAGCCGTGTGTATTACCAAATCGAGACTCCCCGGTGGGCGCGGAACGTGTCTTTCCCGACAACGCTCATCGACGTGCGACCTTTCGCGAGCAATCCGTGCACTACCGCTTGCGCGTGAAGGTCGTCACGGTCCGTCCGCCGTCGCTGTTTGCGAAGACGACGGTGACCGAATGTCCGCGAGGCAAGGCTCGCCTCAGCTTCGTGCCGGCCGGGCGCCGCCCTCGCTGACTCACAACAGTAGCCTCGATCCGCTCGGGCCCTCAGAGGAACAGATCGGCGGAAACTCGGAAATACTCCCCGAGTCGTTTCGCGAGATCCTTGCTGATTCCACGTTTCCCGCTGACCACGTCCGAAGCGTGGCCGCGCGAACCGAAGATTTCGAGCAGGTCCCGCTGCTGCACGCTGCGGTCTTCCATTAGGAGACGTAGCGCCCGGTCGGGTGCGGTGCGCGGCAGGTCGTAGTGTTTCGCCTCGAAGTCCTCGACGAGCGCGGTCAGAAGATCGACGAGCGCTTCCTCCTCGACCCCAAGGTCGTCGCGGTTGAAGGCGGCCGCGATCACTGCGAGCGCGCGTTCATTCTCTTCCTCGGTCTCGATCCGCTTCGGAAGGGTCTCGGAGAGAAGCTCCGCGTAACGGCGGTTGTCGAATCGCACCTCAGCAGTCATCCTTCCAGCCCTCCCGGTCATAGTCCGCGTGTGTGAGGAACGCGCGGACGAACGCTCAGCGCGAGCGGTCGTAGCCTCCGTCGCGATCGCGTTCGATCTTCGGCTCCTTCGTGCGCTCGCGCTCGCGCGTCGGTTCGGCAGCTCGTGGCGGGTCGGCTGGCCGCCGCTCGACGGCTTCGCGGAGCCTGCCGCCCTCTTCCCGCATCCCGCTTCGCTCGAGGCTTCGGGCCAGCCCTTCCGCGGCCCGGCCCCGTGCTTCGAGCGGCATCGCCCGGATCGCCTCCACCTCGTTGAGCGCCCGGACGTGACCGTTGTGGATGTCCCTGTGCATGTGCCAGTCCGCCGTCCGCGTCCGGAGGACGTTCTCGACCATTTCCTGGCCTTCACCGCCCCGACCGTGTTCGATGTCGGCCGCCTTGTATCTGAGCTCGCGCAGCTCCCGCTTCTCGTCCCTCGCCACCTGGAACGTCGCCCGCGCAATCAGTCCGGCATCCCGCTCGGCCTGACCGATCCGGTCCGAGAGCCGTGCGCTTCTGGCTTCGAGGGCGCGGAGCACATCGGACTGTGCTTCCTGACGGGATGGCTGCGTTCCCGGATCACTCCCCGAAACGGCGCGGCCGAGTGTCTCGGAAATTGACTTCAGCTCCCGGTCCATCGGCAGATAGGGCACCCGGTCCTCGGTCGTGCGAATGTCCGTCAGACCGTCCCGAAGTCCAACGGCGTGAACGATCGTCTTCGCATCAAGCTTCTCGTGCTGGTTGAGAAACTTCCAGTCAGCCTCGGTCGTGACGTACTCCTTGACCCCCTCGAAGAGCCTCGCGAGTCCGGTTCTCTCCTCGGAGCTCCGCGTTGCCGCCATCTCTTTAGCGATGTCGCTCCGGACGCGCGTCGTGAGCGTTTCCCGGCGCGGGTCGTCGTCGCGTGGTGGCCGTACAACCCCGACGGAACGCTCACGGTCGAGTTCACGCTCGAACTTCGGAATCAGCCGCGACAGATCCGGCGGCGGCGGGACGTGCCTCCGTCCCGGGACCGGCGGGGCTTGCTGATGCGACGGCGACGGTGGATCGGCCGCACCCGCTATTCCCGGAATCCGGGCCGGCTCGGGCGTCGTCGACCGCGACGCATGCCCTGGCGAGGGCGTCCTTCCGGGCGCGCCCGGTGTCTGCCTACCCGATGGCGACGGCGGTGACGGAACGGTTGACGCGCCGGTTCTGCCGGGAGTCCGGCCAGGCTCAGGCGCCACGGGCTTCGACGCGTCACGCCCCGGCGGCGGCTGTACGCGTCTTCCCACGACCCTCCGGCCGGGGTTCGTCGGCGCCGGGGCCCGCTCCCCGGTCGGCCGTTCGACGGTGGGCGCTGTCGGCCCACGGCCCGGCTCCGGAGCGGAGTTTCCCGCCGCCCGCGGCGGCGCGTGCTCTCGTCCCGGAACCACCGGCCGCTCCTGCTTCACAGGCGTCTCCCTCCTGGCTTTCGGCTCCTTCCCACGTCCAGCTCCGTAAACCTCGTAGGCGAGGCTCGATCCCCGCTCGACGTAGCGCGCCACCTGTCGGGCGAGCGCCTTTTCGTCCGGCGTCACGTTCCGCCCGGCGTACACCTTCAGCTGCTCCCGGTGCCGCGTGAGCGCGACCATGCCCGTGTTCCGGTCCGCCATCGGCGTGTGCAGGGAGTAGGCCCGCAGCTGGGTCTTTCCCTGCCCCCGATAGACCGTCCCCGCGTACCCGAGCCCGAACGTCCGGAACTGCTTCGGATTCCACTCGACCGACTTCCCGTTATCGAGCTTCATCGCGATCCGGTCCAGCTCGCACCTGGTCACCGTTCCGCAGTATCCGTTGATGAGGCCCTTCGATTTGTCAGTGCCGAAAAGCTGCACCCGGTCCCCGGTCCCGAGCCGCGTCACGGTCTGTACGTCGCGCCGCGTCGTGTCGTACTCCCGTTCGACCATGAGCCGGCCGGAATCCTCGAGCTGTCCCTGAATCCCCTCGTTGATCCTCGCCACCTCCGCGTTCGTCTGCGCGTAGACGAAACGTGTCGCCTCGGGTTCGGTCTGCACGTCCTCGAGCCAGTCGTCGATGAGCCGTTCCCTCGCCCGCTCGAGCGTCGACTCGAACGTGATCGACCCGTGCTCGGAATACGCCCGGATCGCGTCCTCGAACCGCCCCGCCGCAAGCGCCACCGTCGCTTCCCGCTGCCAGCCGTCCACCTGGCGCCGGACCCGCTCGAGCTCCCTCACGTTCTCCTGCCCGAGATCGTCGACGAAGACCCGGAACATCCCACCGCGCTCGATCGATCCGAGCTGGCGATCGTCACCAACCAGCAGCAGCTTCGCGCCCGAGTTCTCGACCTCCCGGAGCACTTTCGCGTACATCCCGGTCGATACCATCCCGGCCTCGTCGACGATGAGGATCGTCCGCGAATCGAGCGCCATCCGGCCGTGCCCGATCTGCCACTCGAGCGAGTGCAGCGTCCTCGCATCACCGAGGGATTCATCTTCCCGCCCGCGCCGTTGCTGGTTCACCGGAGCGTCCGCGATCGTCTTCCGCAGATCGACCGCCACCGTGTTCGTCGGCGACGCCGCAATGACCTGGTACCCCGCCCGGACGTGCGCCTCGACGACCGCCTCGAGCGCGACGCTCTTGCCGCTGCCGGCGACGCCGCGCCAGATCGAAAGCCGGTTCCGGCAAGCGTGCTTGATGGCCTGGTCCTGCTCGAAATCGAACCGGATTCCGGCGCGCTCCTCGACCCTCGCGATCGCGCCGACAACGCGATCGTGTGAGAGCTTCCGGTCCGGGGCCGGACCCGCGAGCCCGCGCGCCGCGCTGCGCACCTGTTCGGCCTCCCGGCGCGCTTCCCGCGACGTGAAATACCCGTTCCGTTCCCCGTCCCGGCCGGCGAGCGCAAGCGCCCGCCCGAGCACCTCCTCGCGCAATCGGTCGCGTTCCCGGGGCGGCACGTTGCCACGGATGAGAACGCGGTCGACGTCGCGCACCGTGAAGCAGTCCTGGTGACGCGTCAGGCACTCGATGATCCGGTCCGGACGCCTGACGGCGCGGTCCTCCCGCTCCCTCCATTTGTGGAGGTCCTCGGCGTAAAACTGCCGCTCGAATCGTCGCCGCGCAACGACCCGTTGTGGGTCCACCTTCGCGTCGAGTCCCCGCTCCCGGAAGAACTCGTTCTGCATCTCCCGCCACCGGTCGCACCCGTCGTGGCGACCACGGACATAGCTGCCGCGCGAGAAGGTAGGATTGAGCTCACGGAGCTTCCGACCGAACCCGTCCTCGGTCAGTTCCCGAGTCGAGATGAGCAGGTGCGCGTGCCAGTTCGTCTCCCCCTTCTCCGGCTCGTGAATCGCCCAGGTCACCACCGCCCCGTGGTCGGCCCAGGTCCGCTCGATCCACCGCTCGACGAGCTCGACGTTTTCCTCGAGCGTCAGCTCGTTCGGAAGCGCGAGAATCTGCGTCTTTGCGAGCTGCGCACCGGACCTAAAGCGCGTCCCGTCGCCGATCAGTTCTGCGCGCTCCGCCTCGCTCCAGAGCCGTGCGACGTCGTGCGCGAATTCCGGCTCCCGGTCCCGAAGTCGCGACGGCAGCACCGTCCCCGATGCGCGCAGATCCTCCGAGCGTTCCTCGAAGTCGAAGACCTGTCCGGTGACACCGTTCTCGCCGACGCTGCGCGTGATGTAGGACGCAAGCCCCACGGCCGAACTGTCCGGCCCCGCGTGAACCACTTCCGTCCGTGCGAATTCGATGGCCACGAACCGCACTGTAGCACGCAGAAGACAGGTGTGCTACATTTCGCGCGGCAAAATGTAAGTTGGGCCCTACCGGTGCGTGCGGATAGTTGTCTCCAGGGTCGGATTCAGTCGTTTTTCCGGGCAGGTGCGCGTCTGGCGCCACCGCAAGGCACGGCAATCGCTGTGGTTTCCTGCAGGATGTGGGAGGGATTTCGTGACCGAGATTCGCCGTCCGAAACGCGCGCGTCCGTCCGATGAGGAACTCGACCAGCGGGCAGTGAAAGAACGTCAGGCTGCCGTCCGCAGATCGCTCCGCGCCCGCAACATCGTTGACCGTGAGCGTGCAGCCCGTACCCATCGTCTCGTCGTCCTTGGAGCCACGGTTGAATCCTTCCTCGGCGAGTCTGTCGACAACTCCGTTCTTGCCGGCATCTGCCGGACCTACCGCGACGTCATGGCAAACCCCGGCACGGCTGCAGGGATGCGCGAGCTCGGCCGTGCCTCGATCGTCGAGCGCAGCGAAAGCGCGAAGCGTTGGTACGAGGCGCGCTTTTCCACACGGCCTCCGGCCGCGGTCAGAAAAGCCCTGCTTGCCGAATTCTGGCGTTACGATTCCGACCGCAGAACCTGGAAGGGGCAGGCGCCATCGGCTGCGCTCGAGATGACGATCCGCGACGCCGGCGGACTGCTCGCTCCCCTGCCCCGAAGTTCGTCCGTATGAGCCCGGATGACGCAGACGAGGGTGCGGGGGCCAGACAGACGCCTGAGGTCATTCTCGCGCGTCTGGGCGCAGGCGAAGGCGACCTGGACCGGGCGTGCCGGACGCTCGGCCTTGCGAGGCTCGAGGTCACGGAATTCGTCCCGGAGCTCGCCGTCGGACCGGATGATGCACTCGGAGCCCCGGACGTCCGGGTGTTCGTGACATTTGCCGACGAGCCGGACATCGTCGAGGTCATGGACCGGCTTCGTGCGGTCGAGAACCTCCTTGATAGTGTCTTCAACCGCCGTGTTGCGGCGACGTCGTTCGAGATTCTCGAGCGGGCCATCGACCGCAACACCCGGGACCGCTATCTCGCCGGTTTCGTCACCGTCTTCGATGCAAAGACCGCAGAACCGGTGCTGGCCGGTCGGGAGGCGGAACCGCCGGAAGCGCAGCCCATCGCGAAGCCGGCGAAGCGTATTGTCGAACGTCGGTTCTCGGTCCGGACCCGCACCGACGAAGACGACTGTCTCGTCGTCGAGATCAGCTACGGCAAACGGGCGTCGGCCGTCGTCGCCGAAGCGGCCCGGCTCCGCAGGGAGAACACCCGGGACCGGTGGCGCGGGCTCGCCGCCGCCGATCTCGACGACGACGAGGGACTGCTCCGGCGCTACGGAAAGCTCGTCGGCCCCCTGCGGCGTCCGAAAGAGCCGTCGCGGAACCGGGAGGACTGACCGGCTCCCGCGGAGCCGGTCAGTCCGGCGTCGGCAACCCTGTGGCCGGGTCAGGACCTGCGGGGTTCAGGACATCGGGCGCGACGTTCTGGGCGTGCGACGGTGAACACGCGAGCGGGGCAGTCACATATGGCTCCCGAGGGTACAGTCTCCCGCAGATCCCGCACGGGACGAGACGCGTGCCGGCAAGGTCGGCCACGGGGCCGCCCGGCCATTCCGGAGCCCGCACGACGAGGCGCCGCCGCAGCGTGTAAGTCGCGTGATCGAACGTCTCTTTTGCGATCCGTTCGATCGCTTCCGCTTCCCCCGGTCCGCACAGCAGCCAGTCAAGGCTCCGGACAGGGAGATCCTGTTCGCGCAGCCGCTCGAGAAAGGCTTCACTCTGACCGGCGGTGTGCTCCCCGAAGCCTTCCTCGATCGCAAAGTCGGAGACGTAGTTGGCGATCGTGACGGACTCGTCGCCGGCCAGAAACGGCTCGCCGTAACCGGCGACCCCGATGATGTCCTGATACGCGCCATTTGTGTTCCAGGACAGGCCCTCACGGTTCGCCCGTTCGAATGCTGCAGCCTGCCGGATCTGCGTCAGGGCACTGCGAGCATCGATCGCTTTCGGTACCTGACTGTTGTCCGGCAGACTCGTCGCAAGCTCTCGAAGCTCGAGATAGATCGCTTCCCTTCTGTCGAACAACTTCACATCCTCCTTTGCCGATCGCCGCAGGTCATCTGACGAGTGGATCGATCCCCATCATTCGGCGCTATGGGAGGCCGTCAGACCCATCGAGATGATAGAAGCGCCGAAGAAGCTCCGGAAGCATAATAGTGGTATGAAGATCAAAACCTCGGTGACGCTCTCCGAAGATCTGCTTGAGGCCGTCGAGGCCCGTATCGGGCCGGCCGCGAGCCGGTCCGAGTTCATCGAGCGGGCCGTGCGCGGCTACCTCGCGAGCCTTGTGCGCCGGGAGCACAATGCCCGCGACCTCGAGATCATGAACCGGTATGCGGACGAGATGAACGCGGACGCGAGCGATCTGCTCGATTACCAGGCCGGTTCGTGAAGCGCGGGGATCTGATCTATACCGGGTTCCGAAGCCTGTGATGGGTGATCCCAAACGCGTTCGCGTCTTTGTGGTCGTCAGTCGCCAGGCCCTGATCGATTCGGCCCTCGATACGGACGGCAGACGGCTTCCGTATTGTGATCGTCGGCGGATTTGGCCTCGTGCTCCGGGAAACCCACCTGCGAAGGATCGGCCAGTAGCCCAGAAGACCCATTCCTACAGCTGCGCGATCAACCGACGACCTGGACCTGATTCTTGGCGCTAAAATCATCGCGAGCGGCGACCAGATGGATCGCATGCGCGAGGTACTCGAGGAGCTCGGCTACGCACCAGCACCGGGGCGCGAGAACTACCAGTATGTGGATCGGGAGCGCGCCGAGCGCGGAGCTTCGCGTCGGAGGGCCAGCGGCCACCCGTCCATCCCGGCGCCGGACGGATCAGCCTAGAGAATTTCCTGAACTTTGATCAGGAACTCGGTGACCTGACGTGACATCAGTATGGCAAAGG
>CAZQBW010000106.1:0-15223 GCA_964591515.1 uncultured Clostridia bacterium
GGTCGGACCGAGGTGGGCGGCGGTACCGCGGGTCGCGTGTGCTCGTTGCACTCGCTCTCGCGACCCACGGCTATTCCCTTCGACCGCTCCGCGGTCGCGGACGGCGCACAACAACGACCGCGCCGCGGTCTCGGGCTGTTCCTTCACTCGCCGCCTGATCGGACCAAGTTGTTTCGTAACCGACACGGAGCAGCGGAGGCCCGGAGCCAGCGAGGCACAAAGCCCGGAATGTAAACTTTTCCGAAAAAATGTAAAGAAATTCGAGAATTTCGGAAGATCTGGCCGCACACTGAGATCCGCCGTTTTCGCCGACAGGTCCAAGTCCTTTCCACGCAAGACTTGCCGAGTTCAGCAAACCTCCACCGACGCTGGTCCGGAAGTTGCTTCCGAACAATCGGATTTTCGGACCTGCTTGCTCCACGAGCTGGATGCCAACGCGTTCGCTGATCGCAAAAAAGAAACAACAGCTACGGATAGAGTGGAGGACTCAATGCACAGACTCAGTACTCTTCGGGGTGTCGTCTGTCTGATGCTCGCACTCCTCGTCGTCCCGGCAATGCCGAGCGTTTCGTTCGCTCAGCAGCCGACGGGCGGTATCGAGGGTAAGGTCGTCGATCCCGCGGGATCGGTGGTTGCGGGTGCGACCGTCACGGTAAGCCAGGAGGCTACCGGATTCGAACGGTCGGTGACGACGCCGGGTGATGGATACTTCCGGTTCACCCAGCTTGCACCAGGAAACTACAACGTCTCGGTCACGGCAACTGGTTTCAAGAAGACCGTCGTCGACAACGTTACGGTGCAGGTTGGCTCAAACTTCGCGCTCGACGTCGATCTCACCGTCGGCGGCGTGGGCGAAACCGTTGAGGTTCAGGGCGGAGAAGCCCAGATCGATCGAACCGACAACACGGTTGACGGCGTGGTCAACAGCGTTCAGATCGCGAACCTGCCGCTCAACGGCCGCAACTTCCTGAACCTCGCCGCGCTCGAACCGGGCGCCGAGGCGGTGGACGGCGGCGGATTCGATCCGACGAAGGCCAACTACACGGGCGTTTCGCTCGGCGGTCAGGCCGGTCGGTCGACGCAGATCTCGATCGACGGCGGGTCGGTGGTCGACAACGTCGTCGGCACTACGGTTCAGAACTTCTCGCAGGAGATCATTTCTGAATTCCAGATCGGTATCGCCAACCAGGACGTCTCGTCCGGCGCTTCGTCGTCGGGCGTCGTGAACGTCATCACGAAGTCCGGATCGAACGCCTTCCACGGCAACGTGTATGGCTACTTCCGCGACGATTCGTATGCGGCGTACCCCGCGCTGAACCGTCTCGAGGACACGGACCTTTCGGACACGACGGTGCCGTTCCAGACGGAGCGCATCCAGTTCGACCGCCAGCAGTTCGGCGGCACGATCGGCGGTCCAATCTACAAGGACAAGTCGTTCTTCTTCTTCAACACCGAATACAACAACCAGGATTCGGTTTCGGTGTTCAACATTCCGGATGGCCGCATCAAGGGCTTCAACGGCATCGGGCCCCAGCCGTTCAACGGGCTGCTCATCACTGCCCGTGTCGACTGGAACGTTACGGATAACCACCGGATGTTCGTGCGTTACTCGCACGACGACAATGACCAGATCGCGCCGTTCGCGCCTGGCACCGGTATTGCGCCGCGCGACTCCACGTCGGGCATCTTCTCGTCGAACAGCCAGTTCAACACGAACCGAGCTGACGGCTTCGTCGTCGGCCTGACGTCGGTGTTCGGCTCGAACTGGACGAACGACGTTCGCTACAACTACAACAACTTCAAGAACGACATCCAGCCGGATCCGCTCGCCGCTCCCGGCAGCCCCGAGATCCGCGTGATCAGCCCGGATCAGACCTGGAAGTCGGGAACGAATTACATCACGCCGCAGGTCACGATCCAGATCCGCAACCAGATTCGCGACGACGTGAGCTGGACGACGGGCGACCACAACATCCGCTTCGGCGTGAATTACGAGCGTTCGGCCATTCGCGGCCAGTTCGCCTTCGCCAAGCCGGCCCGCATCCGTCTCTACGGCCCGGGATTCGGCGGTCCCTCGAGCCTCGAAACGGAAGAGGATTTCCTCAACGCTCCGGTTCGCGACTTCTCGATGGGCATCGGCAACGACATTCTGCCCTTCGACAATCCCACGGGCAGCACGATCAACAACCGCTACCAGTTCTTCTTCAACGACTCGTGGAAGATCAACTCGCGCTTCACGCTGAACTACGGCGTGGCGTATCGCTACGACTCGAATCTGTGGAACACCACGGATCCGCGTCCGTCGATCATCGCGCCGGTCTTCGGAAAGGGCACGGCGGCTCCCGACAACGACACGAACAACTGGGGACCGCGCGTCGGATTCGCGTGGGACGTTGCCGGTGATGCCAAGACCGTCATCCGTGGCGGTGTCGGTATCTACCACGACACCTCGATCGACAACCTGCGTCTCTTCGAAGGCGCGGACGTGAGCCCTCCCGGAAGCGAGCTCTTCCTCGTCGGCACCGACATCAAGTCGGCCCTCCTCCCTGGTGGCGACGCGCGCTTCGGCGCAACGCCGACTTCCTCGTCGGGCTTCCTGACGCTGCGTCAGGCGCTTGCGCTCATCGCTCCGCTTCGCGCCGATCTCGAGTCGCGCACGTTCGCGTCGAACGCGCCGACCTCGATCGAAGCGTTCCAGGCCATTTCGGGCCCGCTCTTCTCGACCGAGTTCGAACTGCCGTACTCGATCCAGTACTCGATCGGCGTTCAGCGCGAACTGCCGTGGGACCTCGTTCTGCAGGCGGACTTCAACTACCGCAAGCAGCTGCACGAAGTGCTGACCTACGACGCGAACTTTGCCGATGCGGTAGACCGCGACGGCAACTCGCTCGTGATCATCCCCGGAACGACCTTCGGTCGCGGCGCGCCGCAGCCGATTCCTTACGCGGATTCGAGCGGCTTCTCGGTCTACAAGGCCGGTCTGTTCCGCCTGAACAAGCGGTTCACGGATCGCTTCCAGATGACCACGTCCTACACGTTCTCGGCGCTGGACACGTTCGGCGGCGACGGTCTGGGACTTGGCGATCTTCCGACGAACACGTTCGACCGTCGCGCGGACTTCGGTCCTGGCGGTCTCGACCGACGTCACCGCCTCGTGGTTTCGGGTCTGTATGACTTCCCGGACTACGGCGGCGATTCGGCGTTCGGCAAGGCGGCGCTCGACGGCTGGCAGGTTTCGGTGATCTCGATTGCCTACTCCGGTCTGCCCTACAGCGTCTTCCTTCCGGATTCGGTCGACCTGGCCGGCGGCGGCTCGTTCACCTCGTACCTTCCCGGAACCGGTCACGGCTCGATCGGCCGCGACATCAAGACCGTTGAAGAGCTCAACAGCATCATCCAGGCCTACAACGGAAGCATTGCCTCGTACGCCGCCCGCACGGACGGTGGAGTCCCTGTCGACCCGTACGGCACGCCGCTTCGCGCGGTTGCGCTGCTCCCGCTCGACACGCCGATCGGCGGAGACTCGGTCATCTCGCAGGACATCCGAGTCACGAAGAAGTTCAAGTTCGGCGAGAACATGCACCTCGACTTCATTTTCGAAGGATTCAACATCTTCAACGTGGCCAACCTCGTTGACGTGACGGACCAGAGTCTCGTCGCGCAGGAAGATGTCGAAGGCTTCCAGAATGATCCGACCAACTACGGCAACCTCCGGTTCCCGTTCACCACCCTGAAGCCGACCTCGCGTTCGACGAATGCGTTCGGATCGGCCGGCCCGCGCGCGTTCCAGTTTGCGGTGAAGTTCAGCTTCTAACCGCGGACGCGAACTGGCGATCGCAACGGCGGAGTCCTTCGGGGCTCCGCCGTTGTGCGTGAAGGCCTCTGTGGAACTCTGTGTCTTTGTGTACTCCGTATGCGAAGCCGATTCCTGAAAAAGGCTTCGCATACGGAGCACACAAAGACACAGAGTTCCACAGAGGTCTCAACGACCCCTTCCTTGCCTCGCCCCCGAAAATCAGTATCATTCCCCGGTCGAAACCGCAGCGAGTCGACGTGGCGATCGGGTTCGTCGGGCCTTTCTGGCCTGGCACCCCCGGCCGATCCACTCACACCATGGATTGTTCTGACGCCCACGCGGACCGGCACCGCGAGGACCGGTGGCGGTGGGCGTCAAACCGTTTTTGCAATCGTGTCAGGCGCGGCCGGGACACGGGGGCAATGGGAAGGCACCACCGATATGGCGGAGTTTCGCGGAGTCGATTTCTACGGCATCGAAGCGCTTCTGACCGAAGAGGAAAAACTGGCGCGCGATTCCGTTCGTCAGTACGTCGAGGACAACGTCATCCCGATCGTGGATGACTATTACGAGCGGGGCGCGTTTCCGATGGACCTCATCCGACCGCTCGGAGAGCTCGGCGTCTACGGCGCCAACCTCCCGACCGAGTACGGATGCGCCGGCATGAACAATGTCGCTTACGGCCTCGTCACGCAGGAGCTCGAGCGCGCCGACAGCGGCCTTCGCAGCTTCGTGTCGGTACAGGGCGCCCTCGTGATGTACCCGATATTCACGTTCGGCTCCGAGGAACACCGCCAGAAGTGGCTGCCCAGGCTCGCTACCGGCGAAGCGATCGGATGCTTCGGGCTGACCGAGCCCGATCACGGCTCCGACCCGGGCGGCATGGTCACGCGGGCCCGCAAGACGTCCGACGGCTTCGTGCTCAATGGCGCCAAGGCCTGGATCACGAGCGGGTCCATCGCCGACGTCGCGGTCGTCTGGGCCAAGGACGACGAGGGCCGTGTCCGCGGCTACCTCGTCGAGAAGGGCACTCCCGGATTCAGCGCGCCCGAGATCCATCGCAAGCATTCGCTGCGCGCTTCGGTAACTTCGGAGCTCTTCTTCGACGACTGCCACATCCCGGAGGAGAACCTGTTGCCGGGCAGCGGCGGGCTCAAGTCGCCGCTGATGTGCCTGAATCAGGCGCGCTACGGCATCGCGTGGGGCGGCATCGGCGCCGCGATGGCGTGCTACGACACGTCGCTGAGGTACGCTCTCGGCCGGACCCAGTTCGGCAAGCCGATCGCGGGCTTCCAGCTGCAGCAGGCGAAGTTTGCCGAGATGCTGACCGAGATCACGAAGATGCAGCTTCTCTGCCTTCAGCTCGGACGGCTCAAGGACGATGGAAAGGTCACACCGGCGCAGATCTCGATGGCGAAGCGGAACAACGTCGACTGGGCGCTGAAAATCGCCCGGATGGCGCGAACGATTCTGGGCGCCAACGGCATCGCGAGCGAATATCCCGTCATGCGGCACATGAACAACCTCGAGTCGGTCTACACTTACGAGGGGACGCACGACATTCACACGCTCATTCTCGGAGAAGCCGCCACCGGCATCTCGGCCTTCAAGTAGCCAGCCAAACGTCCTCCGTGTCTCTGTGTCTCAGTGTCTCTGTGTGCGAAGCTCTCTTCTGAAAGAGGAAAGGGCTTCGCACACAGAGACACTGAGACACGGAGTCACAGAGAAAGACCTCTCGCCCCCGCGACCCTTTCGACACACGAGCGCAGAGCGATGGATGGAACTTCGCCGTCCGGTCCGCTGTGGCCCCGGCCCGACATTGACGCCTTCAGCCTGATCGAGTCCCTTCGCCGATTGTGCGACCTCGCGCACGGCGCTGTCGGCATCGATGTGTCCCTGCTGCTCGTCAACGACGAGCCGACCGGGTCGTGCTGCCTCGTTGCCGCGACCGGCATCGGCACCGATTCACGTGAGGTCCTGCTCGGAGCCGGTATCGGCGCAACGTCGGACATAGCCGTGTGGCTTCGCGAGAACGGGTCGGGGCGCAGTCTCGTGTGCGGACAGCTGGGCTCCGGGACGCCTTTCTCGATCGAGGACATCGTCGGTGGCGCACTCGACGGGGCTCGACGCGAGGGCCACGTAGTCATCGCGCCGCTTTCAGTGCGAGGCAGGACGGTAGGTGCCTTCGCGGCTTATCTGTACGGCGACGATGCCGGGCTCCCCGAGTCCCGCAGGCCTCTTATCGAGCTCGTCGCCGCGAACGCGGCAACGCTCATCGATCAATCGATGACTACCGAGCGGGCAACGCGCCGGTTCGAGAGCGGCCAACTGCTCTCGAGACTCGCCAATCGCGTGTACCGGCTGAGCGACGCGGCCGAGATTCTGGCCGTGACGTGCGACGACGTGCGTGACTTTCTCGAGTCGGACTTCTGCGCGGTGCTTCGGCCAACCGACGACGGGTTCGCCGTCGAGCAGCGTTCGGAGCGTCAGGGCGTCCACGTCGACGTCGGGATGCTTCCGATCGTGGATCGTCTCGAGCAGGCGCGTCGGCATGGCGTGGCCGTCGTGGAGACCCGTCCCGACGAAATGAGCCAGCCGACCCAGTCGGTGCTCGTTGCACCCATTCTCATCCGCGACCAGATGCACGCGGTGCTCGCCTGCGCCAACGTCGAATCGCCGCGCCAGTGGCAGATCTTCGAGCTCGAACTGCTGCGCGGCGTGGCGGATCTGCTCGGCGTGGCGCTGAGCGAAGCGCGCCTGCACGCCGAGGAAGCGAACGTTCGAAGCGACCTCGAGTGCCTGCTCGATGCCAGCCAGGCGCTCGCGCTGACGAACGACCGCGACGAAGCGCTCGACGCCCTGCTGCTGCTCGCCGGCAACGCGCTCGGCGCCGCGGCCAGCGCCGTTCTGCTCGCCGACGAAGGCAACGAAGACCTGTACGTCGTGGCCTCGCGTGGCTCGACCTCCGCTACTGACGGCGTCCGCATCGCGATTTCGGCGCCGTCGGCACCGGCAGAGGCCTTTCGAACCGGGCAACCCGTAGCCGTGGGTCACGCACCAGCGCGGCCGGACCGTTTCGTACTCTCGACAGAGTCGAAGTGCGCGCTTGCGGTCCCTCTGCAACTTGGCGATCGAAAGCTCGGCGTTCTGCTCGTCGAAGGCGATACATCGCGCTCGTACACGACGCGCGAGACTGCGCTTGCAGCGGGTCTTGCTCACGAGGCGGCGGTGGCGGTTCATCGGTCGGCGCTGTTCGACCGGGTCGCGCTCGGAAAACGCGAATGGGAAGCGACGTTCGACGCGATGGTCGACGCGGTTGTGCTGTTCAGGCGCGATGGCCGCGTCGTGCGCGCGAACCGGTCTGCGGCGCTTGCCTTTGGCGTGGAGTACGCGGTCCTGCGCGATTCGACGTGTTGCCGGCTGGTGTGCGCCGAGACCGATGGCGGCTCGTGCGCGACGGCGGAGGCCATCGAGACCGACGCGCCGGTGGTCCGACGCACGACTCTGTGGGGCGCCGATTTCGTGCTCACCGTGAATCCGATCCGAAGCCGGACGGGCGAGCCGGCAGGCGCTGTCGCGCTTCTTCGACAGACACAGCGGCTCGAGGGCGTCGACGAGCTCGACGTGCGTGTGGCCCGCGCTGTCTCTCGAAGCCGGAGCGGGGTTCTGTTGCTCGACCGCGGGGGACTGGTTCGGTGGGCCAATCCTGCAGCCGAGGAGCTGTTCGGCGCGTCGCTCGTGCCGCTTGCGCAGGTCGGCGACCTGATCGACGAAGCTGACAGGACGCGATTCCAGACGCAGCTGCAGCGTGTCGCCGAGGGCACTGTGAGCGCGGTGACGGTTTCGGCACACGCAGGCGGGAGCGATCTAGAGTTGAATGTCAGTTCTGCTGGTGACGACGCTCGCGACGAGCTCGTGCTCGTGCTCGCGCGCGAGGTGGCCGGCGGCGGCGAGGACGCCGGCGTGACGGTGTCGAGGCACCGACCGGCCGGCGAAGCCGTGTTCCACATGTCGCGAATCCTGCTCGGAATACTCGGCGAGAGCGGAGATGAAGCGTCGCCACGACGCCGCGAGCTCGCAAAGCTCGTAGACCGGCTCGACAGGGCGGGGCGTGCGAGGCTGGACCGGGTCGTCGAGCCGATCGAACTGAATCGCGTCGTGGAGGACGCCATCGAGGCGACGAGACCGGCGTGGGATGCCGATGCAGCCGCACGAGGTGTCGTTTACGACGTCAGGCTCGAGCCGTGCCGGTCGGCGCGTGCGCTCGGTTGTGCTACCGAGTTACGCGATGTCTTCGCGGAGCTCATCCGGAATGCGGTCGAGGCGCAACCCGGCGGCGGATCGATAGTGATCCGGACGATCGATCGTCAGGGACTCGTTGGCGCGCAGGTGCGCGATGCTGGCCCCGGAATTCCGGCTCCGATCAGGAGCCACGCGATTGATCCGTTCGTGACTTCGAAGGGAGGAACGCACGCGGGTCTGGGGTTGACGATCGCGGCCGCAGTCGTCGCGCGGCACGGCGGTCGGCTGAGCGTGAGAAGCACGCCGGGTGAGGGGGCGTCGATCCACCTGGTGATGCCGCAGTACGCGGGGACTCCGGAGGGCGAGAGCGCGCCTGTCGAGGGCGGCGCTGTCGTGCTGATCGAGGATCGAGTGCTGCGCCTGCGTGTGCTCGACAGTCTGGAGGACGCGGGAGTCCCGGCAGTCTGGGCTGCGGATACGCGCGAGACCGTTTGGGCGTTCGACCTGCACAGGCCGTCGTTGCTGGTCGTCGACACGGGTGCACTCGAGAAGTCGGCGGAGCGTGTGGCGGCAATCTGCCGGACGGCAGCGGCGAGCCGGGCGTGTGTGCTGGTGGCGCGGGACGTGCCGAAGGTTGCCGAGGCGCTCGTCGCGGACGGCGTGCTCGAGCTCATCCGGCCGGATGCGCTCCACGAGCTGGCCCGCCGCATTGCGGGCACATCGGCACGTGAAAATTAGCGATTGAAGACTCTCGCTTCACCCTGTGATCTCCGTGCCTCCGTGATCTCTGTACGGCCACGGCATTGCCGTTGGCATCCAGAGATCACGGAGGCACGGAGATCACAGGCACACGCGATCGACGTATCCAATCTCGTGCGCCCCGACGCCTCGCGGTGTAGCATCCCTCAGCGCGCCATACGCGGTCAGCGGCGCCGACGGACGGACTTTCGAGGGAACGCGCAATGACGTGCCCACAATGCGGCGCTCCTGTAGCCCCGGGGCTGCGGTTCTGCAAACAATGCTGGTCGCCGGTCGAGGTGACTTCAGGCCCGGTTGCCGATGTCGGCCCGGCGCCCGCCCCGGCCGATTCCCGCGGTCAGCACGGACCGCTCTTCGGCGTCGGCTACAACGAGCCAACCGAGCCCGCTTCCGGGCCTCTTCGCTCAGTGAACGTGCCGCGAGCGCCACTGGTGGCGCAGCCGTGGACACCGCCTTCCGCCAACCCGGCGGAAGGGAAGCCGTCGGCGCGAGCAGTCGCGTCGATGCTTTTCGGAATCCTGTCCGTCGTCTTCTTCTGCGGCTTTCCTTTCACGGTGCCACTCGACCTCATCGGCATTGCGCTCGCCTTCTTCGAGCTGCGGGCCATTGGGCGAGGCGAGAAGCCGATCGCGGGCCGCAACCTCTCGTTCGTCGGCCTGACCATCTGCTCGATCGTCCTGGCGATCAAGGCCTTCTTGCTGCTCGTCGTCTTCCGCTAGACTGCGCTCGTGTCATCGGACGACAAGAAGGCGCCGGCTGGCGCGGACGCCACGCGCACCGTTCATTACTACGCGCTTCTGATTGGCGTCATCGGCTGCGTGAACCTCTGGATCTACTGGGTTCAGGCTTCGAAATGGTCGCTCGGACTCGCCGTGGTCTGCTTCGTTTGCGTGGTCGCGTGGCTGATTTTCGCGCGACGCTTCGTGCGATGACGGGCGCGGCCATCGTGTCTGGTGCCCGTGTTGACACCTCACGGCGAAATCCGTACTATCCGGCCTTCGACGCTTGCCCGCGTCGTGTTCGTGGCCAGGTAGCTCAGCTGGTAGAGCACCTGACTGAAAATCAGGGTGTCGGCGGTTCGACTCCGTCCCTGGCCACCACACAGTCCTGCTCGAGGGTCACCGGAGACGGTGGCCCTTTTCGCATGACGGCATAGGCTTGCCGCCCCCTTCAGACCCGCCGTCGCCATACCGGCGCCGGTCGTTTCGGGAAACACGAATGAAACTCTATATGGTCGAGTTCGACGATCGCGACGTGCCGGTGATCGAGGAGGGCATCGCCATCGAGACGCACGACGCCGGGCCCGCGGCAAACCTCGGCGCCGACGTGGGCGGGCAGACGCTGGCCATGGTGCCGCTGCGGATTCCGCTCGTCGGAATCGAGACCCCGGCCGACCGGCGCCTGCGCGAGGCGCAGGTGGTTGCCAGCGAAGACGGCGCGCTCTCGTTTCATCCGTCACGTGGCAGCGACGAGGCGTTCGTCGTGCTGTCCGTCATCCAGCGAAGCCCCGAGGCACGCACCGAGGTCGATCCGTACGGCGACGGCGTGGCCTGCATCGGGAACGCGTTCGAGCGGCCGATGGATCGCCAACTGCTGACGATGGCTCCGGGTGCGCGCATTCGATTCCGGCGCTTCGGTCGCGGCGGTCACTACGGACGCTGGTACGTGGTCGAGTGGAACGGCTCGGACCTGATGGCTGGAGAGGAAGAGGCGTCGGAAGCGCCGTGAGGCCACCCAAACGGGACTCGGACATCTCAGCCCTGGCGACGAATATGAATTACATGTGTGTGGGTATGCATCTCTGTGCCTTCGTGCTCTCTGTATGCGAAGCCCATTCGATGAGAAGGCTTCGCATACAGAGAACACGAAGGCACAGAGGCACACTGACGACTTGACGATCCATCGAACGTTCCTCGTTGCTTCCGTCGCCCGATCGCTCCTATACTCACCGGTTTGCGGGCGCCGTTGACACGTCTATGAGCAGCTTCATGTTCGTCTTCCTGACGGGGCGGGACAAAGGGAAGACGCGAATCTATCAACAGGACCGGGTCACGATCGGGCCATCCGATACGTGCGACCTCGTCGTGCCGATCGTCGGCATGGGCGTTACGGCAGAGTTGATACCGCTGCCCGACGTCATAGCGAGCGTGAAGCGCGTCGAGGACGGTGAGCCGCGTCTCACGCTCAAGGTCGGTGAAGAGGTCGAGTTCGCGATCAACGGCAAGACGATCGCGGCGACGTCGCCCGGCGAGTCGTTTCCGCTCCACGACGGCGACACGCTGCGTTTCGGCCCGGCCGGCCGGGGCTCCGAGCTGCTCTTCCATATGCTGCGCCAGGACATCTATGGTCTGGTGCCGGTCTCCGAGACTCCCGATACGGCGATCGCGGAAGTGCCGGGCAACGTCCATCCGCTGACGGCGACGCTCTTCGTCAAGGAGCTCGCGACCAGTCTCTGGGCCGAAGTGCCCGGACGAGCGAAGGCCTACACTCTCGGCAGCGTCTTCGCCATTCTGTTTCTCGTCGCGCTCGTCATCTATCTCAACTTCTATCAGCTGCGGTCGATCCAGGAGACGGTCCGGCTCCAGCAGGAGCAGATCGAGATGGATCGAAAAGAGAAGGCCGCGGCCCAGTCGCGACTCGAGGAGCAGCAGCGCCGGCTCGACGAGCTCGGGCAGCTCTATGCGGACAACCGCTCGTTTGCCCAGCGAATGTCCGAGAAGTACTCGAGCGGAGTGTGCCTGATCGTCGGAGTCTATTCGTTCACCGACCGCGAGTCCGGCAAGCCGCTCAAGTACGACACGGTGGACGACGCGAACGGTCCGGTCGTCGGTGAAACGGGCGAGTTGCTGGCGAGCGTCGACGGACTCGGACCGCAGGTCGAGGTTGAGTTCACCGGAACGGGCTTCATGATCGCCGAGAACACGCTGCTGACGAACCGGCACGTCGTGCAGCCCTGGCGGCAGGACGAAACCGCGCAGGTGATCCTCTCGCAGGGCATGCGGCCGAAGATCGAGCGGTTGATCGCCTATTTTCCGCAGTTCCAGACGCCGTTCGAAGTTCAGCCCGCGTCGAACACCGACCAGGTGGATCTGGCGATCTGCCGTATCAAGCAGGGCGACAAGGCGATACCGGTGCTGCCGATGCCGTCCGAGGACGGCCCGCTGCCGGTACCGGGAAAGGCAATCGTCCTGCTCGGCTATCCGACTGGTGTCGAAGGACTTGTCGAGCGCCTGCCTGAGGCTGAGCGGGTGACCGTGATGGGACGCGGGAATCGCTCGCTTCTCGACGTTGCGCGAATACTGGCCGATCGCGGCGCGATCCGACCGCTGACAACGCAGGGGATCATCGGCGACATCACACCCGGTCGGATCGTTCACAATGCGGCGACGACCGAGGGCGGATCGGGCGGACCGATCTTCGACGATTCGGGGCGCGTGATCGGGATCAACTCGGCGATTCTCGTGAGCTCTGAGACGGGTCAGAGCTTCGCGGGATCGAACTTTGCGATTCCAGTCGCGTCGGCGCTCCCGATCATTCGCGAGTGGCAGGCGAAGGGGCCGGGGTAAGAGGAAAAAAGGCGTGGCCGTACCGAGAGCACAGAGTCACAGAGTACACAGTCTGCCACGTGTGAAGACTCTGTGTTCTTCGTGACTCAGTGCTCTCTGTATGGCCACGCCATCTTTCCCTTGATCCTGTCAACTCTCCTTTGTTGTCTCGATCTGTCAGAAGCGGCTATACTTCCGCGTTTGAAACACAAGTTGGCTTCGCAACCGTTGCGCGAAGCCGGCACGACTCATCAAGGACAGACGTCATTAATATGATTCGATCCAAGCACGTACTCGCGCTCGTCGCGCTGCTGGCCATCCTGATTCCCGGCGTGCCGGTTGCCCGCGCTGCCGATCCGACGTTGACCAAGATTGGTCCGGACACCGTTTCCGTTGGTGATCCCGACTTCACGCTGCGCCTGAAAGGCACTGCTTTCGACGAGGATTCCGTAGTCCTGCTCGATGGCGTCGTGCAGCCAACGCAGTTCGTGACGAAAAAGCGCCTTCAGATCCACATACCGATGACGGTTACCGCTGCCACGGGCACCCATACCGTGGCCGTCCGCAGTGGGGCCGGCGTCACGACGGCTTCGAAGACGCTCACGGTGGGCACAAAGCTGGCGACCGTGGTCATCGATCGCATCAATCCGGACGCACTCGGGCTGGTCACGGGGGGATTCGCGGCCGAGTTCCGGCTTGCGGGAACGGGTTTCAACGACAAGTCGAAGGTTCTTGTCTACGGAACTGCACTCGAGACGACGCTTCGCGAGAAGGGCGTGCTCTCGGTCGTCCTTTCGAGCGATTTCATTTCCGTCCCCGGCATCCTTCCGTTCCAGGTCAAGGACAACAGTGGCGGGTTGTCGAACATGTTCACGGTGACCGTCTATGACAAGCCGGCGACGGTCAATTTCTTCGAACCGGCAAACGTCAAGGCTGGCTCTGAAGCGTTCGAGATGAAGATCGACGGGACCGGGTTTGCCCAGGACGCGATCGTAACGATCGACGGCGTCGAGTTGACGCCGACGTCGATCAAGTCGCAGGTCATCAAGGTGATGGTGCCTGCTTCTCTCGTCACGACCGTAAGGGAAGCCGTCGTGTATGTCGTTCAGTCGACGGGACTTTCGAACGCCACGATCCTTCGGATCACGCCGGCAAGCGAGAGTCCGTTTGCGTACACGGTTACTCCGAATGAAGTGCAGGCCGGGACCGATCGCGCGACCGTGATTTCGGTAAACGGGGCCAACTTCGCCGAGAAGAGCAAGGTGCTCATCAACGGCACGGAAGTGAAGACGACTTTCATCGGCAAGGCCCGGGTGGACTTCACTCTCTCCAAGGACGCAACAGACACGGCGGGTGTGACCTACCAGGTGCAGGTCCGCAACAATGACGGCACGGTCTCGAATCCGCTGTCCGTGAGTGTGGTGCAGGCTTCGGTCGTCTCGACGCTGGCTGGAAAGAGTCTCGACGGATTCGAGGACGGTGACGCCGAGACGGCGAAGTTCCGTCGTCCGAGCCGCATGGCGATTGGTCCGGACGGGTTCTATTACCTCGCCGACCAGCAGAACAACGCGATCCGGCGGATCAACCCGGCCACAGGCTTCACGGAAACCATTGCAGGCGATGGACTTCCGGGATATGTGGATTCGGGCGACTCGACGGACGAGAATTTCTCTGTGCCGCGCTTCAACAATCCGCTCGGGATTGCGGTTGCCGGGAACGGCACGATCTATGTCGCGGACTACGGCAACCGGGTGATTCGGCGCGTTCGGGTCACGGGATCGGGCGTGACGGTCGACACGGTGGCTGGCGAGAACGAGCTCATCGACGACAAGGACGTGCGGGCAGAGACGAAGTCGACGCGGCGCGGGCTGCAGGGCTTCGGCAACGGCGCCGGCGCTGTTGCGCGGTTCCGCGGTCCAGATGGAATGGCGCTGGCGTCGAACGGCACGCTCTACGTGGCTGACACGACTAACCAGTACATTCGGGCGATTGACACGACCGATTCGACGTTCCCGGTGACGACGGCGTCGGGGATCGGCATCGTTGGCTTCACGGATGGTGACGTGTCGACGGCGCGGTACTCGTTCCCGCTCGACGTCTCGCTGACGCCGGACGAGAGTGCGCTGGTCGTCGCCGACTTCGGCAACAACCGCGTTCGGCTGTTCGACATTGCGACGGGCGCGGTCTCGACGGTAGCGGGCAGCGGGTTCGAAGGGACGGCGTCGGGTGGACCGCTCGTGGCGCAGTTCAGGGGCCCGATCGGGGTGACCGTGGGCTCGGATGGCACCGTGTACGTGACCGACAACGGCTCGAACACGATCCGCCGGGTCAATCCTGAAGGGAACACGACGACGCTTGCGGGCGGAGGGAGCCGGTCCAAGTTCAAGGACGGCATCGGGCCGGATGCGAATTTCAAGGATCCGCGGGGGATCATCTTCGATCCTTCGGTCGGTTCCGTGGTGGTTTCGGACCAGGGTCACCAACGGCTGCGGAAGATCGTTCCGTAGGGCGCCGGAGTCTTGCGACCGCGGAGCGGTCGATTGCGCGACCGCGGAGTGGCCGATTCCGCGACCGCGGAGCGGTCGATGTAATAGCCGTGGGTCGCGCGCGGGCGAGTGCAACGAGCCCTCGCGTGACCCGCGGATCCGCCTGCCGCGACGCACCGACCGCGGAGCGGTCGCATCGTCAGTCCCATAGGAAACGCCCCGGCAGTAAGCATCTCCCGTTTGGCCGTTGATCGAGATCCGCACGGCGCGAGTCGCCATCGATCGATGCGACCGCTCCGCGGTCGGGGCTCGGGCGCTTGCAGTTCCGCGGGTCGCGCGGGGGCTCGTTGCACTCGCCCGCGCGCGACCCACGGCTATTACATCGACCGCTCCGC
>CAZQBW010000107.1:0-15219 GCA_964591515.1 uncultured Clostridia bacterium
GGGTGATTCCTCCGAACGCGGTGCTTGTCTTCTAGGTCGAACTGCTCGGCGTGAGATAGGTGCCACGCGCGCGCGGTCAGTGCGCGACGATCGACGACGGGAGGCGGGAGAGCTCAGATAGGCCCCGCGTACTCGTGGTCAGTACCGGGAGCGTCAGCGACCGGGTCGCTTAGGTCGCAAAGACTTCGGTCCCTGCGACGACCCGGTCGCTAACTATTGGCTTCCTCTCTACCGACTGGCCGAGACGGCGGCGGAGACCGATCCGTTCCGATTCGTCACGATGAAGGTCGCCGTCGTGCCCGCGGGCCAGGCCATCTCGGCCGACAAGCCATCGGGTGTGCTTCGGGCCGACTTCTTCACGAGCCACTTCGTGCCCTTTGCGTTACGCACGAGCGCGAACGTCTGCGGCGACGTCGTTCCGCCGCCGGTGACCTGCAATACGGCTCCGTCCTCGATGTTCGAGCCGTTGTCCTGAAGGACGATCTTGCCGTTTCTGTAGGTCGGCGCTATGACCATCGGCGTCGTCACACCCGACTTCACCGACGTGGTGTAGGTGCTGTCGCCCGAGGATCCGCCGTTGTCGTTGGCAGCGAGACCCGCGGCGTAGAAGGTAATGCGCCCGGCATCGGCTGCCGGTGCCTTCCACGCGACCTGCCACGATGCATCGTGTGACTGGCCGTGGTGCATCCCCGATTGCGTCTGGTCGATATACGTCCGACCAGAAAGAGCACCACTCCCATTGAGCTTCCGGGTATTGGCGGAGTCGATGACTCGAAACGTCCCGACCCCTCGGTTGCTCGAGTCGAGCGCCGTCAGCTGAAATCCCCAGAGGTGAGACATACCGTGCGACACCCGGACCGTGAGCGTGTACTCCTGATCCGGCTGGTAGACATCCGGAACGCCCGAGATGACGACCGAGCCCGAGCCGTCGTTCATCGCGCCGTCGTGGCATCGCGCACAGGAGTTCTCTCCGGGCGCGGCAGTGTTCCCGGAAGGTGATCCTTCGGGATACGCGGAAATCGCCGTCGCTGCGACGGCCATTACACATGAAGCCTTGAGCCAACGAATGAGACGCTGGCCGTGAGCGCTTGCGCTCGACATGGTATTGCCCTCCTTGCTTGCTCGTTCCTCGAGCGTCGGGCAGTTCCAGGAGGCTTGTCCGGACTATCCGGCGGAATGCCCCACGATCTCGTGAAAGCAGAGGTGCGTGCCCGCCGGAAAATACCGGGGTCGGTGTCGCGAATCGTCCAGAACCCCGAGCGGTAGCGAGGGGCCGGCCGATCGCCTCACACGACGTGAGATTCCAGCGTCGGCCCCGCGTTACCGCGCGGAGTTCCCGTGGCTACGGGCGCGAGTAGGCAAATCCCTCAGACGTCTCGCCGTCGGGATTGCGAACCGCGAGCGTGACCATCTCACCGCGGTCGATCCGCTTGCGCGCCTTCCTGCTGAAGAGAGTCGTGGCGGGTGACGCCGGATCGTTCGACGTCTTCTGGTCGGCACCGTCGACGAGGATGACCGCGCCGTCGGCAAAGCGCACGCCGGTCACAAAGAGCTTCCGGTCGCGGATCTCGGCGCCCGTGATTTCAGGCGCGGTCGGCGGCGGCGGCTCGGGCGCGCGAAGCACGCGGTCGAAGAACGAGTCGACCTCGGCCGCAACTGCGGGGGTTGCGAACTCGGGACCGCCGTGGCCGGCGTCTTCGAGGAACGTGAGCGAAACGTCGATGCCAAGCGCATCGAGCGCGTCGTACAGCACCTGACTCTGCAGCGGAGGCACCGTGCAGTCGTTGGTACCGTGATGAAACAGGAACGGCGGGTCGTCCGAGGTGACGTAGTGGATCGGGCTGGCGGCGATAGCCAGGTCCGGACATGACGTAATAGTGCAGCCGACCATCAGTGACTCAGGCGACCCGGCGCACGTGTGACAAAAGCCGCTGCACGGCAGGGCCTGCGCATCCATCGTCAGGAGCTCGGCCGGCCCGTACCAGTCGACTACAGCCTGCACGCGGCTCGAGTATTCGAGATTGCCTCCCACGTCGCCCTCGAGCTCCGCCACGTCGCCGGAGGTTCCCGCCAATGCCGCAAGGTGGCCGCCGGCGGACGAGCCCCAGGCGCCGATGCGATCCGGATTCAGGTTGTACTCGGCGGCGTGCGCGCGCAGCCACCTGATCGCCGCCTTGCAGTCGTTGATCTGCGCCGGATGCGTCGCGACATCGCTCAGTCGATAGTTGATGCTCGCCACCGCGTATCCGCGAAGCGACTGTCGCGCCGCAGGTCCTCCAGCCTTGGTTCCGGCCCGCCATCCGCCGCCGTGAATCCACACGATGACGGGAGCCGGACCGTTGTCGGTCGACGGCAGGTAGAGATCGAGCAACAGCGGGACCCCGCCGACGTTCGCGTATTCGACGTCCCGGAACGTGGGCACGATTCCGCCCTGTCCCGATGCACTTTCCGTCGAGAAGGGGACGACAGAGAGGGTGAGTAGCAGGCACGTCCAGCGCAACAGGGAAGTAGTCATGATTCGAGCTCTCCGGAACACGAAGCCTCGAGCGTGGGCCGCTCGGTCACTGGCTTTGAGCCGCGAGACTCCCGAAAGGACGGGGTTTCTGGATGGTGTGACCACGGGGTCGGCCGCAACCGCTTTGACCCGCGACATAGTGTGGTGTAATCGACGCGCTCACCACTCCGCTCACGTGGATGGAATGTCGCGATGATTCCTTCTCCCTCCGAGATCGGTGTCGAAGAGGTTGTCGTCAACTCGGTGCTCTGGCTGAAGCTGGCGGTCGAAACGATGGGCGCCGCGGTCATCGGCGTGGGCGTGGCAATGGCGGCGTGGAAGTACCTGCAGACGTTCTTTCCGCCGGTCACGCGCGATTACAACGACATCCGACTGACGCTGGCGCGATTCCTGGCGCTCGCGCTCGAGTTCGAGCTCGGCGCCGACATCCTGTCGACAGCGGTGGCGCCGACGTGGGACCAGATCGGAAAGTTGGGTGCGATCGCGGTGATCCGGACTGCGCTCAACTACTTCCTGACTCGGGAGATGCGCGAGGTTCACACGAGTGCCGAGCCTTCGCCCGGACAGGAAGCGGCACAGCACTCCGAGCATTAGGGCAGTCGAATCGCGGCACGTCGAAGTGTGTTCGCGGGATCGTCGACGGAGATCGGACTGGTGGAAAGCAAAGGGCCGAGGTGCACGGTCGGCAATCGTCGTCGGATCAGTACCGGGAGCGTCAGCGACCGGGTTGTCGTGAGATCGCAGGTCGTACGTCCGCGAGACCACCCGGTCGCTTACGCTTCCGGTACTGACCTGCCTGCCTTACTCCTTCGGCCAGTCGTATGTCTCAGGCCGGCGGTTCGGCAGCGTCGGCAACTGCTCGCGGATGGCGTCCTGCGCCGCGAAGTCGAGGTCCGCCCTTATGTAGCACTCGCGATCGGGCGCCAGTGCGAGGACCAGCCCCCACGGGTCGACGATCATCGTCCGGCCGTATCGCGGCGGTCCCGATCCGGCGAGCTGGTTCGGTGCAACCATGAATGCCTGGTTCTCGATGGCCCGCGCGCGAATGAGGATCTCCCAGTGGTCGCGACCGGTCCGTTCGGTGAACGCCGAGACGGCGGTCAGGATTCGCGCTCCCCGCAGCGCAAGAATCCGGTACAGCTCGGGAAAACGCAGGTCGTAGCACGTCGTCAAGCCGACGGTCACCCCCGCAACGTCCACGGTGACGATGCGGTCTCCGGCACTGGACGTCGCGCCCTCGCTTGCGACGGCGCCCGCGACGGCACATTCGAAGAGATGAATCTTCCGGTAGACCGCGCGTATCTCACCGTCCGGATCCAGCACGCATGACGTGTTGAACGGCTGCTGGTGTCCGTCGACCCTCTCGGCAAAGCTGCCGGCAACCAGCCAGATGCCGTTGCGGCGTGCCAGCGCCCTTGCCCACTGCATCGTCGAACCGTCGATGGATTCGGACGCGTCACGGACCTGCTCGGGCTTTCCGCGAATGTCGAACGTCTCGGGCAGCGCGATCAGCTCGGCGCCATCTTTCGCGGCCGCGTCGACGAGTTTCCCGGCGACCTCGAGGTTGCGGGCCTTGTCGGGTGTCGAGCTGAGTTGAACGGCGGCAACGCGCATCGGAAACTCCACCCCGAGTATAGGTCACAAAGTGCCCCGTGGTCTGTGGCCCGGAGGCCTTCCGTCCGCGACGCCGGCCCGTCGCTGTCGCTCCGGGTTCGGACCTGCGGGGGACTGCCGGTGCCTTGTGCCTACGATTCGGGGTTCAGGTATCGGGCTGGTCGACGGACGATCGGGTATCATCTCGGTCGCCCGCAAGTCACCACGGCGGAGTAACCAATGAACCTCGAAGAGCTCGTTCGAAACGCAGGAGTCGTCGGTGCCGGGGGCGCCGGGTTTCCGGCCCACGTGAAGGCCAGGGCCCAGGTCGAGTTCATCCTTGCCAACGGCGCCGAGTGCGAGCCTCTCCTGCACAAGGACTACGAGGTCATGGTGAACGGCGCCCGCGCCGTCGTCGACGGCGTTCGCCTGCTGATGAAGGCGACCGGCGCAGTCGAGGGCATCATCGGAATCAAGGAGAAAAACGCGCGGGCCATCGAAGCCGTCCGAGACGCCATCGACGGCGACGACGTGCGACTGCACCTGCTCGGCGACTTCTATCCGTCGGGCGACGAGTACATCCTCGTCTACGAAGCCACGGGCCGGCTCATCCCGCCGCAGGGACTCCCGCTCGATGTCGGCATAGTCGTCAACAACGTCGAGACGCTGGTCAACATCTCGGCTGCCGCCGCGTCGACTCCCGTGACGCGCAAGTTCATCACGGTCGCGGGCGCGGTCAACCGGCCGACGACGATGGTAGTGCCGATCGGCACGAGTTTTCGCGACGCGATAGAGGCGGCCGGAGGCGCTAGTGTCGGCGACCATGCCGTCTTCGTGAGCGGCATCATGATGGGAAAGCTCGAGTTCGACCTCGATCAGCCGATCACGAAGACCTGTGCCGGCCTCGTCGTCCTGCCCATTGCGCACACGCTCGTTCGACGCAAGGGCCAGCCCGAGCAGACGATGCACCGCATCGGCAAGTCGGCGTGTGACCAGTGCAGCTACTGCACCGAGCTTTGCCCGCGCTTCACGCTCGGGTACGACGTCCAGCCGCACAAGGTCATGCGCAGCCTCAGCTTCACGGCCACGGGCGAGAACGTCTGGAACCAGTACGCGTCGCTCTGCTGCGGATGCGGCATCTGCACGCTCTACGCCTGTCCGGAGGAGCTCTTTCCGAAGGAGGCCTGCGACAAGGCGAAACGAGATCTCAAGGCCGCCGACCTGCATTGGACCGGTCCGAAAGAGGTGACACCCCACCCGATGTACGAGTACCGGCGGACGCCGCTCAAGCAGCTCGTCGCAAAGCTCGGGATCGAGGAGTACGACGTCCACACGCCATTCGACGCCACGGGTCCGTCGCCGGAGCGGGTGGCGATTCCCCTCGCGCAGCACATCGGTGCGCCTGCCGTCGCGGTCGTCCGGGAGGGCGAGACCGTCAGGGCCGGCCAGCTGATCGGAGAGATCCCGGACGGACAACTCGGCGCGCGAGTGCACGCGAGCATCGCGGGAAGCGTCGAGTCGGTCGGCGAGAACGTCGTCATCGCGAGGGCTTGAACAGAATGAAAAAGAACTCGATCGGACTTCTCGAGCTTTCGAGCATCGCCGCCGGCTACCAGGCGAGCGATGCGATGATCAAGGCCGCAAGTGTCGAGCTGCTGCTATCGCGCTCGATCTGCTCGGGGAAGTACATGACGATGGTGGCGGGCGACGTGGCAGCCGTGACTTCGGCCGTGCAGGCAGGCCGCGACGCGTGCCGCGGATTTGTCATCGACACGTTCATCATCCCGAACGTCCACGAATCGATCTTCCCGGCGATCTACGGCTCGAACGTGGTGGGCGATCTCGAGTCGCTGGGAATCCTCGAGTCGTTTTCCGTTGCGTCGCTTATCGAGGCGGCCGACGCATCGGCGAAGACGGCCGAGGTCCGGCTGCTCGAGATCCGGCTGGCGATGGCACTCGGCGGGAAGGCGTTCGTGACGATGACGGGCTCGATTTCGGCGGTGCAGTCGGCAGTCGACGCGGGAGCCCAGGTGCTCGGTGCAAAGGGAATGCTCGTCAACAAGGTCGTGATCGCCGCACCGCCTCCGGAGTTGCTCTCAGAAATCGTGTGATGCGCGGGCCGAACCGCCAGGATGTGGCGCGTGGCTGTTCCGCGAGCGTCGCGAACTTTTCTTCCGTTAGTTGCTCCGAACAGTGAAACGGGCTCGACCGGAGCGTCAATCCTCCTCTCGAGCCCGCTTCCGCAATGATGGGTTGCCCTAACGGGTGATTACGACCAGCCTCGACACTGCTGAATCCACTCGGTCGTGAGTTTCCACGCGATGTCCCGCGTGATGGCCTTGTTCTTCAGAATGCAATCGCGGCCCTTCGCGTCGACGAACTTGATGTCGTACTCCCCCGGCTTGATGTTGGTCACCGTGAAGGTCCGCCCCGGACTGAGCGTGAAGCTCTTCATCTCGTCCGGTCCCCACTTCGGATGCTCGCTGTTCGACACGTAGATGTGCGCAACGGTGAATTTCGACACGTTGTGGATCTTGAGGCTGTAGCGGTTCGGAGTGGCGGCAGATGCCGGGGGAGCGAGCAGCAGAACGAAGAGGGCGGACGCGGTCAGGCACACGCCGATCAGGAGGCTTGGACGGTTTCTCATCTGTTGATCCTTGACTGCAGCTAAAGACGGTGATGTCGAGGAAACCCATGTTCCGCGACGAAGGGAGAATTAGGCGTGGATCAGGAGGGTGCCGGCAACGAGCCGGCGACTGCACCGGCTCAACAGTACGTCAGAGATCGGGAGGATCAAAGAAGCGTGGGCAACGGAGAGGCACATTCCGGACTTGGGTTGAAGGAGCCACGACGGTTCGCATGATGCGTGCGGCGCGTGATCCGTCGATGTAGGATTCCGCCTCACGAGCGGGAACCAAAGAAGTTCGAGACGAGACTTCCGAGATGGAACGGATCGACCCAGTTGTCCGCACCGAGATCCTTCGACGCCTCGCGGCTATCGAGGAGCCCGGTGACGTCCGAATCCTCTATGCCGTCGAGTCCGGCAGCCGGGCGTGGGGCTTCCCGTCGCGCGACAGCGACTACGACGTCCGGTTCGTCTTCATCCGGCCCCCGGAGTGGTACCTCTCGATCGACCTCGAATCGCGGCGCGACGTCATCGAGAAACCGATCGTCGACGACATCGATCTTGCTGGCTGGGACATCCGCAAGGCGTTCCGGCTCTTCGCAAAGTCCAACCCGCCCCTGCTCGAGTGGCTCTCGTCGCCCGTCACCTATACCGTCGACTCGGAGTTCGTCGATGCGTTTCGTGCGCTGATTCCGGCTTACTACTCGCCGGTCGCCAGCATGCACCACTACCTTCACATGGCGCGCGGCAATCAGCGCGAATACCTGCGCGGCGAAACCGTCTGGGTGAAGAAGTACTTCTACGTGCTCAGGCCCCTGCTTGCGATCCGATGGCTGGAACAGGAGCGCGGCCCGGTGCCGATGCTCTTCACCGACCTCTTCGCGACAGTCGATGACGAGAGCTTTCTCGCCGCCGTCGAGGCGCTCCGTCAACGCAAGATGGCCGGTGACGAACTGGACCGCGGTCCGGCCATCCCCGAAATCAGCGCCTTCGTTGAATCCGAGCTTGGCAGGCTCGACGAGGTCCTCGTGCCGAGGCAGCCGCCGAAGCCTTCGCTCGACGCGCTCGACCGGTTGTTCCGTGCGACGCTCGAGCGCGTCTGGGCCACGACGGCTCCCTGACGCGAAGGCCCTCTCGGGCAAGCACGAACCGGTCTGGTGACTCCGACGTTTCCGTGCGCCGCTTGACGACACGGTTCGCTCCAGCGATGCTGGCGGCTCGCGGAAAGGATGATTGAGCGTTGATCCCAGCAAAGGAAGCCCTCGCCAAACTGATCGAGGGGAATCGCCAGTTCGTTACGAACGTACAACGCAGCAAGTCGCGAACGGGTAATACGCGACGCCTTGAACTGTCGGGCGGCCAGGAGCCGTTCGCAATTCTCCTGGGTTGCTCTGACTCCCGGGTGCCCGCTGAGATCGTGTTCAACCAGGGTCTCGGCGACCTGTTCGTCATTCGGGTCGCGGGCAACATCGTCGCTCCGTCACAGGTCGGAAGTGTCGAGTTCGCGGCCGCCAAGTTCGGAACACGTCTCGTAGTCGTGCTGGGGCACACGAAATGCGGAGTCATTCGGGCCACGCTCGAGGAACTGCAGCAGCCATCTGGAAACCAGTCTCACAACATCCAGTCAATCGTTGACTTCATCCGCCCATCGGTGGAGGGGCTTCTGGCGACCGAATTCAGGCACGACCCGGAGGCGCTCATGGAACGGGCCGTGCGCGACAACGTCCGGGTGACGGCGGACCACCTCAGACACGGCTCCGATGTTCTCGAGTCCCTCATCAGGAATGACGGACTGCTCGTCGTCGGCGCCGAATACTCCCTCGATACCGGGATCGTCGACTTCTTCGACGGCATGCCTGACGACCTATGACGACTCACCACCTTCGCATTGCGCGCCCGGTCAGTGATCTCGGACGCGCGGTGCGTATGTACGTGGAGGGACTCGATCTGCGGGTTCTCGGGAGTTTCGAGGACCACGAGGGATTTGACGGGGCGATGGTCGGCCGCGAGGGGGAATCGCATCACTTCGAGTTCACGCATTGCCGGGCCGGCGCCGTGCGGCCGACGCCGACGCACGAGGATCTTGTCGTCTTCTACGTCGCGGATCCGGCGGAGTGGCAGTCAGCGTGCGCGCGGATGACGCTCGCCGGATTTGAGGTCGTCCCGTCTTTCAATCCCTACTGGGACGTTCGCGGCCGCACGTTCGAGGATCCGGACGGTTACCGCGTCGTCCTGCAGAACGCCGAGTGGGTGAATCGTGAGCCGACAGACTGACTCGAAGGGCGCCCGAATCGACCAGGACGTGAATCGAGACAGCTACAACTCCATTGCGCTGCAGTGGGACACGGCGAGGTCGAAGTGCTCCGGCCGCGAGGTCGAGTATCTGAACGCGTTCCTCGACGGACTGAAGGTGCCTTCCAGAATCCTCGACCTCGGCTGCGGGACCGGACGCCCGATTGCGGAGGCTCTTCTCGAGCGCGGCCATCACGTCACCGGCGTCGACCAGGCTGCCGGAATGCTCGAACTGGCCCGGAATCGGCTGCCCGGTGGAATCTGGATCGAATCGCGCATCGAGGACTTCGTGTCGGCTGAACCGTTCGACGGAATCGTCTGCTGGGACGCGCTGTTCCACATCGAGCGTGGGATTCACGAGGAGCTCGTTTGTCGCATGGCCGGAATGCTCGTTGACGGCGGGCGGCTGATGCTGTCGTTTGGCGGATCCGATCATCCGGCGTTCACCGACACGATGTACGGTGAGACGTTCTTCTACGATTCGCATCCGCCGGAGGTGGAGCTCGAGATCCTCCGATCGTCGGGGTTCGAGCCCGTGGTCTCGGAGTTCACGAACGTGCCGGACGGCGGACGCGACAAGGGGCGGTACGCGGTCGTGGCACGGTTGGCGAAGCGCGGGCATGACGCGGATACTGGGTGAAAGATCGAAGCCCGGACCCGAAGAATGAGGAATTGACCGTGCCATACACGACGCGCAGCGCCAGAGACAGTGACGTCCCCGCTCTCGTCGAGCTCATGGAGGCCTTCTACGCGGAGGCGGCGATGCCGCTCGACCGCGACTGGGCCGGGCGCGCTTTCGAGCAGCTGCTCGGCGATCCGACGCGCGGCGCAATCTGGCTCGTCCTCGATGGTGAATTGCCGGTCGGACACGTCGTGCTCACCGTGCGATTCAGCATGGAGTATGGCGGTCTGGATGCATTCATCGACGACCTCTATGTCCGCCCGGAGCACCGGCGGTCCGGCGTGGCGACGGCGGCACTGGCGGCGCTATTCGAAGAATGCCGTCGTCGGGAAGTTCTGGCTGTGCACGTCGAGGTTGGGCAGGACAACGATGCCGCCCGAATGCTCTATGAGCGATTCGGTCTTGCGTTGCGGTCCGACAATCGGTTGATTCAGACCGTCCGGCTCCAGGAGGCGTAGGGGTTGCTGTGGGGCATTGAACGGAGGGGACACGCCAGCCGGACGCGTCTGAGTGATCTCTGCGTCTTTGCGAGTCCTTGGCGTCTTTGCGAGATGCGCGTCCGCAATTCTGTTTTCTCGCAAAGACGCAAAGGACTCGCAAAGACGCAAAGGGAACCGTAAAGCCATCGGAGGCCCTCGCCCTTGACGGCATCCCGGCGGCCTGCCGATGCTTCGATCCAGTCTGATTCCCTGGAGTGCCCATGAACGTCCTCATCACCGGAGGCACCGGTCATCTCGGCCGTCTCGTCATTCCGCGGGCGCAGGCCGCCGGTCACGCCGTTTCCATCGCAAGCCGCCGGTCGCGGCCCTCGAACGCGGCGGAGGACGTCCGGTGGTCGATCGTCGATCTCGCCACTGGCGCGGGGCTAACCGCGGCGCTCGACGGCATTGACGCCATCGTCCACGCGGCCAGTGACCTCAAGAACACCGACGATGCCGACGTGGAGGGGACCACGCGTCTCGGCGAAGCCGCGCGTGACGCAGGCGTCGAGCATCTGCTGTTCGTCTCGATCGTCGGGATCGACCGGATACCGTATCCCTACTACCAGAGGAAACTCGAAGCCGAACGCAGACTCGTGGCGACGGGCGCGCCGCATTCGATCCTCCGCGCCGCTCAGTTCCATGCGTTCATCGACGTGCTGCTTGGATCGGCGGCGCGCTTTCCACTCGTCTTTCCTCTGCCGTCCGGATTACACGTCCAGAGCGTTGCGACCGAGGAGGTCGCCGACCGGATTGTCCGTGCGCTCGAGGACGGACCTGGTGGCATGCTGCGCGACTACGCCGGTCCGGAACAAATGACTCTCGACGAGGCGGCAGCCATCTGGAAGGCGGCGCGGGGTGTTCGAAAGCCGACGCTGAAGTTTCCGATGCTCGGAAAGACCGGCGCCGGATTTCGCGCCGGCCACAATACGGCACCCGACGGCGAGCGCGGGACGATCACGTGGCGCGAGTGGCTCGAGCGGCCCGGGGCGACATACGGTCGCACCGCGACGGACGGCGGATTCGGTGTCGAAGGCGCTCGCTGAGCCGACACCCGGGTGCCTTCGTCACGCACGATCGTGATCGTCTGGACCTTTCCGGCCTTCCACGAAACGTCAAGGTGAAGGCTCCGCGCCCAAACGATGTTCCAGCCGACCAGGTGTCCGGCACGGTTCGCGCGGAGGGGAGTGCTCGCGAGTGGCCCGCCGCCTTCACCCCTGTACATGAGCCGATTCGCGGGATTCCAACCGAAGCGGAGGTACAACTCCCGACCGGGGTAACGGATCCGGATCACGGTTCGGCGGCTCTGGCGTGGAAAAGCCGCCGGCTCGGTCCCGATCACCTCGATGTCCAGTGGCGCGGCACCATCTCCTGGATTCAGGTATCCACGGAGCCCGTCCATCCAGCCCTTTACCGGGCCACCTTCACGGATCGTGGCCGCGATGGCCGCCGTGTCACCGTCGGCCGCGGCCTTGAAAAGCGCGAGCGCGCGGTCGTTGCAGCGCCGCCGCGCCGCGCGCTCTTCCTCCGATGACGGGGCCAGGACATCCACCGCATCCTGTCCTCGAGCACTGATCGAACACCCGTCCCGCGTCTTCGTGAGGATCAGGGACCCACCCGACGCCAGACGGTACTCCCCGGCCACCGCCGCGAGCCGGGCCGGGAACTTCGACGTCCATTCAGGCGGCACGTCGAACGTCTCTCCCGCGAACATCTCCAGCTTCTCGCCAAAGACGATGTCCGGCACCACCCGATCCGCGGCATGCCGGGTACCGAGAACGTCGTACCGGCGGTTCGCCAGATGCACGATCACGACGTTTTCTTCGGGATAGATGGCAACGTCCGCGCCAAATCCGATGTAGTCGCCCCCCGCATGGATCCGGAGCCGTGTCGGCGCCGCTCCTACTTCCCAGCCCAGACCGGGCTCCTTCCACATCACCTGCCGGGCGGACGCCGGCAACAGACGATCTTCCCGGAGCACTTGGACCCAGGTGTACAGATCCTCGATCGTGGAGACCACTTCGCCGCCACCCAGGTCGAACCACGTCGCGCTAGAGCGCCTGCGCAGGTCGGCCGTCTCTCCCGTCTCGTCGTAGCTTCGCGCCAACTGTCGATCGGGAACGCGCGGCAACCCCTCTCCCCAGAACCCCGTGTTCCGGAGGCCGGTCGGCAGGAAGAGCTCCGAGCGCAGGAAATCCCGAAACGGTCGACCGGAGGCCTTCTCGACGACCGCGGCGGCGAGCACGTAGCCGATGTTCGAATAGGACCGCTCGGCGCCGACCTTGCCGATCAAGGGTGTCGCGAGGATTCTGCGCACCGCCTCGTCGCGGGCAACTTCCTCGTAGTCCTCTCCGATCATGTTCTCGTACGGAAAGTCCGAGTCCAGGCCCGAGGTGTGGGCTAACAGGTGTCGAATCGTGATGGAGGTCTTGTCCGCGGGAACACCATCCAGATATTTGCCGATCGAATCCTCGAGCGAGAGGCGGCCCCGGGATTCGAGCAGCAGAACCGCTGCCGCCGTGAACTGCTTTGCCAGCGATCCGATGTCGAAGACCGTGGAGGGGGTGATCGGATGCCGTGCCTGATCGTTGGCGAGGCCATAGCCCTTCCGAAGGACGATCCTGCCGTCCTTCGCGACGAGCATCGCACCCGAGTAACCGAACCCGCTAAGGCGGGTGAGGTAGTTGTCGATGCGGCGTCCGAGCAATGTCGTGCCTGACTTGTCGGGCGTCGATGCCTTGACTGCCGAAAGACGGTGCGGCAACGCAGACATGCCACCAACTATCGTCAGGAGCAGCCCCAGACAGACGAGACTCTTCGATCTCCGAATCGATTCCTTGATGAGCTCAGACAATTCACCACCTCTCCGGACAAAGTGGCACGATGTTGGTCGGTGTGACAACACGGGTTGAGCGAGGGCAGGTCTCGTCGATGGCTCCGCCGAGATCGACAACGGACTGCTCGTCGGGCGGTTCGAGGCGATGCTGCCTGCCGGGTTCACGAAGGGGGAGGCGCACAGGCTCGAGATGTTCGTGAGCATCGAACGCGACCGGATGCGCGGTTACCTCACGGCACAGAGCACCGGGCCGCGGCCGAAGTTCGGGTTGCCGTTCCGGGTGGGGGCAAGGCGCGTGCGGAGGTAGCTCAAGACCTCACGCTTTTAACTTTGCGTCTTTGCGAGTCCTTTGCGCCTTTGCGAGAAACTCGTCTCGAGAAGGAGTTTCTCGCAAAGGCGCAAAGGACTCGCAAAGACGCAAAGGAAGAACCGAAACAACTGGGGCGACCGCACTCTTTACCCCGCGACGGGCTCTTCCTCCACCGCCGCTACCTCATCCGGATGCGGCTTCATCGTCACGAACTCGCGCATCCGCTCCACGAGCGGCACTAGCGTCGCCGGCTGCAGCGCCGACACCGCCAGCGCACTGTGCGTCCGGCACAGGTTCTCGATCGTCTCCGCTTCCACGCGATCCATCTTGTTGAACACGACCAATCGCGGAATCTCGGTCAGCGACAGATCCTCGAGGATTCCGTTCACCGACGCGATCTGCGCCTCGAGCGTCGGACTCGACGCGTCGACCAGATGCAGCAGCAGATCCGAGCCCTCCATCTCCTCGAGCGTCGCCCGGAAGGCCACGATGAGGTCCTGGGGCAGGTCGCGGATGAACCCCACCGTGTCGTTGATTATGACCTCGCGATCGCGCGGCAGCCTCAGACGCCGGCTCGTCGGATCGAGCGTTGCGAACATCCGGTTCTCGGCGAGCACGACGCTTCCCGTCAGCGCGTTGAGCAGCGTCGACTTGCCCGCGTTCGTGTAACCGACGATCGAAACGACCGGCAGTCCGTGGCGGTCGCGGTTCGAGCGCCGCGTCTTGCGGTGCTTGCGCAGGTTCTCGATCTCGCGCTCGAGCAGCGTGATGCGCTCGCGCGCGCGACGGCGGTCGACCTCGAGCTTCGTTTCACCCGGTCCGCGTCCGCCGATGCCGCCCGCCAGGCGCGACATCTCGACGCCCGAGCCAGTCAGCCGTGGCAGCACGTACTTGAGCTGCGCCAACTCCACCTGGATCTTTCCTTCGCGGCTCTGTGCACGCTGGGCAAAGATGTCGAGGATGAGCTGCGTGCGGTCGACGACCTTCAGTTCGGTCGCCGCGTTGATCGATCGCACCTGCGACGGCGTCAGGTCGCGATCGAAGATGATCATGTCGACGCCCAGCTGCATCGCGTGGATGAGCAGCTCCTTGAGCTTGCCGCTGCCCACGAGCGTGCGCGGATCGAGCTGGTTCCGCTTCTGGACGATCGAGTCGAGCACGACGACGCCCGACGACCGCGCGAGCTCGGCCAGCTCGTCCATCGATTCCTTCGACTCGTCGACATCGCCGGTCGTGACGTTCACGAGAATGGCGCGGTCGCGCTTGTCCGACGCCGACCGCGTCTGGCGCGTGCGCGCGAACTCGGCCTCGAGACTCTCGATGAGCTCGAGGAAGTCGTCCTCGAGCAGGCTCGGCGGCGTCGGCTCGAGCACCGTCCAAGGCTGCGTCGTTCCCAACGAGCCACTCCCCGACGCGCCGTCGCCGTTGGGGACGAGGTGCGCCGTGTGGACGAGCGCCGGAATCCCGCTGTCGTCCATCGTCACGGCGGCGACTAGGTCGAGGCGGAGCAGCGCGAGGTCGGTGAGATCGTCCTGCGTGAGCTGTTCGCCGCGCAGGTGCGTGTGCAGCAGGCGCACGCCGCGGAAACGCGACGTCGCCGCGCGGTTGCGCTTGATGTCGGGAATCTCGATCGATGTCGCGTCGCCGACCATCACCGATGCGACGTACCCGGACCGGTCGACGAGAACGCCGACCTGTCGGCGAATCTCGTGCGACAGCTCGGTCAGCTGACGCGCGAACTCCTGCGTGATGATTCTCTGTGGCTGGACGCGGCGGTCGTAGAGTTTTTCGAGACGTCGGAGGTGGTTGGGCTTGAGACCTGCGGTGTTGCCAAGAACTGTTTCAGACACGCAGGGAAGTATACAGAACCCCGAGCGGTAGCGAGG
>CAZQBW010000108.1:0-15166 GCA_964591515.1 uncultured Clostridia bacterium
ACGGCTATTTCCTTCGACCGCTCCGCGGTCGTTCAGTAGGCCAAGCTCCAGAGCGCCGCAGGCGCGAAAGAGCCTGAGCCCACGGCGAAGCCGGGTTCGCATCGTGTCCGACAACCGACTCACATGTAGCCAAGGTCGCGAAGGCTCTGCTCGATCGATTCGCGCTCCACCTCACCGTGCGAAGACGGCTTGAATTGCACGGCGACGTCCTCGATCCGCACGGGCCGCTTCGCGAGCGCTTCCGGTTCGCAGGCGTCCGTCAGCACGACGCCCTTCATCGCGGGCGGCACCGGCAGGTCAAGCAGGTGCAGGATCGTGGGCGCGATGTCGAGAATCCGGGCGCCGTCGATGGTCACCCCCTGCTTCAGGCAGGGGCCGGACGCCACGAAGAGTCCGGTCATCACGTGATAGCCGTTGAATCGCGCGCCCTGCGACGGGCCGACGGTGAAATTCTTCCTGAGTCCGTACTCGGTAATGAAGCCGGGCCGGCACATCAGGACGATGTCGGGCGCATTGTCGGCCGCCGGTCCATCGAAGGCTTCGTCCTTCGTCAGGACCCGATCGAAGACGGGCTCGCCGGTATCCGGGTCCGTAAGCTCGGCGAATCCGTCCCGGATTTCCTCGCGAACGCGTCGGTACTCGTCACCCGGCTCGACCGTTCCCAGCGGGTACCTGTCCTTCGTGCAGATCCAGACATAGCCGGGTGGCTCGGCGTGCGCACGGGTGTTTCCCCACCGGATTCCCTTCTCGAGCTTCTCGAGCATTTTCGCCGCTATCTGCGTCATCTGTTCCTGATTGTCCTTGAACGCGCGTCGCTTCCCGAACCGTCTCCGGAACTTCCGCTGCACCTTGAGCCAGAGCAGATCGAGACCTTGGCCAAACGTCGTCCGGTGGTCCATGTAGCCGTTCTCGACTAGCCACTTGTTCAGGTAGACAGCGCCGTGGACGCCCGTGTGGCCATGATCCGACATCACGATGACATGGGCTTCGTCGCCAGCCGCCTCGACGATCCGGCCAATCCCGGCGTCCGCCTCGCGGTAATAGTCCCGGATGTAGTGCTCCCGCTCCGCGACACCGCTGCGTCCGTCCATGTCCTTCCAGAAGAAGTGCATGAGCGAATCGCCGGGCTGCCAGACCGTGAAAAGCAGGTCCCACGCCTCCCGGTCCATGAGGTAGAGCGACTCTTCGACGTGCGTCCGAAGGGTCGCGACGGCATCGTGAAAATAGGCGTCGCGCTCTCCCTTGAGCTGGAGCGTGTTCGGATAAAGATTGTACCCGGGGACGTTTGCTATCAGGTCGTCCTTGAGCGACGACGGAAAGGTACAGTCCGACTTCAGGTTCGTGACCGGAATTCCAGAGATCAGGACGCCGTCGATCTCGAACGGCGGGTGCGCTGCCGGAAGATGCAGCACGAGCGATCGTTTTCCGGCCGCGGCGAGGTAGTCCCACAACGCCGGAACGCGCCGATCAAGGGCGTTGAAGAAGTCGAACGTCGCCCTGCCGAATCGTGGGCGGGCGAAGTTGAGCACGCCGTGCTCGGCCGGCGGCACTCCGGTCACGGCCGTCGTCCACGCGGGCGGCGTCAGCGGCGGAATGACGCTCTCCAGGCCACCCGAGACACCCTTCCCCATGAGACGGGCAAGGTTCGGCAGGAGCCCCTCCTCCATCCATGGACCCAGCAACTCGAGCGAAGCGCCGTCCAGTCCCACGACGACGACGCGACGCGTGGAACGCCCGTCACTCTCCATCTCGCTTCCCTCCCAATGCGCTTAGCGGACCTCGCGGCGCGAGGACCCTGCCGGCAAAGTCGGACACTATACCGCACCGGGTTCTGATCCCACGAAACAGCACCGGGTGTGGTTCCCTGCGGAAAGTACCGCCTCGATCATCAGACTGACCCATTTCCGCTCGTTGGCCTTCCTTGCTGGGGGTCCGACGGCGTGGTAGTATGCGGCCTTTTCGGAGAGGCGCCGGATTCACAGTAACGCTCTTATTTGGAGGGATTTGCGGCATGGCTGCTGACAAGGCCGATATCGAGGCGACGATCGCGGGCGCGATTCGCAAGGCGCTGAATCGTGAGGTCGGCGAGATCACGCTCGACAGCTCTCTCGTCACGGATCTCGCCGTCGACTCGCTCGACCTTGTCGAGATCGTCTACGACGTCGAAGAGGCGTACGACATCCAGCTCGAGCCCGACGAGCTCTTCCCGCAACGATTGCTCCGGGATCCGGAATATGTCGAGGATGGCACGATCACGGCGGGAGGCGTTGCCAAGTTGCACGAACAGTTCGCCTTCACGAGCCTCACCGAAATCGCTCCCGGAACCCCGGTCGCCGACGTAGCCGGCAAGATACTGACCGTGCGTGTATTCACCGACTACGTCGCGTTCGTCATCGAGAAGAAGTCCGAATAGCCACGAGGCTGGGATGCGGAGTCCATGGCTGACCGTCGCGTCGTTGTCACCGGAGTCGGAGCAGTCTCGCCGCTTGGCCTCGGATATGGCGCGCTTCGGGACGGACTGTTCGCGGGCCGGCACGGTATCGCGCCGATCTCGCTCTTCGACGCGTCCCTGACGCCCGTTCGCGTCGCGGCCGAGGCGTCGGACTATCACGACGGTCTCCTGCCGAGCGATCCCCGCCACCACGTCGTTCTCAACCGGTCGATGCGTCTGGCCCTTGTCGCAGCGGCCGAGGCCGTGTCGACAGCCGGTCTCGACGACCAGCCGGACGTCCGTGCCGACATGGCGTGCCTGATGGCGATAAATCGGTACGACATCAACCTCGAGGACTTCGGAGAGTCGTTCGCGCGAGCGATCAGCCCGAGCGCCGACGAGCCGACTGGCTATTCGTTCAGCCGGCAGCGCTACTTGTCGCGGACGTTCCGGGCCGCGCACCCGCTCTGGCTGCTCAAGTTCATTCCGAACCTCGCGGTGGCGCACGTGGTCCGCACGTTCGGCATGCAGTGCGAAGCAAACATGTACACGGCGGAAGCGGCGGCGGGCCTCCAACTCCTCGGCGATGCCGCCGAGTCGATTCGCGAAGGGCTCTTCAATGCCGCGCTCTGTGGCTCGAGCGACAGCCGGATCTCGGTGATCGGTCTCGAGCGGTACCTATCGCTCGGACTCCTCGCCACCGGCGGACCGGACGACGTCGCCATCTCGACGCCGTTCGATCGGAGCCGGCGTGGATGTGTCATCGGCGAGGGATCCGTCTTCTTTGTGGTGGAATCGCTCGAGCACGCCCGTGAGCGCGGTGCGCGGCCGCTCGCGGAAATTGCCGGATGGGGAAACGCATCGGATGCGCACCACCCATACCGGGCGCATCCGGAAGGCCGAGGCCTGCGGCTCTCGATGGAACGAGCGCTCGACAAGGCTCAGGTGCGGCCGGACGAGGTCGACCTCATCGCCGCGACGGCGGCCTCGCTTCCTGACCTGGACGCGGCCGAGGCCGCTGCCCTTCGCGCGACGTTCCCGGACTCGGCCCCGATCGTGACGGCGCCCGCCGGCGCGCTCGGCCGGACGTTCACCGCGGCCGGCGCATTCGGTGCGGCCGCATCCGTCCTCGCGATCGCCGAACAGGCCGCGCCGCCGACGGCGAACACGGTGGAGCCCGATTCGGACGCGCCGCCGGGGCTCATCTGCGGCGTGGAAGCGCAGACTGGACGAATTCGCACGACACTGTCGAATGCGTTCTCGTTCGGGGGACCGTGCGCGTCGATCGTCCTCCGGGAGGTCGAGGCGTGAGGCGGCGCGTCGTGGTCACCGGAATCGGCGCGGTCTCGCCGATCGGACTCTCGGCCGAAGCGTCGTGGGCATCGGCGCTCGCGGGCCGGTCGGGCGTTCGCACTATCGACATCTACGACCCCACGCCGCTTCGCACGCACATTGCAGGACTCGTTCCGCCGTTCGACGTCGGTGACTACATCGAGCCGAAATTCGAATTCCATCCTGAGAACCGGAGGCTGAGATTCGGGCTTTCGGCCGTCGCGATGGCGCTCGGCGACGCTGGCGTCTCGACTGGCGGGACGAACCTCGAACACGTCGGCATCTCGCTTGGCAGCAACGAGTTGCACTACGACGAGAACATCATCGGCCGCACGCTGGCCAATGTCTTCGACGGTGAACGGTTCGACGAAGCGCGATGGATCGCGGAGCTGCTGGCGCACGAGACCGTCCCGATGCGCCAGCTCCTTCAGGAGTCCCACGAGACCGTCAGCTACCTGTCGAGCCAGTTCGGGACGCTCGGACCGACGGCCAGCTACCTCACCGCCTGCGCGGCGAGCGCCCAGGCGATTGGCGAAGGTGTGCGCATGATCCGGCGAGGAGCCGCTGACGTCTGCATCACCGGCGGCACCGACAGCATGCTGACGCCGTTCGACGTCTTCGGCTTCACGAATCTTGGTGCCCTTTCGCGCCGGAATGACGAGCCTGAGCGCGCAAGCCGGCCGTTCGACGTTTATCGAGACGGATTCGTGCTTGGAGAGGGTGCGGCCATCCTGTTGCTCGAGTCGCTCGAGCACGCGCGAGCCCGGGATGCTCGGATCTACTGTGAAATCGTGGGTTACGGCACCGGCATCGAGAACCATCACCTGACGGCGATGAGCCCGAATGCGATCGGCCCGGTGACGGCGATCCGGCGCGCCCTCGAGGACGCCGGTCTCGAGCCCGAACGGATCGGGTACATAAATGCGCACGGCACCTCCACGGTCGAGAACGACGCCGCCGAAACGCTCGCGATCAAGACCGTGCTTGGCCAGCACGCGAAGCGGATACCGATCAGCTCGACGAAGTCCATGACCGGTCATCTCGTGGCCGCGGCCGGAGCCATCGAGGCTCTATTCTCAGTGCTCACGCTCCGCGATCAGGTGGCCCCGCCTACGATCAACTACGAAACGCCGGACCCGGAGTGTGATCTCGATTACGTACCCAACCTGGCGCGGTCGATCGAGGTCGAGTTCGTTGCTTCGAACAGCTTCGGCTTCGGCGGTCAGAACGTGACACTCATCTTCGGGCGCGAGCCCAGCCAATGAAACAGGCGCTTGCAGGAAAACTGATCGAAGGATTCGTCAAGGCCTTGCCGCCAGCCAGAGTCTATCCCGTGGCGTCGGCGCTGTCCGGCTTGTTTCTCAGGGGAAAGACGAAGCGATTGCTCGAGGACACGCGGACACTCTATCCGGACAAGCCCGATGCCTGGGTTCGCGACGCCGTCACCCGGCAACGTCATCACCGTGCCTGGGTCGCCGTCGACAAGTACCGGATTACGAGGATGACGGGCCCTCAAGTCGTCGCCATGCACGAATCGGAGAGCGTCGAGCGCATCTCCCGTCTTGCCGATGAGGCGCTCGCCAACGGCAAGGGCCTGATCGTCTATACCCTGCACTACGGCCGTCCATCGTGGTCGCCAGTACTCTTCGCGGAGCTCGGATATCCCTACGTAGGGTTGATGCGGGGCGAGAGCAACACGGGCCTCCAGCAGAAGCACTCCGAAGCATCGAGAGCAACCGGAGCACGACTCATCGAGGCTGGTGATCTCACGAGCGGTGTGCAGGCGCTGCGCGGACTCAAGGAGAACAAGCTGCTCTTCGTGGTCATTGACGGTCGACTCACGCAGCGTCCGACGCTGGTCGAATTCCTAGGTGTGAAGGTTCCATTCTCACTTGGATTCGCTCAGCTCGCGCAGCGTACGGGTGCCCGCCTGATGGCCGGCGTCACGCGCACGGGCGACGATCCGACGAGTCTCCGGATCGACTCGAAACTCGTCGAGCTCCCTGACGAGAACCTTTCGGCGGAGGAGCTCGGTCGCGTGCTCATGGCTCCGCTCGAAGAGATGGTGGAACGGGACATCGGACAGTGGTACGGCATAAATCGACTGTTCCGTCAGGCTCGTAGACTCGAGCGCCGTGGCGCGGACGACGACGATTAGTTCAGGTCTCGGACGCCATGACACTCACTCCGGGCAGACGATTGGTCGGTTGTTCAGAACAAACTGAACCCCTTTCGGCGGCGCCGGAACCTTGACACGCCGCGCGGCCCGAGGCAATGTATCGGCTCCGTACGCGGATGTGGCGGAATGGCAGACGCGCTAGGCTCAGGACCTAGTGCCCTTCGGGGCGTGGAGGTTCAAATCCTCTCATCCGCATAAAGACCGGCCTCATGGCCGGTCTTCTGCATTTCAGGCCTTGAATTCCTCCTGCACAGTTCTTTCCCGGGTACTAAAGTTTTCCAGTTCGATTGCCGATTTGTCTAAATTAGAGCAGAGCCATTGACGTGCCTGTGGCGAAGTCGTTCGGTTTGCGACCGGGTCGGCTCACCAGTCGCTTCCGAACCTCGCACGTACTCTGCCTGATCGAGCGCGATGAATGGAGGGGTGACAATGAAGCGCGTCGAACTGTCGGATTCCCGCAAGACGCGGCGTGTTTTCGCCTGCGTAGCCGCTGCGACGCTGTCGGTCGCGGTAGGAATCTCACGTCCGGTCGAGGCAACGACCTCGGTTGCCGTTGGCGCGAGTCGCATTGCCATTACGGTCTCGGCGCTCGATGCCGCCGGAAAGCCGATTCCCGACTTGACCGCATCTGAGCGCAAGGCCCGGATCGAGTCGGGCGGAGCCACGGTTACGAGCGTCTCGCATCTGGGAGCGCCCAAACAGATCGTGGTGCTTCTCGATACCAGCTCGACATGGGCTCGGGGCCCACAGAAGATGATCTGGAACACCCAGTGTGTTTCAGCGCTGGCGGAGCACCTGGCCGGCAACAGCAATTTCGTGGTGCTCGGATTCAGTGACCGCATCGTCGAGCTCTACAACGGACCCGCGAAACCGCCATTGATCGAGCGGGCGCTCACGAATGTGTCGAGGTCCGGCGAGTCGGCGCTCATGGAGATACTCAAGTACATGGGCGAATCGATAGTCCAGCAGCAACTTGGTGACCGCACGGTCCTGGTTGTCGTGTCGGACGGTGTCGACACCGTGAGCAAGTCGAACACGAAGGACGTCATTCGAACGCTTGGCCTGGCAGGCATCCCGCTCTACAGCCTGATCGTGATGGATCCGACGTGGAATGCTCAGAACACGTCGAAGTTGAATGCGAAGTCGAAGCTGCTCGACATCTCGAAAGCCACCGGCGGGGTCTCTCAGGCGATGGGTCCCGGAGAAGTCCGCGACGCGACGAGCCGGATCGCGGCCATGCTTGCCGGGAGATACCTGATCGAAATCGACCCGGGTGTCTCTTTCAAGAGTCGCTCAGAGGCGAAGCTGGAGATCGACGCGAGTCGCGAAGGCATCGCAATGTTCTACGCGGACCACGTCTACCAGCGGTGACGCGACTCGGAAATCAGTACCGGGAGCGGTAGCGACCGGGTCGGTGCCGCAATACTGCAAATGTGACGGATCCGTGCTTGACGCCTGAGAGCGCCGAAGGCGCGAAAGAACCTGAGCCCAAGGCGTAAGCCGTTGGAGTTCAGATGAAAACTGATCGAGCCCCGACAGGGGCGAAACCACACTTGCGGGCGCGTGCGTTCGCGATGTATCGCCCCTGCCGGGGCTCTCGCGCCTTTTTTCGATATTCCCACGGCTCACGCCGTGGGCTCTGGTTCTTTCGCGCCTGCGGCGCTCTTCGGAACCGAGTCCTGGCGATTCTTCGCCATCGCTCCCGGCCAAGACTCGACCTCTCCGCAAGTCCCGTTCTCAGTCGACGGGAATACGCTCGAGGAGCTCCCGGTTCGACGCTGAATCGCGGACGGCCTTCAACAGCGCCTCGGTTGCCTCCGTGGGCTTGAGCGACGAGAGCGCCCGCCGCAGCGAGCGAACGCGGGGAAGCTCCCACTCGCTGAAGAGCTTCTCTTCCTTGCGAGTCCCCGACTGGGCAACATCGATCGCGGGAAACACGCGGCGCTCCGCGATCCGCCGGTCCAGGACAAGCTCCATGTTCCCGGTCCCCTTGAACTCCTGAAAGATGACCTCGTCCATCTGACTGCCGCTCCCGACGATTGCCGTCGCTAGAATCGTCAGGCTGCCTCCGCCCTCGGCTTTCCGCGCTGCTCCGAAGAACTTCCGGGGAAACTCGAGCGCCCGCGTGTCGATCCCTCCCGACATGGTGCGGCCTCGACCCGCCTGCCCGCGATTCGATGCTCGACCAAACCGTGTTATCGAGTCGAGCAACAGCACGACGTTCCTTCCCGACTCGACGAGCCGTTTCGCCCGCTCGAGCATCAACCTGGCAAGTCTTAGCTGATCGTCTGTCTCCTCGTCGGAGCTCGAAGCCACGACCTCGCCCCGGATCGATCGCTTGATGTGAGTGACTTCCTCGGGCCGTTCGTCGATCAGCACGACGAGCAGATCCACCTCCGGCTGATTTGCGGAAATTCCTGTCGCGAGCTGCTCTATCAACGTCGTCTTGCCTGACTTGGGCGGCGCAACGATCAGCCCGCGCTGCCCCTGCCCGATCGGCGAGACGAGTTCGACTACGCGCATTGCCACGTCTTCCGGACCTGACGACAGCCTCAGCGGCTCGATCGGATCGATGCTGACGAGCTCGCTGAACGGAACCGCGGGCTTCCAGACCGAAGACTCGACACCGTTGATTCGCAGGATCGTGGCAAGCTGAGAACTTCGCCCTGCTCGTCGATCCGCGCCAGGGACATCGCCCGTGGTGCCCTCGATCAAGAGACCCTCCTCGAGCCCTGCATCCTCGATGAGTCTTGCCGGGACGACCGTGTCACCAGCGCGAACCCTGAAGTTCGACTTCGGGTCGCGTAGGTGTCCGACGCCGCGCTCGCCGATCTCGAGAAGTCCGGCGACTGTCTGCTGCGATTTGTCTGTAGTCACGATGGTGTGGGGCGGGCCGCCCGCGCCGAGTTGATGACCAGTCAGCGTCCAGAGATCCCGAGTGCCTTCATTCGCCGGTAGAGGTGGCTTCGATCGATTCCCATCTCACGCGCCGTGCGCGTGACGTTGCTGTCGAACTCGTCGAGTTTCCGGATGATGTACTCGCGCTCGAACGCCTCCTTTCCATCCCGAAGGTTCGAGAATGCAAGCAGAGACGGTGAGCCAAGAGGATCGGACTCCGCGTTCAGCGGCGGCAGGTCGTCACGGTCCACCTCCTCGCTCCGGTGCATGATTATGACGCGCTCGACGGTGTTCCGAAGCTCGCGAACGTTGCCAGGCCAGCGGTATTCGACGAGACGCTCGGTGGCCGCCTCGGTGAACCGCTTGGGAGGCCGGGCATACTCAGTCGAGAATCGATCGTTGAAGTGGGCCACCAGAAGCGGAATGTCCTCGACACGTTCCCGCAACGGCGGAAGCTCGAACGGAATGACGTTCAATCGGTAAAAGAGATCCTCACGAAACCGTCCCGCCTCGATCTCATCCTCGAGACGCTTGTTCGTCGCCGCCACGACACGCACGTCCACCGAGATCGCCTGTTGACCTCCAACCGGCTCGAATCGCTGCTCCTCGAGCGCACGAAGGACCTTCGACTGCATCTTCGGGCTCATGTCGCCAATCTCGTCGAGGAACAGCGTTCCACCATCCGCCTGGCCGAACTTCCCGGACTTCGGCGCCGAGGCTCCGGTAAACGCGCCGCGAACGTGTCCGAACAGTTCCGACTCGATGAGCTCCTCGGGAATGGCAGCGCAGTTCACCTCAACGAAAGGACCGGTCGCACGCCTCGAGCTGCGGTGAATCAAGCGCGCAACGAGCTCCTTGCCGGTACCCGACTCTCCATAGACCAGAACGCGACCGTTCGTCGGTGCAGCGAATGCAATCTGCTTCCTCAGGGCCCGAACCGGCGCACTGATTCCGATCATCTCGTCGCCACTCGCAAGCTCCTCGCGCATGCGCTCGTTGGCACGCTCGAGCTCCCCGTGACGAACCGCATTGCGGACTGCAATCAAGGTCCGCTCCGCCGCGAGCGGCTTCTCGATGAAGTCGAGCGCTCCGAGTTTCGTCGCTCGAACGGCCGTCTCGATCGTGCCGTGACCTGAGATCATCAGGACGGGCGACTGCGGCCAGGCGTCCTTGAGGCGACTGAGCACTTCGAGACCGTCGATTCCCTCGCCGAGAGATACGTCGAGCAGGATGCAATCAAACGGACGCTGTTCGAGAACGAGCAGGCACTCCTCCCCGGACGCCACGGCCTCGACGCGGAATCCCTCGTCTTCGAGGAGACCGGTCAACGACTCGCGGACGCCTCTCTCATCGTCGACGATCAGTACCGATGCTGACATGCGCGCTGACTATACCCTTCCGTAAATGAAGTAGGCTGGCAGGATTGTCAGGATTGACAGGATTTAGCTCAAAATCCTGTCAATCCTGATTATCCTGCAATCCTGTCAGCTCTCCATCGCCGCTTCGACTGTTGGTGTTCCGGCCAATTCGACGACGACCGGAAACTCCACGACGAACCTCGCTCCTGCCGGAGCATTCGCTTCGACCCAGATCCGGCCCCTGTGATCCGCGACGATGTGGCTCACTATCGCCAACCCGAGTCCAGTTCCGCGACGGCGTGTAGAAAAGTACGGAACGAAGAGATTGTCGCGATCCGCCAGGTCGACTCCGTGCCCGGAATCCTCGACGACCAGATGGACGACCTCGCGCCGGCTGTCGAATTTCGTGCGAACCACAACCTTCCGGTCGGGCCGTCCGTCGAGCGCCTCGATCGCATTGTCGACGAGATTGACGATCACGCGTCGCACCTGCTCAACGTCGAGGTGCAGGGGCGGGAGATCCGAGGCGAGATCAGAGGTCAGCTCGATGTCCTCGATTCGCTCCTCGTAGAGCGCCAGGGCCGTCGAGACGATCTCGTTCAGATCAGCAGCCCGGAACCGCGGACTCGGCAATCTGGCGTACCGCGAGAACTCCTCGACCATGTGCTGCAGCGCACCGACTTCGCGGACGATCGTGTCGGTGCCCTCTTCGACTATCCGGCGCATGCGATCCGAGCCGACGTCTTCCTCTCGCCGGTAACCGCGCTGTATCCGCTCGGCCGAAAGCTGGATTGGCGTCAGTGGGTTCTTGATCTCGTGAGCCATTCGGCGCGCGACTTCACTCCATGCAGCGGCCCGCTCTGCACGTATCAACTCGGAGAGATCCTCGACCGTGATCACGGCGCCCGAGTAACCGCCGTCGACGCCCGTCAGAGACGACACGCTGACGGCAGCCGGTATCTCGGTGCCATCAGCAAGCGGGATGGTCGCCTCGCCGGTTGCCGTTCCCGACCGACGCGCCCGCCTGATCAATGCCTCGACGTCGTCGCGTGCCGGACCGATCGCCTTTCCGAGCTGCTCGATCCGGAAAGGACCGGGTCCGAGGCCGAGCATGCGCATGGCTGCCGCGTTGATCATCGTCACGTTGCCGTAAGCATCGAGCGAAACCACACCGGTGGAGAGGCTCGCCAGTACGGTCTCGATGTAGGCGCGTCGCTCGTCGAGCGTGGCGTTCGACGACTCGAGCTCGATGGCCGCCTCGATGAGTCGCTGGCGACTCTCGCCGAGCTGTGTGGACATCGAGTTGAACGAGCTCACGAGGGTGGCGAGCTCGCCCTCGGCATTAATGTTGATCCGGTAATTGAGGTTTCCGCTTGCGACCTCGTGTGTCGCCTCCACCAGCGCCTGGATTGGCTCGGTCACGCTTCGCGATACGTACAGGGCGATCCAGACGGTGGCGAACAGGACGAGCGCAGTCACGAGCGTCAGCGCCGAAACGTATCGCTTCCTTATCCGGCCCTGCTCTGCCACCAGCCGCTCGGACTGGGCCAGCTGCTCGTCGATCGTCGAGAACCGGGCCGCAAGCTCCGGCGGAAACCGTCGGACCACGACGAGGCCGCGCGGTGCCTGACTCTTCGCACCGATCGGAACACCGACGACCATGAAGATGACGGTCTGGTCCGTTGTGGTTCGCGCCTGGCCTTGGTAGATCTGGCCCGCATCCACGGCAGTGCGAGCCTCCTGCAATGACTCGGCAAAGATCTTCTCGAGCTCGCCGTCCTGGCCGTCGACGCGAACCACGGGACGTCCGCCTTCGCGCAGCTCCGCCGTGGAGAGTCGAAGGCTTTTTGCCTCGCGGCGCAGATTGTCGGTCACGACGGCGACATCGAATGCCTGGCCGCCGCCGAGCGCGGCGGTCCGACCGATCCGCCGGGCCGTTGCCTTCAGATCGCGCATGTCGTGATCGACGTAATCGCGAAGCACGGCCCGGGCGCTGTCGACGACTCGCTCGGTCGGCTGCAGGAATACTCGGAGAGTCGTGTCGATGAGCCAGAACGAGAAGACGAAGAGCATGGCGGTCGGCAGCAGAGTCAGTGCGATCGAACCCACGACCATGCGCGTCTTGAACTGGGACCCGAGGCGGCCTTCCCGGCGCTCGCGGTAAAGCTTCAGGAGGTGGCGCACCAGGACGAACGCAATCGTCAGCAGCGCGACGAAGTTGATCGTCGAGAGCGTGATGAGCAATAGCGAATCCTGCGGCCCTTCGAGTCCGAGCAGCGATCGGACCGAGAATTCGCCGCGCACGAACCAGGCCGCCGCCAGCACAATCAGCACGAGCGAAACGAATGCAATCTGTCGGAGTCGCCGACGACGGCGCGGAGTCGAAGAATCGAGGTTCAAGAAGGACCGCCTCCGCGGCGATTGTACCATTCTGGGTCACTGGCTCTGCCGATAGGCATCATTGGCCACGGCGAAATTCGGCCTGTATACTCACTGGCTTCCAGGCACGAACATCCAAGGATACTGCGACATTTCAACTATGAGCGAAGATCAAGAGCCAGTCGTTCGGGTCAGAGACCGAAGAAAGTTCAACCCGGACGGTTCACTGAGAACTCCCGACGCTGACGAGCCAGGCGAATCGACACCGTCCCCGGCTCCGGAGCCTGTTGCCGCGGTACCAGAACCCGCGCCTGAATCTCCACGAGCCCCGGAACCGGTTGCCACACCAGAGCCCGCCCCCCCGAGCGCACCTCCCGCGCGCGAAGCCGCAGACAGCTCTGCATCGCGGCCCGGTCGTCCTCAGGATGCAAGCATCTTCAGTGACCTCGTGGTCCAGCTGGCGACCCAGGCCGCCATGTACCTCGGCCTGGTGACCGATCCGCTCGGGCCGCAGTTTCCAACCGATCTTCGGGCTGCCCGCCAGATGATAGACATCATCTCGATGCTGAAGGAAAAGACCGCCGGAAACCTCACGCCCGACGAGGGAGTACTCCTCGAGCGCGTGCTCACGGACCTGCGGATGCAGTTCGTGTCGATGTCGTCGCCTCCCCGTCCATGATCGACGCCGGTCCGGTCACGCTGACCTTCCTCGGTACGGGTACGTCGACTGGCGTGCCGGCGGTTGGATGCGACTGTGACGTCTGCCGGTCGGATGATCCGAGGGATTCGAGGCTCCGGGCGTCGGTACTTCTGCAGTACGACGATCGCAACGTCGTGATCGATACAGGTACGGACTTTCGTCAGCAGGCTCTTCGAGCACGCCTCAGGCACCTGGATGCCGTCCTGTTCACGCACGCCCACGCCGACCACATCTTCGGACTCGATGATATTCGGCCGTTCAACTTCAGGACCCGACTCGCAACTCCCGTGTATGCCGATGCCCGCACGTGGGAGGGATTGCGCCGCGTGTACGACTATGCCTTCAATCCGACCCCGTTCGGCGGGGTACCGAGCATCGAACCTCACGTGTTCGACGGACCGTTCGACGTCTTCGGACGGACGTTCCAGCCGCTCGAAGTCATTCACGGCCGGCTGCCGGTTGCGGCGTTTCGCTTCGGCCGAGGCGCCTACGTCACGGACTGCAACGAGATTCCCGACGCGACCGTCGACGGACTTCGGGACCTCGACGTACTGGTGATCGATGGCTTGCGGTTCGCCGACCACAACACCCACCTCACGATTCCGAAAGCGCTTCGCTACATCGAGCGTATAAGGCCGAATCGCGCGTTTCTTACGCACATGAACCATGAGATTCGACATTCTGTAGTGAATGCCGACCTGCCGGACGGAGTCGAGCTCGCCTACGACGGGCTCGTCGTGGAGGTTGACGGTTGATCGTCTCGCGCTCAGCGACCGATGAGGCGATTGCGCGCCCATCCACGGTAACGATTGGAGTCTTCGACGGTCTCCACCTCGGTCACCAGTCGATCATGCGAGCGGTCGTGGACCGCGCGGCGCTGAACGGAACGACACCGACAGTCGTCACGTTCGACCCTCATCCCCGCTCGATACTGTATCCCGAGTCCGCGCCGCCACTTCTGCAGACGTTCGAGCAGCGCCTGGAGGGTATGGCGTTTCTCGGAATTCGCCAGGTCCTTGCCATTCCGTTCACGCTCGACATAGCTGCACTCTCGGCCGAGGAGTTCGTCGAGCGCTTTCTCGTAGATAGCCTCGATGCGAAAGCCATCTATCTGGGGCGCGGGTTCGCCTTCGGTCGAAAGCGAAGCGGAAACATCGACGTCCTGAGAAGAATGAGCGTCCGGTTCGGTTTCGAGGCCGATGAAGTGGGCGAAGTCGAGCTGCGAGGCAGGCGCATCAGCTCTACGGCGACGCGGCAGGCGCTGCAGCTCGGACGCGTGAACCTGGCAAGGCGAATGCTGGGCCGTCCGTACGGCGTGGAGGGCCTGGTTACCGAGGGGCGACGACTGGGCGGACCGGTGCTAGGGTTTCCGACGGCGAACATCGAGCCCAGAAGCCGCGTGGTGCCGGATCGCGGAGTCTACGTGACTGCGACGCTCGTGGATGGCGTCTGGTACCGAAGCGTGACGAACATTGGTATTCGGCCGACTGTCGGCGACGACGACCGACAGGTCGTCGAGACTCACCTACTGGACTTCGACCGGCCACTCTACGGAATGCCAATCCGCGTCAGGTTCCTGCATCGACTGAGGGGTGAGCACAAGTTCCCGTCAGTCGACGAACTGCGGACCCAGGTCGCTCGCGACGCCGGTCGAGCGCGCCGCTATTTCCTGCATCCGCTCGTCTCGCGAAACCTGACCGTTGTCTAAGTTGTGCCGGGTCGAAGACTCCTCGCGGATTCAGCCGACCGAGCCCCCGAAAAGTGCCGGACGCGCGAAAGAACCCGAGCCCACGGCGCAAGCCATGGGACTTCAGCCGAAAACCGATCGAGCCCCGGGCGCTGGAGTTTGGCCTACTGAACGACCGCGGAGCGGTCGAAGGAAATAGCCG
>CAZQBW010000109.1:0-15019 GCA_964591515.1 uncultured Clostridia bacterium
CGGATCAAACGGATCTTACGGATAAACACGGATCTGAGCCTGAATTCAGATCCGTGCTTATCCGTAAGATCCGTTTGATCCGTGGCCCTTCTTCCCTGGTTACTGCAGCCGCATGTCGTCGTCGAACACGACCTGGTATCCGCCGTTGTCATCGACGAAGACCACTCCGTTCCGGCCGCCGAGGGTCGCCGTCGAAACACCCTCGGGCTTCGACCCCTTAGCGAAGAACAGGTTGCCCAGCTTCTTGACGGCCGTCGACGATCCATCCCACTGGTACACCATGAACGGCGCCTTCGAGAGACTCGTCGAATTGCCGACGACCACGAGGAACGCCTTGCGGACCGGATCATAGGTCAGATCCCGAATCCCCTGCTCGTCGCGCGACTGCTCGATTGCCAGGTGGATCAGCGGCTGCACCGAGAGGTTCGACGGGTCCCACGGACCCGCGAAGTCGACGATCTTCACCGGAACAACGACGCACTGACCCTTGATGACCGGCGTGCGCACTCCGAACAGCAGCGTGTTCGTGTTCGGATCGAAGCCGAGCCCCTCGATGTTGAGCCCGCCCTCGTCCGGTTCGAGCACCACCGATCCTCCGATCTCCGGCACGCTGGCGGCGAACCACTTGCGGATGTCGGGAATGACCTCGGTCGCCAGGGTCCCGTCCGGCTGCACCGTGATCCGGAGCAGCGCGCTCGGCGGCGCCACGACCTCGCCCTTCTTCTTCGACGTCTGGTTCATCATCGACGTCGACGCGAAGATGACGGTCTTGCCGTCCTTCTGTGCGAGTGCCAGGCCCTCGATGTCGTCGAGCTGTCCCGGCTGCACACCGACCAGCGGCCGGCGAACGAGCGGTCCCGCCTTCGCTCCGTTGGCCTCGATGTTGAGTTCGAACAGCGCGTCGTTCGAGTTGTTGTCGGCGAAGATGAACTTGCCGGGCGCGACTTCGACTATGGCCGAGGCGTTGTAGACGTCGCCGGCCTGATTCCGTTCGCCGAACGTGACGAAGTCCACGACCGCCACTCCCGGCGGCGGCTGGACCGAGACGCCCGAGTCGCCGTTGCTGCTGCAGCTCGGCATCTTTCCGGCGATCATGAGGCCGAGGACGATCGTGGCCACCGCGCCGACTATCTGCGCGACGATGCGGCCGACGAAGCCGATCCACGCCGACTTGAGCTTCTCGTTCTCCTTGACCTTCTCTTTTTCCTTCTTTTCCTTGTCCTGCTTCTTCTTGTCCTTCTTTTTCTGCTTTTCTTCCTCTTCGTCGACGGCAGCCCCGCCGGCAACGAAACCGGCACCCGCCACCGCTGCCTTCGCGGCGACCGGGGTGGACTGGACGTTCTTGAGCAGCGCCGCGACCGCGGCGTTCGTCGCGTCGGGCGTGAGGATCTGGGTTGCGCCGTCGTGCGAGGCCGCAGCATCCGGTAGCGGAAGCTTGAAGGTCAGCAGGCACTGCCCGATCTTGATGACGTCGCCGTTTCGCAGGACGTGCGACTGGTTGATCCGGGCGTTGTCGACGAACACGCCGTTGCGGCTGCCGAAGTCGACGATCTGGTACTCGTTGCCCTGCGCGCGCAGGATCGCGTGCGTCGACCCGACGGTCGGATCCGGCAGCACCAGGTCGTTGTGGTCCGCGCGGCCGATCTTCATTTCACCGGCGAGGATGACGATGTCCATCGTCTGGCCGGAGGGCAGCAGGACCACGAGCCGCGGCGAGAAGTACTGGTAGACCTTGGGCGCGAGCTCGTCGCGGGACGCCAGTCGAAGGTCCACGGTCAGTCCGGCCATCCTCCGCACCGTTCGGATGACCTCGGCCTGTGTCGGATCGGCGCAGACGACCACCAGCCGGTCGCCCTCGGCGTGCAGCGGCAGCAGCAGGTGCGTGCGCGCAAACTCGGCCGGAGCCTTCGTGATCACGGCCGGGTCGATGGCAACCGTATCCAGGTTTGCAACCGGTAGCCCGAAGATGCGCGACATCGCGTCGCGAAGGGCGACGGCAGACATCTGCTTGCGCTCGAGGATCAGATCGACGAGGGAGCGACTAGAGGCCGAAGCCTCGGCCTTCAGGGCGTCGATGACGGGCTTCTGGACATAGCCGCCGACGGCGAGCCGTTCGGCGAGCAGCTCCGCCGAGAATGGCCACGGCTTCGAGGAGGCGCCCTGCTGCACCAGCGGAGTCGCCGGCTGACCGGGCACCTGCCCGGACCTGGGTGCCGCGGGGACCGCGCCGGTGTCAGCCCAGAGGGCATCCAGGTTCGTTCCACACCCAGGGCAGTGCTGGGCTCCGAACGTGACGGCGGCGCCACAGTGCGGACAGTGCTTATCAGTTGACATAGCGTTCCGTCGGACGGGAATTCGTCAGAAAATCGGCGCCGATCATACAAGAAGGTTACGGGGCAGACAATGACTCGCGTGATCGGCTCGCGAGCGCAGGAGCGGGATGCACGATCCCGGTGTTGTGGTCGTTATACTCCAGGCAATGAAGACTGCCAATGGAATCGTGGGGATCGGGAGGACGAGACCTTCAGGAGCCGCCCGCGCGCGGACCGTCGCGGTAGTTCTCGTCGCCCTGTCGGCCGCGGTCGGCGCCTTCGCGATCCCTGGCCGCGGCGCGGTCCAGAAGCGGCCAACCTCGGCCGCCAGCGTCGGCGAGATTCGCAACCGGGCCGCATTCGACGCGATGGCCGCGGCGTCCTTCTCCGGCAGCCGGACGCCGATGCCCCACGTCCTGTTCGTCATCGACCGCGCCTCGGGCGACCGCGTGCACTACGTCGATCCGCGGCGGTACCGTTTCCATCGCGAGTTCGTGAACGCCACATACCTTTCACTCGAGCGCTCGGATGCGTTCTACGAGCGCAACTATTCAAATGACGAGCGCAGGTTCCTGATGGGAACGATCGTGTGGCAGACGAGTCTGGGCCGTTTCACGTTCGAGGTGAACGAGGGCGATCGGATCTCGACATCGCTCATCGCGCTCGCGGCGAAGCGGCTCGGTGCGACGATTCACGCCCCGCTCGCGTTCCGCGCAATGACCGGACAGCAGGCGACGGCCGCCCGCGCCGTGGCCGGACTCGAGGTCGTCGACGCCCGCGACCTGTTCGGGGACCAGGTCTATCTGGCGATCAATCCCGGATCGGGCGTCGGAATACTCCGCATCGTGGACGTGGTCACACCAGACACGTTCATCGATCGCAACGAGATCGTCATCCTGACGTCGCCGCAGGTTTCGTTGCCGCCGGTCGCGGGGATCATCTCGACGGTGCCTCCATCGCCGCTCTCGCACCTGAACGTCCTGGCGCGGTCTTGGGGAGTCCCGAACGCATTCGCGCGCGGAGCGGACGAGACGTATCGGCCGCTGCTCGGCAAGTACGTTCGTTTCGAGGCGAGATCGGACGGGTTCAGCATCCGGCTTGCCGACGCTGGCGAGATAGTCGCGGCCTCGCGCCGAGAGATCGCCCATTCCGAGTTGATCACGCCGCCGGCGGATCTCGACTACGACCGTCTGACGCCGCTGTCGGCGCAACGGGCGGCGGATTCGATCCGCTTCGGCGCCAAGTCGGCGAATCTGGGCGAGATTGCCGGGGCGCGGCTACCGGGATTCACGGTGCCGGACGGTTTCACTGTGCCGTTCGCGTGGTACGCGCGGTTCGTGCGCGAGACCGGTCTCGAGGTCGAGATCTTCGCGATGCTCGACGACCAGCGGTTCAACCACGACATTCCGTATCGCCGCGAACGGCTCGCCGCGATGCGCAAGCGTGTCGAGACGACGCCGATGCCGGCCCCGATGGCGGATGCGATCGTCGCGAAGGCGCGCGAGATGTTCGGTGAGGACGGGCTGTTCGTCCGCAGCTCGACGAACGCCGAGGACCTGCCGGGATTCAGCGGTGCGGGCCTCTACACGACGGTGCCGAACGTCAGGGGCGCCGAAGCGCTCGTGGCGGCCGTACGCGTGGTCTGGGCGTCGATCTGGAACGACCGGGCTTACGAAGCGCGTGCGGCGGCGGGGATGAGCCATCTCGTCTATCCGGCGGTGCTCGTGCAGCAGGGGATGAATGCGGACGCGGCGGGCGTGCTCGTAACGACGAACCCCTTCGACGACGCCGACCACGGGGCGGTGTTCGTGAACGCGAAGCGGGGCCTCGGAATCCGGGTCGTCGACGGTTACCGGGTGGCGGAGCAGATCCTGTACGACCCGCGTCGCGATGCGGTGCGGGTCCTGACGCGGTCGGCCGACGACACGGCGCTGACGTTCGACGCCGCGGGCGGCGTGCGCGAGATTCGGGTCGAGCCGGGGCGGATGGTGCTGACGGACGACCTGGCGCGGCGGTTGTCGAAGGTGGCCCGGTCGATCGAGCGCCATTTCCGCGCCGGGCCGCTCGACATCGAGTGGCTGACAATCGGCGACAGGATCTACATCGTCCAGGCTAGGCCGTTCCTGAAGTGAGGAGAGCGGACAGGATTACAGGATCCATAGGGGGAAGAAGGCGTGGCCGTACAGAGAGCACAGAGGCACAGAGTGCACTGAGGCTCGAATGAACAGAGCACTCTGTGTGCTCCGTGACTCTGTGCTCTCTGTACGGCCACGCCTTCTTCCCCCTGTAGATCCGTCGACTATTCGTGTACCTTGTCGCGGCATGAGCGCGTATGCAAATCCGTTTGCCGTCGGACAGAAGGTCTGCCTCCTCCTCACGACCGGTCAGGTCAGCACGAAGCGTTTCGAGATCACCAGGGTCTGGCGCTACCCGACGACTTTCCGTTATCAGCTCGATACCGGGTACGTTGCGGACCATTCGGAGCTGCGGGCGCTGGAGGGCGAAACGCCCCAGGGCGACGCGACGACGGGCAGTCTCGAGACGCCGTCCGTCCCCGAGCCCGTCGAATCCGGTGCGTGACCTGCTGCTCGTCGGGCTCCTGGCGATGGTCGTGGCCGCATTCGTCCTCTACCAGATCCGCCGGGGACTGAGGCGCCGCCGTCCGAAGCCCTGAGGGTTGCCGGTTCCGGGAGGCGGCGGAAGCGTCGGAACCACGACCGCTCAAGAGTTTAGCGGCTCATGGCTGAAGTATTCCGTTGTTGACTTCGCCGAAAAATCCGTGCTACAAAACTTGGGTCTCGAAACATGTCACCCGGGCTCTGCCCGAAAATAAAGTCCTGTCACCCGATGGAAGTCCCCAATCGGTCCTCTCAGCCACGCTGAACGGGGCCATGTTTGAATGCAACCGACCCGCGGAGTGTTCCGGTACCGGGGCACCCACCAACACGGTCTCACCATAGCCGTACGAGAGGTCGGACGAAGGGATAGCCAGTCCTTGGCCGTCCCAACCTGCAGCGAGCAGCGTTGTGCATGAATCGACAAGTTGAAGGGTTTGTTGGGCGATCTGCCCCCATTGGCGGGAGACTCTCGAGAAAAGGCAGCAAGGCGGGTCTTTCGCAAGGCCGTCGAGGTCGCAAATGGCATCACACCAGGTGCGACGGCCACCGCGGACGAAAACAGCACACTTACAGCACAACAACGCTCGAGAACGCGTGAACTCGCGACGGGGGAAGCCGGTCCAGGCCGGACGAGTCGCCAGTGTGACGGGAGGAAATCAACGCTATGTTTGGTACTGAGTCTGGAAACTTGAACGGCGTGCGTGTCGCCAGACGCCGCCGGGGTGCGCTCCTGTGCTCCGCCGCGCTGATTGCGATGGTCGTATCGCCGGTTGCCGGTCTTGCCACTCCGAAGGCATTCGTCGCGCCTCGTCCCGCTCTGGCGGCACGCGCGACGGCTTCGAGGGCGGCGGATGCGGTCGTGGCCGACTTCAACGGTGATCGTCATCTCGACATCGTCGAGGCATCGTCCGGTGGCGGCCTTTCGGTTCGCTGGGGCGTCCGGAAGGGCGAATACGGCGAAGCGACGGCGTTTGCGGCCGACGTCTCGGCGCGGCGCGTGGTCTCGGCCGACGTGACGGCGGATGGAATCAACGACGTCGTCGCCTATGCGCCGGCGGGCACGGTGCTGTGGGTGGTTCCGGGCAGCGCGTCCGGTGTCTTCGGCGAAGTGCGGTCGACTTCGGTGCCGGACGGCATCCATTCGATCGCGGTCGGCGGATTGGCCGGGAATGGCGGAATCGACATCGCGGTGGCGAGTGAGCGGACCCCGGCGGTCGTGCTCCTCCGGAATCGGGATGACCGTTCGGGCTTTGACGCAACGGTGACGGCGCTTCCCTCCCGTGCGCTGTCGATCGGAGTGGTCAAGTTCGACACGGACAATTCGGCGGATCTCGTGGTCGGTCTCGAGAACCGGTCGATCGTCGGCCTGCAGGCCGTCGATGGCGGGTTTGCGATGACGGTGACTCGAGAGCTCGAGTTCTCACCGGACCTGATGACGACGGCTGATTTCAACGGCGACGGCTGGGCGGATGCGATCGTCGCGTCGGCGAACGGCGAGATCGCGGCGTTTGCGCGCGGCGGCGGATCGATCGGCGAGCCGGTCGTGTCGACGTTGTCGGCGCCGCTGACGAAGATCGACGCCGGGTATGTGGACACGGACGTCGAGCTCGACATCGTCGGCTCGGGCGCAAGCATTGCGATGGTCTTTCCGGGACTCGGCGGCGGCGCGTTCGGTGCGCCGCGGCAGGCGGTGAAGGACCAGGACGTCGAGAGCGTCGCGGTCGTCAACGGCAGCGGCGGACGTCAGTCGCAGCTCGTAGTGGCGAAGGATTCGGGTGTTTCGGTTGAGGTCGTCGAGACTCCGGTGAGCAAACTCGCGACGACGTTGACCGTCACGAATTTGGGCGATGAAGAGCTTGTCTGCAACGGACCGAATGCATACATGACACTTGCAGCCCCGGCCGGCTCACTGCGCGACGTGCTTGATACGGCGAACACCAACGGTGTACCGGATACGATCGTCTTTAGTGTCGACACGAATTCCCCGAGTGTTTATACAGACTACTCGGCGGCATCGCAGGTGTTTCACATCACGATCAATCGCGCACTCGACCTCTCGGAAGACGGCACGACGATCCTCGGCGAAACTGCTCCGGATACGAATCCCTTTGGACCGGATGTCGCAATTCAGCCCCTGAATCGTCAGGGAATCCTCTCGGCGCTTCTTGATATGGCTCCGGATCCTCCAGAGCCGTTTTTCAATGCCTTCAACGTCTCGGCGAGTGGCTGCACGATCAGCAATCTGATTATCGCCCCTACGAACTTTGGGGGATTCCTTCCGACGAGAATCTATAATTGCACTGACGGTACCATGAGCACGGATGTCACTGTCGTGGACCAGAAGTTCATCGTTCCCATCGATTGCACAGGAAGCGGGAATGTTTTCATCGGGAACTTCATCGGTACGGACCAGCGCGGATTCGGTGTTGAAACGCCCCAACCGTTGAATGAGTTCTCTGCAGCGGTTTCGCTCCGGGGCAACAACAATCGTGTCGGTGGTGATGCGCTGGCCGATCGCAACATTATCGTCACCTCGACGAATGGCGTTACGTGTTTCGAATCGTCGGGGAACGAGATAATTGGCAATATCATTGGTTCCGACGGTACCTCAGGCGGCCGCCCGGGCGGCACTACACCACTTCGAGGCGTAAGCCTCCAGAAGGCCACCGGAACCACGATTCGCGGCAACGTCGTTGGTGGATCGTCGTTCGCGGGAGTTCAACTCACCCAGAATTGCGCTTCGACGACGATAACGAACAACCGGATCGGCGTGAATCAGGCCGGAATCACAACGGCCAACTCGGATGGCGGCATCGTCATCAATGCTTCGACTTCCACGGTCATTGGTCCGGCGAACATCATCTCGAACAACAGGGGCGTCGACGGGGTGAACTCTGGTGGCGTCGTAATCAGCGGATCTTCCGTCCCGACCGTCGGCACCGAAATCGCTGACAACACCATTTCGCAGAACGGCAACAATGGTGTGTTCATCGACAACGGCAACCAGAACACGATCGGTCCGAACAATCTCATCTCGACGAATAGTCAGTTCGGCGTGGCTGTCGCGAACGGCACCCAGAACCAGATCACGAAGAATTCGATCACGAACAACACCGGGATCGGCATCAACCTCATTACCGGCACTGATCCCGCTACCGGCATCACCCCGAACGACACGAACGACACCGACACGGGTCCGAACAACCTGCTGAATTTCCCGGTGTTCACTGCATCGACGGCAACGACTACTACGGTGACGGTCTCGGGAACGGCGCCCGGCGGCTCCGTCGTCGAAATCTTCAAGTCCGACAACAAGCAGGTGAACGGACAGGGCTTCGAGTTCCTGGTCCAGACGACTGCGACCGCCGGCGGACTGTTCTCGGTCGACCTGCCGCTCACGCTGCCGTTGCAGGATTCGTTGACGCTGACGGCGACTGCGACTCTGTCGCTCAGCACCTCGGAGTTCGGACCGAACTTCAAGCTGAACCAGCGACTCCAGGTGTCGCCGCTATCTATCACCTTTCCGACGACCGCTGTCGGTGGCATCGCCACGGCGCCACTGACGATCTGCAACACTGGCGTATCGAATCTGACGATCTCCGACGTAACGGTCGCTCCGACGGATGGCCCGTTCTCGGTGTCAGAGCTCGCGGACAACGAACTCGCGCCGGGTGAGTGCGTGACCCTCACGGTCTCGTTCGCACCGACGTCGGCCAGCAACTTCGCCGGCTCGATCACGATCAGTTCGGATGATCCGTCTGCCGACGACGTGATTGTCACGCTTGCCGGCACGGCCATCCTCGGAGTCATCAACGTCAATGTCACGACGCTGCTGATCCCGCAGACTCGAGTCGACGGCTCGCGGTCGGCCATCGTAACGGTTTCGAACCCGACAGCCGTTGCCGTTACGGTCACGCGGACCGAGTTCAAGCGCCGCAACAGCGCCAAGGTCACGTTTACCGACCGGAACGATCCGTTCTTCCGTGCGGTGCCCTCGACCTTTACAGTGCCGCCGGGCGGCTCGGTCGACGTGGCGGTGACGTTCTCGCCGCTCGTACCGATCCCGACGACCGATACAACGTCCATCTTCGAATTGCCGGATCCGGGTTACCAGACACCGCGCAAGACGCAGACCGACATGACGTTCGTCGTATCGGACTCGCTCGGCATCTCGAAGACGGTCGCCATCAAGGCCAAGGTCAAGCCCGATCCGGGCATCACTGGCGGCGGAGCGCCCAGCTTCGTCGACCAGCTCGACCTGACGCTCGACATCTTCGATCCGGACAACAACCTGTCGAACGCCCGGTTCTTCTTCCTCAACGAGGCGGAAATCGAGCTCTTCCGGATCGACAACACCCCGGGCGTGAACAAGGCGATCAAGAAGTTCGCCAAGGGCATGAACGTCCCGCTCACGTTCACCTTCACGGGCCTGTCGCCCTACGCGGGAAGCCTCAGATTCCTCGACTGTGTCGTGGATGACTTCAGTGGCACCTCGAGCAACACCATCCGGTTCCGGATTCGGTACATCAACTCGAAATCCGGTCAGCCCCAGATGGTGCTCGAGCCCGTCAATTCGGCGTCATTCGGTTCCCCGGGTTTAGGCGGCGCGTCGCCGGCCAGCATCTTCCTGCCCCCGATCCACGTCGGGCCGAGCCGTCGCTAAGCGGCACATTCCGGCGGGTCCCGGCGACGGGGCCCGCCAGCGGGTTTTGAAAAGGAGCATCGTATGAACGGCAAGTTGAATGTGCTCAAGCGAATGGTCGGGGCGGCCATCGTCGCGTCCCTGGCCGCGACGGCGCCAGTGGCACTTGCATCGGAAAAAACCGGCCAGGCGACCGGTGGGGCCGACAAGCCGGACATAACCCTCTACGGCGAGGCCTACGGCAGCTGGGAGCTCTCGACGACCGGGCGCGTGTTGGTCGACGGCCGCTACGCCCTGACGCTCGATCGCGCGCTGCAGGGCAGCCGGATCGTCGTCGACGGGCAGTCGATGGCGAAAGCCGAGATCAAGGACGTCGGCAGGATCTCGATCTCGCCGCGCAGCGAGGTGGTCCTCGACATGGTCGATGACACGATCGTCGCCCGGATGATCCAGGGCTCGATGAAGGTCGAGGCCGCCAGCCAGTTCGGCACCTACGTCGAGACGCCGGGAACCACGATCACGTCGTTCCCCGGAACGTTCGCGTCGTATCGGGTGAAGGCGGATCCGCTGGACGGCACGTCGGTCGAGAAGCTGCTGGGCGACGTCGAGATCATGAGGGTGTCGGATGATGACGGCGGCTGGGATATCGACGTTCCGGACGGCGACAGCGATTACCACATGAAGGCTCGCCACACCGAGACGCTGAAGATCAAGGTGAAGAACGGTGGCTCGCACGTCGCGAACCAGCCCGTGGTCTTCGCGATCACGACGGCGCTGTCGGGTGCGACGGGCCAGTTTACGGAAGGCGTCCAGCGCATCACGACCACGACTGACAACGACGGCGAGGCTTCGGTCGAGTTCGAGTCGGGCGCTTCGTCGGGCGCGGTCTACGTCGAGGCCTTCGTTCCTGGAACGGACGCGCACGAAACGCTGCACGTCTACATCCAGGCGAAGGAGAAGACGTTCTGGAATCCGGCGACGACCTCGCTGTACATCGCGATCGGCGCGGGAGCAGTCGCGGGAACGATCATCGCGATCAAGAACCGCGGCCGAACGTCGAACGACAACCCGATCATCGTCCAGCCGCCGGTAGTCACGGCGCCTTAACCAAGCACGACCCAGTCGGTTTCTTCAGGAGGGGTGGCAGCCACACGGTTGCCACCCTTTCTCTTCTCCGTGTCTCTGTGCCTTCGTGTCTCTGTGTGCGAAGCTCCGAATCCGCTTCGCACACAGAGACACAGAGTCACAGAGGCACCGAGCAGACCAATCATGACCATTGACCCCGAATCCTTCCTGTCCCACATGCGTCTCGCCGCCGAGCAGGTCGGCGCCGTAGCCCTCCAGTTCCGCGGAAAGGTCGCCAACGTCGGCAAGAAGATCGAGGGCGACGACGACCCGGCCCACCGCCTCGCCGCCGAAGCGTTATCGGACGTGGATCTCGCCTCGCAGGAGATCATCCTCCTCTCGCTCGCCGCGCACTTCCCGTTCGTCCGGCTCGACGCCGAGGAGGACACGCCGCTCGTGTCTCGCTTCAGCGAGAACGACTCGCGGTACACCGTCGTGCTCGATCCGATAGACGGGACGCTCAACTATCTTTCCCAGCGCGGCGAGTTCGGCGTACTGATCGGACTGCTCGAGGACGAACGGTTCATCGCTTCTCTCTGCCACTTCCCTCTGCGGAAGGAGACATTCGTCGCCATCCGCGACCGTGGCGCTTTCCGGTATGACCTGTCGACCCGCCGGGGCTCGCGCGAGCGCGTGATCGCGCACACGGACAGCCGCCTCGTCTACATCAATTCCGGAACGAGTCCCGAAATCGCCGATCGCCTGACGGTTGCAGGGTACGAGCCCGCCCGCAGCGGCTGTTCGGCCGTCGACGCGACCGTCGCCGCCACCGGCCTCGCCGCGGCCGCGATCACGATGCGGGCCCCGTCGATCCGCCGCTGCGTCGGCACCCTCGTCTCCCGCGAAGCCGGCGGCATCCTCACCCTCGCGACCGGCGAGCCCTACGACTGCAGGCACCCCCGCGGACTCTCGTCCCAGGTCGTGTCCGCGAGTGCCGCCGTCTCGGCAGCGGTTCTCGCGGTCCTTGCGCAGCGCGAGGATTGAATGCCGATCTCACCTACGCCGAAGACTCCCGACCCGTTTGACGTCGCGGCACTTACGTGGCTCCCGTATGTCGCCTACGGCACGTTGGTCGCGATCATTCCCGTTGGTCTGACCGTCCGCTGGGTCAGCGAATCACCAACGGTCACGCTTTACGTGTCGGCATCGTTGGCGGTTGTCCTTGTACTCGCGATGATCCTGGCCGGCCTATGGCCCTGCCCGTTCTGTGGCAGCCCGTTTCAGTACAGAATCGGGGACCGCTTCCTTGTCATTCGTGAACCGGTTGTCCCTGGCCGGACGCGGTTCGTGAACTGCGATCGCTCGATCGAGATGAGCGACGGCGCTCCTGGGGATCAGACGCTTCAGACAGAGGATCAGAACCGGGAGCGGTAGCGTCCGGGTGGTGATCGGACGCAGACTTGTCCGTGACAACTCCGGTACCCGGCTGCGGAGGACTACTCGGTCGCTATCGCTCCCGGATCTGACCTGGCGAAGGCACGAACGTCCCCGCACTCGATCCTGTCCACTCTTCCTCCCCCGCGACAGGGTGTGTACAATCCGTCGCTTGCAAAGAACGACCGAGGGAGATCCTGAACGTGTCGAAAGCCGAAAGCTTTGATCTTGCCGTCATCGGCGCCGGTCCCGGTGGCTACTCAGCCGCCATTCACGCCGCCCACCGGGGCATGAAAGTCGCCATCGTCGAGAAGGACACCCGCCTCGGCGGCACCTGTCTCCTTCGGGGCTGCATCCCCACCAAGGCCCTGCTCCACTCCGCCGACCTCTACGACGAAGTCAAACACGGCGCCGAGCACGGCATCGTCGTCAGTGAGCTCTCCCTCGCCTTCGACAAGGTCATGGCCCGCAAGGACAAGATCGTCACGAAGAACGCGAAGGGCGTCGAGTTCCTGATGCGGAAGAACAAGATCACCGTTTTCAACGGTTTCGGACGCCTCGACGGCAAGAAGAAGATCGCCGTCGAATCGAACGGAGACACGAAGTCGCTCGAGGTCGCCAACGTGATCCTCGCGACCGGCTCCGTTCCCCGCGTCCTGCCCGGCGTCACCATCGACGGCAAGCGCATCCTGACTTCCGACGAGATCCTCGAGCTCAAGGAGCTGCCGAAGTCCCTGCTCGTCCTCGGCGCCGGCGCCGTCGGCGTCGAGTTCGCCTCGATCTTCCATCGCTTCGGCGTCGACGTCACCATCGTCGAGCTCCTCCCCCGCCTCGTGCCCATCGAAGACGAGGAAGTCTCGGACGCCCTCGCCAAGGCCTTCAAGAAGACCGGCATCAAGGTCCACGTCGGCACCAAGCTCGAGAACATCAGAGTCACGCCCTCCGGCGTCGCGGCTGATGGAGTTTCGGACAAGGGCACGACCCCGCTCGAGGCCGAGATGCTGCTGATCGCCGTCGGCCGCAAGCCCGTCACCGACAGCATCGGCCTCGACGGCACCGGCGCCGTCGTCGATCGCGGTTACATCAAGGTCGACGAGTTCATGCGCACCGGCGAACCCGGCGTCTACGCCATCGGCGACGTCGTCCCGACCCCGTGGCTCGCGCACGTCGCCTCGCACGAAGGCGTCGTCGCCGCCGACCACATGACGAACAACCACCCGCACGCCATCGACTACGAGCGCGGTGTCCCCGGCGTCACCTTCTGCCACCCCGAGATCGGGTCGATCGGCCTGACGGAAGCGAAGGCCATCGAGAAGGGCTACGACGTGAAGGTCGGCCGCTTCCCCTGGACCGCGAACGGCAAGGCGAACATCCTCGGCAACACGACCGGCTTCGTGAAGGTCGTCACCGAGAAGAAATACGGCGAGATCCTCGGCGTGCACATCATCGGGCCCGCTGCGACCGAGCTCGTCGCCGCAGCCGGCATCGCCATCAGCCACGAAGCCACCGCCGAGTCGGTCTTCGGCACCATCCACGCCCACCCGACCCTGTCGGAGGCCATCATGGAGGCCGCCGCGGATTCGCTGGGCCTCGCGATCAATTTCTGACCCACTTATGTCGACGCTCTCGCGAGACCAGCACCATCGCATCCACTACTTCATGCGGCTCACCCGCATGGTCGAGGAGAAGCTCGGGATCCTGTCCACCCAGGGCAAGGTCATCGGCAGCCTCTACCGCAGCCTCGGCCAGGAAGGCACCGCCGTCGGCAGCGCCGCGGCGCTTCAGCCCGAGCTCGGGGACATTGCCGCGCCAATCCTGCGCGACCTCGGCGCCGTCCTCACTATGGGCGGGACCCCGACCGAAGTCTTCCAGCAGTACATGGCCAAGAACGGCCCTACCCGCGGCCGCGAGCTGAACATCCACTTCGGAGCGCCTGAACGGAACTTTATCGGACCCGTCAGCATGCTCGGCGAGATGATTCCGCTGATGTGCGGCATCGCGCTCGGCTTCAAGATGCGCAAGCAGCCGGGAGTGGCGCTCTGCTACATCGGCGACGGCGGATCGTCGACCGGGCCGACTCACGAGGGGCTCAACCTCGCCGCGGTCCTCGACCTGCCGTTCATCCTCATCATCGAGAACAACGGCTACGCCTACTCGACGCCGACCGAACGGCAGTCGAGGCTGACCCGATTCTCGGACCGGGCAATGGCGTACGGGATTCCCGGCGTCACGGTCGATGGCAACGACGTCGTCGCTGTGTGGGAAGCGACGCGCGAAGCGGCCGACCGCGCCCGCCGCGGCGAAGGCCCGACGCTGATCGAGTGCGTCACCTTCCGGATGAAGGGCCACGCCCAGCACGACAACCAGGCCTACGTTCCCCTCGAGGACATCGAGGAGTGGGGCTCGAAGGATCCGATCGTCCGCCACGAGCGCCTCCTGCTCGAGACCGGGATGGCGTCCCTCGGCGACATCGACGCCATGGTCTCCGACATCCACGCCGCGCTCGACGTCGCGGTCGCCGAAGCCGAAGCCACGCCGATGCCGGAAGGGCCGACCGCCCTGCTCGACGTGTTCGAAAACAGTGTTGCCGTGCGCAAGCCGTGGCTCGCGCCCATTTCCTGAGACTGGACCGAAACGATGACCGCAGAAGTGCACCAGCAGGCCAGACAGGTCACCTTCCTCGAGGCCATCCGCGAGGCGCTCCGCGAGGAGATGACCCGCGACGAGAAGGTCTTCCTGATCGGCGAGGACATCGGCTCCTACGGCGGAGCGTTCAAGGTCACCGAAGGCCTCCACGCCGAGTTCGGCGCCGACCGCGTGATCGACACGCCGATCTCCGAGGCCGCCATCGTCGGCGCCGCGGCCGGTGCAGCGATGATGGGCTTCAAGCCGGTCGCCGAGATGCAGTTCATCGACTTCAGCTCGTGCGCCTTCGACCAGCTGACGAA
>CAZQBW010000110.1:0-14995 GCA_964591515.1 uncultured Clostridia bacterium
CCGGCGTTTGCAGGAACGGAGTTGCCGTCCTTGTCGACGACGTCGACTTCGATGCCGGGCATCGGTCTCGTCGCGGACCCCGGCTTGGTGGGCGTGGCGCCCGGCAGCGGCGAGATCATGATCGAGCCAGTCTCGGTCTGCCACCACGTGTCCACGATCGGGCACCTTCCGCCGCCGATGACCTTCGAGTACCACATCCAGGCTTCGGGGTTGATTGGCTCACCGACGGTGCCGAGCAGGCGAAGGCTCGACAGGTCGTGTCTGCGCGGCCATCCTTCGCCCCACTTCACGAACGCGCGGATCGCGGTTGGCGCCGTGTAGAAAATCGACACGCGGTACTTCTCGATGATTCGCCAGAAGCGATCGGGCTCGGGCCAGTTCGGAGCGCCCTCGTACATCACCGTCGTCGCTCCGTTCGCGAGCGGACCGTAGACGACGTACGAGTGTCCCGTAACCCATCCGATGTCCGCAGTGCACCAGTACGTGTCGTCGTCCTTCAGATCGAAGACCCAGTGCATCGTGGCCGCGGCCGCGACCATGTAGCCGCCGGTAGTGTGGACGATGCCCTTGGGCTTCCCGGTCGTTCCGGAAGTGTAGAGGATGTAGAGCGGGTGCTCGCTGTCGAGCGGCTCGGCCGGACAATCGGACGACGACACATCCATCAGTTCGTGCCACCAGTGGTCGCGGCCGGCCTCCATGTGGATCTGGTGCCCGGTTCGCCGGTAGACGACGACGTCGGTGACGGAAGGACATTGCACGACGGCGGCGTCGACGGCGGCTTTCAGCTCCACGATCGTGCCTCGGCGATGTGCACCGTCGGCCGTGACGACTATCTTTGCATTCGCGTCGTTGATGCGATCGCGAAGGGCGTCGGCCGAGAAGCCGCCGAAAACGATGCTGTGGGTTGCGCCGATGCGCGCACAGGCGAGCATCGCAATCGCGAGCTCGGGCACCATGCCCATGTAGATCGCGACGCGGTCGCCCGACTTCACCCCGAGACTCTTGAGCACGTTTGCGAATCGGCACGTTTCGCGGAAGAGCGTCTGGTAGGTGAGGATGCGCTCGTCGCCGGGCTCGCCTTCCCAGACGATCGCCGCCTTGTTTCGCCTCGCCGTCCGGACGTGCCGGTCGAGGCAGTTGACCGAGAGATTCGTGCGTCCGCCGACGAACCACTTCGCGAACGGGTGTTTCCACTCGAGGACGGACGTCCAGGCGGTCGACCACTCGAAGGTCGCGGCTATCTCGGCCCAGAATCGCTCTGGATGCGCAATCGATCGGGCATAGAGCTCTTCGTAGGCGGCGATGCCCGAAACGTTGGCGGCCTCGCGGAAGTCGGTCGGAGGCTCGAAAACGCGATGCTCGTTGAGCATTGAAGTGATGTTCGGTGAGGCGTGCTCGTCGGCCATTGGCGGACCTCCGGACGAAGTGATGGTCGAAGGCCGAGTGTAGCAGAGAGGCAATCCGGAGCGGATTTCGCTCGACAAAGAACGACGCGGACCTGAGCCTTTCAGGTCCGCGTCGTTTCGAACTGTGCTGGCTGTTCGGCGTTCTACCCGATGCGGCCGCCCGTCGATCCGCCATCATCGCCCGAGTCGTCGTCCGAGTCGTCGTCCGAGTCGTCGTCCGAATCGTCGCCCGAGTCGTCATCCGAGTCGTCATCCGAGTCGCCATCCGAGTCATCGCCGGAGTCGTCACCCGAGTCATCGCCGGAGTCGTCACCCGAGTCGTCACCCGAGTCATCGTCCGAGTCGTCGCCCGAGTCGTCACCCGAGTCATCGCCCGAGTCGTCGTCCGAGTCGTCGTCCGAGTCGTCGCCGGAGTCGTCGCCGGAGTCGTCTCCCGAGTCGTCGCTGGAGTCGTCGTCCGAGTCATCCGAGTCGTCCGTGCCGTCGCTGTCGTCGTCCTCGTCCGAGTCGTCGCTGGTGCCGTCGCCGTCGTCATCCGAATCCGACGGATTGTCGTCGCCGTCACCGTCCGTGTCGTCGTCGTCACTGTTCGGAACGTCGTCGCCATCGATGTCGTCGTCGTCGCCATTGTCCATGCCATCATCGTCGACGTCGCCGTCTTCCCGGTTCGAGGTCCCATCACCGTCGACGTCCACGTCCGTACGATTCTCGATACCGTCGTTGTCCGCGTCGCTGTCCATCGCGTTGGGCACTCCGTCCTCGTCCGTGTCAGGTGCGCCAGAAGCCGCCGCGCGGGAATTCGCGTTCACTCCGGCAAGCGCTGCAACCAGCAGGGCCTGAGCCGCCGCGAGGTCCGCGCCCGAGTCCGCAATCACTTTTCCTGCCTTCTCTCCGGCTCCGAGACGCTCGACCGCCGTGTCGAACGAAATACCTGAAGCCCGGGCCGTCATCGCCGCCGGCGCCGATGCTGCAAGACCTTCTCCAGCGAGCAACGTCGTCGTCGCAATGCCGCTATGAACCGAAATCACGTGTGCGAGAAGCTCATCCTGTCCAAGCCGTTCGCCGGCGCGCACGGCTCGGACCAGCTGGCGAGTTGTCTGACTGATCGCCCGAGCCGGCGACTTCCGCACGGGAGCAGCCATCGCCGTCGTTGGCGATACGCCCTGGAGTCCCCAGAAGGGAAGCGCCACCATCGTGGTTACGCGAGTCGCGGTCAACAGGGCTTTTGCGAACGCTCTCAAGTTCGCGTGCATCTCGTGGCTCTTGGGTCGATTCGTCATTGTGATTCTCCTGATCGTTTGCTCGTCGTTGACTGGGGCAATGCTAGAGAGCATCGTTCCTTGCCGAAAATACATACGACTTTGAAACCTCGATGGCGACCCGGATCCACTTAGAGGCCGTTCCCGCAACTCGCATCAAATCAATCGCTTGACACCCTACGGGTCCAACTCTAGAATGGCCGTGCTACTGCAACCACGCGTTTCTTTCCCATTTCCAGCACGGAAACGGTCGGTCTCATTTCATAAAAGGAGCGGGACGAGTCGCATGCGCGGGCGAGTTCCGGACACGCGGTGATCAAGGTCGATATTGTGAACAATGTTGCCGAGCGCACGGGTGTCTCGAAGGTCAAGGCTGAAGAGGCGGTCGAGGCCCTCTTCGACTCGATGAAAGAGGCTTTGAAGCGGGGCGAGCGCATTGAGCTGCGTGGTTTTGGCGTCTTCGTTGTTAAACCGCGAAAGCGTGGTGTCGGCCGCAACCCGCGAACGGGTGAGGTCACCGACATTCCGCCGGGCAAGACGATCCGTTTCAAACCGGGCAAAGAGCTCCAGGCGTAATCGAGGACTCGTTACCGTCCGTGCCGTATCCCGAATCTGCCTTCCCGGTTGCCGGCGATGGCCACGAGTGGACTGACGATCCGTACGAGGCTCCGAAGCCGTCGAGGATTACGGTCGCGCAGGCGCTGCTGCACGTATCGCTGCTCGTCGCGACCTTCGTGACGACGACACTCATGGGCACGCTGCTGTCGCTCGATGTCCCGGTTCCCGAGGACGCCGGATTGGCCGGCTTCTTCACGGCGGTCGTCGGTGCGGTCACCAGTGATGGGACCTACATCGGCAGCGGAGTCGTGTTCTCGATCACTCTGCTCGTCATCCTCGGCGCGCACGAGATGGGTCACTACATCGCGTGCCGCTATTACGACATCGATGCCTCGTTGCCTTATTTTCTGCCGGCACCTCCACCGATTCTGATCGGCACCTTCGGAGCTTTTATCCGTATTCGGTCGCCCTTCCCGAATCGGAAGTCTCTGTTCGACGTCGGTGTCGCCGGTCCAATCGCCGGGTTCATCTTCGCGTTGCCCGCGAGTGTCGTCGGACTGCTGTATGCCACGCCATCAACGGCGGATGCGAGTGAAGGCGGAATCGTCTTTCACGATCCATTGCTCTTCACGATGCTCTCGAGACTCTTCGACCTTCCGGATGCAATCAACTGGAATCCGATCTACTTTGCCGCGTGGATCGGAATGTTCGCGACCGGCCTGAATCTGATCCCGGTTGGACAGCTCGACGGCGGTCACGCTGTTGCGGCACTCGTAGGGCGACGCGGACACCGCGTTGTATCGCTCGTGTTCTTCGGGCTCGTGACCACGCTCGCTCTTGTCTCGTTCGTCCGCTTCAGCAGTCCGGTCTGGTTCCTCTACGTCGCGATCCTCGCGCTGCTCGTGTTCCGGCCGCACCCGTCGACGCTCGACGATGGTCCCGGAGTCGGTCGTGCCCGATGGATCGTTGGTGCGATCGTTCTCGTGATCTTCCTGCTGAGCTTCATGCCGTTCCCGGTAACGATCACGTAGAGGACCAGCAGCGTCGCGGATTCAGCGGATGAGGCGGATCGAGCGGATCTGACCGGTTGTTCCGATACGTTCGATCCGCGTCATCCGCAGAATCCGCGACGCTCTCCACGTTGACCTACGCCTTCCGGGCGACGTAGTAGGCGTTGATGATGTCGTGCGGCAGGTTCTGAACCTCGACATGCGAGAATCCGGCTTCCCGTAGCATCCTCAGTGCGACATCGCGACCCCACATCGCCCCGAGGCCGGCGCCGTCATTCGCAAGCGACACCGTCATGCAGTGCATGCAGGAGATCGTGTACATGAACGCGCCGAGTGGATGCCCGAGGTTCCCCTCGACATGGCTCGAACCTTCGATGTCCTGCATCAGGAAGACTCCGTTGCGTCGCAGGACTTTCGAAATGCAGTCGAGTACGTCGGCCGGCCGCGCCTGATCGTGAATGGCGTCGAATGCGGTGACGAGATCGAAACGCAGAGCCGGATCGATCGCCGCAGCGTCCTGTTGCTCGAACCGGATGTTCTCGAGGCCTCGCCGGCGAGCTTCGGCGTTTGCGTTGTCGACAGCTTCCGGCGAGAAGTCGAAGCCCGTGAAGCGGCTGCGCGGAAACCGCTCTGCCATCGCCATGAGCGCGCGTCCTCGTCCGCAGCCTACGTCGAGCACGTCGATGCCGCCATCCAGTCGTTCCGTCAAACCTCCAACCAGGGGCAGGATGTGTTCGAAGATGCCCGCGACGACGGTCTGCGCACTTTCTTCGGCCATGACCTCGTGAAAGCGGCCGAACTCGGCATAGTTGACGCCTCCGCCCTCGTGGAAACGCTGGACGATCTGGTCCTCGACGCTTCCCAGCACTGCCAGGAACTGCGTCGTGACTGCGAAATTGTTCGGGCTGGCCGCCCGAGTGAGCATTGCGGCGTGCTCCGCGGGCAGATGGTAGGTTCGTGAAGTCGGGTCGTATTCGACGATTCCTCCGGTTACCATTGCCCCGAGCCACTCTCGGACGTAACGCTCGCGGAGTCCCGCTTCGTGCGCGATGCGATCGCACGTCGACGGCTCGAGCCGTGCCATCGCGTCGAAAAGTCCAGTGCGGTGCCCAATGCTGATCATCAGCCCCAAGGCGCCCCCGTTGAGAATCGAGAGCACCTTCTCGCCGAACGCTTCGGCCTTCGTCTGATTGATTTCTTCCGTCATTACCATGAAAGTCGTCCTCCTTGACGTCACAGGCGGAGCCGGTGTCTCGCCCGCGCTCAGCTGGTAACGACTCGGAAGCGATTTAAGGTTCTAAGGGATTTCTAAATTCGGAGCCGGGAGGTGGCGCGACCGGGTGGTGTCACGCAGCAGCACGGTCTGACGATGCGCGGCCCAACTCGGTCGCTCACTCTCCCGGTTCTGATCAGAGTGGCGCGACCGGGTTGTCGTGGACGACGCATGTCTGCGACGTCCGTGACGACCCGGTCGCACTCGCTCCAGGCTCCGAGCCCTCAGGCTCGTCTGCCAGTGTCTGTCACGGCGCTACAGGTACCACGTAGCCGATCGTCGACTCCAGCTTCCAGCCCTTTCTCTGCATCTGTCGCGGAAGCTTCGCGGCGTCCTTCTCGATCGTGAGGTAGTGGTTGATGACGCGTCGTCCATCGCTCAGAACCCACCGCTGGAGTGGCACCAGTCCGACGCGTGCCTCGGTTACCAGATAGCCAAGCCGCGTCCCCCTCTCACGGACGGTTCGCTGATCACCGGGAGCCGCCTCAGCCGATGTCAGCGTTAGGAAGAACAGTCCGCGGTCGTTGTCGCCCGGCCGGTAGTTGAACAACTCGACAGTCTTGATTGCCGCCGAAGCTGCGAACGGCTCGGCGAACAGACTGAAGTCGGCGGCCTGCGTTGCATCGACGGTTGCGTCACCCGACGGCTTGAAGAATCGCCAGCCTTCGGGGTCTCCGGTCGCCGTGGCGTTCACATATTCACGTGCGATTGCCTGCCGGGCGATCTGGTTGCGAACGGTCAGAGTAGCGAAGTCCTTCTCGGGAAAACGTCCTTCGGCGACCAGCCCGCGGCCGGCTGTCGTCGAAACACCCCACGAGATGGCCAGCTTCGTCGAGGCATCGGCTCGCTTCCCGCCACCGAGACCGAGGTCGACTGGGACGGCAAGCCTGATCTGGCCCGTGCCGGCGCGTTCGACGACTACCGAGCCCTCGAGCTTCACGACAGTGCCGTCGGGGTACATCGCGCGGAAATCGGTCACTCGCACCGCGTTGTCACCCGTGTTGCGAACCGAGATCTCCACCGGCGCCGTCACCGTGGCGCTCGTCAGCGTCACCGACTGCGGAATCACCGCCGTGACTATGGCCTCGGGCTGCCCGATTGGCGAAGAGCCTCCCACGACGACGAGGCGCGCCCAGTTCGACTGGGTTCCGTCTCCATTGAAAATGCGGACCTCATAGTTGCCGGGTTCGCGCACCATCGCCTTCGTCAGCGTGACCGTCAACTCTGCGACGTCGCCGGCCTCACGACGGGTCGTCAGCGGGATGATCTTGCCGTCGCTCGCCTCACCCTCTTTTCTCAGCAGGACCCGGGCGCTCATGAGGTTCACACCGCGGGCCGTGATCTTCACCGTTGCCGACGTGGCGGTCCTCAGGTCGACGCGATCCGGGAGCAGCGAAACGATCGAGGCGCCACCATCCGTGGTCCCGCCTCCGGCAGCTCCGTCAACGACGTCGAAGCGGGCCGGCGCCGAAGCGCGCCCGCCGGGATTGGTGATCGTGAACGTGACGCCGCCGGGACGCGCGAGGTGCGCATCGGGAACCTTGAACGTGAGTCCATCACGGACGGCGTGTCCGTGAATTTCCGCGGTGCCGGCCACCGACGTGATCGTCACGAGTGCCCGATCCGCGAGGTCGCGTCCATACGCAGTCACGAAAACTTCGCGCGCGAGCGCCTTGATTTCGAGTGGCGAGACGCGGTCGATAATCGGCGTCGCAACGACGACGGTCGCACGGACCTCGATCGGCATCCACTCAGAGACGGCACCACCGGGATTCTTTACGCGAAGCTCGAGGGTAGTTGCCTTTGAAACGAGGTTCGCGGGAAGCGCCACACGCAATTGCGCCGGACCCTCGAACGTCGTTTTCAGGTCGACGCCTGCGCCTCGCTCGCCCTTCACACGCGCTCTAACGATGGCTTCCTTCTCGAAGAGCCGTCCGTTGAGGGTGACATCGACCGCCGCGGGGCTCACCGAGACGCTCTCGGGAGAGATCTTTTCGATACGAGGCGCCGTCTTGTCGAGGGGAGTCGTATCCTGGGCCGTGACGAGGGTAGCCGCGCACAACAAGGCAAGCGCCGCTGATATTACTGTCGTTCCGAATCGCATGGATTCCTCCGTTCTTGTTCGGTTCATGTCTATGTAGCGTTTCCGGAGCGTTGGACGCTCTCGCCGCTTGCGGAGTTTACCGTCCCCAGCCGACTCGGGCGTCGTCGCGTCGAGGCTTCAACCTCGCCAGGGACATCAGTATGCGGAAACACCATGCCCTCGTGGTTCCGAAGTGCTTCAGAATGAACGCATTCTGGCTTGACCGAGCCGCGGACCGCATCCGGTCGAGAGCTCGGCTCGCCGAACCGCCTCCCCGATGCCGGACGTGGAGTGTCGCGGCGTGAAGCACGCTCCATCCGGCAAGGTGGAGGCGCATGCAGAGGTCTTCGTCCTCCGAGTACATGAAGAAGCGTTCATCCAGTTCGCCAACGGCGTCGAGCGCGGCTCGCCGCAGCATCAGGCACGCGCCGACGCACCAGTCGACTTCGACGACGTCTTGCGAAAGCTCGTCCTCCCGGTAGCTGCGGCGCAGTCCCGGGAACGGAAGCAGGCGCGAGATTCCGATCGTTTCGGCGAACTGATTCACCGGATTCAGAAACCGGCCGCAGGAGAACTGTCGCTCGCCCGAGTCTCCCACGAGCGCGGCTCCGAGGGCGCCCGCTTCCGCGCGCTCGTCGAGAATCGCAACAAGTCGGGCGAGGGCACCGTCAGGAAGCTCGGCGTCGGAATTGAGCAGCAGGACGAAACGGCCGCTCGACTCGGCCATTCCGCGATTCGCGGCGCGCGCGAATCCAGCGTTCTCGTCGAGACTCACGATCCGGATCGATGGAAGCTCGGCGACTACGGCTTCGACGGTTCCGTCATTCGAGCCGTTGTCGACCAGGGTGGCCTCGCACGCCAGTGATCGGCTCGACATCTCCCGGACGATGGATCGAAGACACGCGAGCGTGAGCTCTCGAGTGTTCCACGACACCACGACGACCGAGACGTCCAGTTGGGAACCTCCGGCCGTCATCCTGACTGCGCGCCGCCCGACCTCGCGCGCTGGATTGTCTCGCGGTCAAAGGTGGAAAGCGCGGACCGATGCGCCTGCTCGAAGTAGGGTTCAGCGGCTGCAGCTGAACCGGGCCGCACATCGCGTGCATAACGACCGAGCGCGAAGTTTGCGACAGCGCTCGTTGGCTCGCGACCTAAGGCCTCGGTAAAAACCGTCCGGGCATCTTCGACGCGTCCGGTCTTCCAGAGCAGATTCCCGAGCACGAGCCGCGAGGCGTTGTCGTCTGGAGCCGCGGCGAGCCGCGTTCGGAGCGATTCGATCGTGGATGCCGTTTCGCTTCTCATCTGTAGGACATTTGCGTAGAAGTCCTGGGTGCGAAGCATGTTCGGGCTCTTCGCGAGGATTGCGGCCAGGTCGTCGCGCGCCGATTCGGTGCGTCCGGCCGTTGCATCGAGCATTGCCACTTCCGTCGCATAGAGCGCGCGGAGGGTGTCGGGCGTCATGTGCCACTGCCGGGCAGCGGCGTCGATGTCGCTCGCGAGAGCAGCCGCGTAGACGTCCCGCGCCTCGTCGAATCGGCCCAAACCCGCGTAGGTCGATGCCAGGTTGAAGTACGACGTGATGAATGTCGGATCGCGCTCGATCGCCTGCTGGTAGTACGGTATTGCGCGTTCGTGTTCACCCCGGTTCGTCAGAACGAGGCCGTAGTTGTACGCGGCCCTCGGCGACGTCGGAACTGCAGCGTAGGTGGCCTCCCAGAGTGTCGGGTCGTCCTTCCAGTCCGCGTTGCGCACCACGGTGCGCACGGCAAACGCGCCGAGCAGAATCACGAGCAGCGTGACCGAGGCCGTGCCGCCGCCGCTCGGCAGCTTGATCCGACCGAATGTCTGCACGAGGTCGGCGAGCACGAGTCCGACGCCGACAAGGGGCAGATAGAGATAATGATCCGCGACGATCTCGTGATGCGGGAGGATCTGGCTGGCCGGCAACAATGTGACGAGGAACCAGAGCAATCCGAAGCCCGCGACACGATGCGACGTGCGCAGCAGCAGCCAGGTGCCGGCAGCGCCTAGGCCCGCGAGAAAAATGAGCGCGGGCACTACTCGCGGATCCGAAAATCCGGTCGCGGGCTCGAACGCGCCAAAGTACTGCGCGGCGAGCTGGACCGGCCAGACGGCGAGCTTCGCGTAGTGGGCATACGTGAGCGGGACCGTGAGCGTGTTCGTCAGAAGACTTCCGCCCCAGAACGTGACACCGGCCTCCCCGATACGAGTCGTGGCATTGCGCACGATGACTGAGTAATAGGCGAATCCGGCGAGAGCGATGAACCCGGCGCCGTAGAGAGCTGCTCCCTCGCGGACCATCCGCCCGAGGGCCGATCCGACCGTCGCACGCTGGCCATCGACAGCCGGCGCGGTCGCGCGCGTGAGATCCCAGAGCACGCAGACGAGGGGAAAGCTCGCGGCCATCTCCTTCGACATCAGGCTCAAAGCGAAGCACGCGCCGGTAGCGATGAGCCAGCGCGCCGCCACCGCACGCGTTGGCGCTTCGCGGAATCGCACATACGCAAGGAAGCCGGCAAGAAAGAAGAGCGAGAACAGGACGTCGCGTCGTCCCGAGATGTAGGCAACCGACTCGGTCTGCACTGGATGCACCGCGAAGAACACCGCCGCCGCCATCGAAGCGATCTTCGCGCCGTCGGTCAATCGGCGGACGACCCAGAGGACCATGATCGCGTTCACCACGTGAATGAGAATGTTCGTCACGCGAAACCCGGTCGGGTTGAGTCCCCAGATTGCGAAATCGATCGCGTAGCTGATGGTCCTGATCGGACGATAGCTGTCGCCGATGAACGCGCTGACGCCCGTGAGGCTGCGAATCCGGCCTTCGCGAACGACCAGGTCGAAGTCGTCGAACACGAAGCCATTGCCGAGACTGTTGGCGAACACGGCAACGACGAGAATCGCGAGCCCGGCGGCGAGCGCATACCAGATCCGTCTGTCGTTCGACTCGCCGGCGTCGACCGACGCGGATTCGGCATCCGCTGATAGGACCTGTGGCTCGAACGGCGCGCTGTCGGTGCCGAGGCCGGCAGGCAGGCTGGTTCGCTCGGACCGGGTTCGCCTCTTCTTGCTCATGGAGAGCGCCCCGCGGGTGGTCAGTCCTTCGGAACCACGCGATAGACGATGTTGTCGACGACGACGATCAGACGATCGTCGAGACGGAAGAACTGGCGCAGGTCCTGTCGTGCTTCGAGAAGGCGGACGTAAGCATCGCTGCCCGCAACGACCGTGACGATCTCGAGCCCGGCATTCGAGTCGTAAGCCGTGTCCACCAGAGTTCCGGTGCCATCACGCTTGAAGGACTTGTTCCCGACCCTCCGGATCCGACCGGTGTCAACCGGCGTGCCCTCGTGTCGCGCGGAGTTGCGCGGACGTGTTACCGGGTCAGCCGTGGCAGCCGGCGCTGGCGTGGTGTCCGGCGCAACCTTTACCGGTGCGGAGCGGCCTGCTTGCGGCGGTTCCGTTCGGGACGGAGCTGCCGGAGCAGGTGTGTAAGACGGTGCCTGCGGGGAAGACGGAAACAGCGGCCCTCCGCTGATTCCCGGAATGCCGGGGATGATCCCGGCCCCGTAGGCGCCAGGCTGGGCAGGTGCGGAGTCGGAATCGTCGTCATCATCTTCAGAGTTGGCAGTGGCTCGTGAATCCGGAGTCGCCGCCGGAATCCGCTGCACAGGTCCGTACTTGATGTCGGTCGGCGAGACCTGAAACTGCATCTGGGCGCGAGCCGAGAGGAACAACAGAACAACTGTCACGAGCAGCGCCACGAGGGCGAACGCTGAGAGAACGAGCGCGAAGAGAAAGGAGCGCACGCGCGACTCGCTAGTGGCGGTACGGGGAAAGGTCGAACTGGATGCGTGGTCGATGTTCATGTCGTGACGCCCAAACTCGGCATTCTACTGGAAGGGCAGCGAAGTTGGCCACCAGCCATTCTCGTGGGTGGTGGGAGAGCTTGATTTGTCCTTCTCGGCGATCAACGGTTCGAGGGTGCATTCGGGATCCAATGTCCCGAAGTTCTTACGGCGACCCACTGACTGATCGCCGAACTCGAGCGCGGCGGTTCATCGCACACCTCAGCGAATTAATTCCTTGACTGCATTACCGTGTAGCAATACAGTTGCGATATCGGTGCAACGCGAAGGAGGGATCAGATGGATACATCGGAAAAGGTGTTGACGCCGGAGGCGCTCGAGATGGTCGCTGCGCGTTTCAGGGTGTTGTCTGAGCCGTCGCGGCTCCGCATCCTGCATACCCTCGGCCGCAACGAGATGTCGGTCGGAGACCTCGTCGTGGCCACGAATGCGAGTCAGGCAAACACGTCGAAGCATCTCGGCATGTTGCTGGATGCCGGGATCGTCGCGCGTCGCAAGGAAGGTCTCAACGCCTACTACCGGGTTGCGGACGAATCGATCTTCGAGCTCTGCGAGCTCGTCTGCTCGCGTCTCGCCAACCAGCTCGCTGCCCGTCACGGTGCCGTCGCACAGTTTGCCGGTCTGTCGAGCGATGAACCGTCGAAAGAATCACGCTAGAGAGGAGTCTGGCCGTCACATGTCAAATCCGAAGTTCACGAGTTGTCGAGTCTCTGATGTCGAATACGCCCGTTCGGAAGGTGCGATTCTCGTCGACGTGCGGGAATTCGCCGAGTTCGCCGCGGCCCGTCTGCCCGGCTCGAAGCTCATTCCACTGGCTCAGATCGCCGAGCGGTCGGTGGAGCTGGATCGCAACCGGCCCGTGGTGGTTGTCTGCAGAACCGGCAGGCGGTCTTCAGAGGCTGCTGCAGTCCTCTGCAGGCTTGGCTTTGAAGACGTGCGAAACCTCGACGGCGGCATCGAAGCATGCCGGGCAAACGGCATCGAGCTCGAGCGAGACGTGAAGGCGCCCTGGGCGATCGAACGCCAGGTACGGCTTCTGGCCGGAGCGCTCGTGATCGTCTTCGTTCTGCTGTCGGTTTTCGTCGCGCAGCCGTTCGTGTGGCTCGCGGCCTTTGTTGGTGCGGGAATGATGTTCGCCTCGATCACCGACTCGTGCGCGATGGGTCTCGTGATGGCGCGAATGCCGTGGAACGCGAACTCGAATGTCGCGTGCGAGGTCGAGCGGATTCCGATGTCGCGCTGAGGGCGGGTAGCCATGCATCTGATCATCGGTCTTCTGCTCAGTTCCGCGATCGGCGTGTCGCTGGGCCTCATCGGCGGCGGCGGTTCGATCATCACGGTTCCCGTGCTCGTCTACGTCCTCGGCGTTGATGCGCACGAGGCAGTCGCCATGTCGCTCGCGGTCGTCGGAGCGACCAGTATCGTCGGGGCGTGGCTGCACTCGCGTCGAGGCGTCGTCCGGGTCCGGACGGGACTGCTGTTCGCATCGACGGGTATCGCGGGTGCACTCGGCGGCGCGCAGCTCACCTATCTCGTCTCGCCGTCGGTCCTGATGCTCTCCTTCGCCGCGCTGATGCTGGCAGTTGCCGCGTCGATGCTGATTCGGCGGAAGTCGGGTGAAGCTTCCGAGCTCCGCCGCGAGACGCACGTCGTTCGCGCAGGGATCGCCGGGTTGATAGTGGGAGCGCTCACAGGGTTTCTCGGCGTCGGGGGCGGGTTTCTCGTCGTACCAGCGCTCGTGATGTTCGCAGGTCTCACAATGCGAGAAGCCGTCGGAACGTCGCTCGTCGTCATTGCAGTCAACTGTGCCGCCGGACTCGCCGGTCATATGGGTCACGCCAGCTTCGATCTCGTTCTCGCCACGCTCGTTACCGCGCTGGCCGTCGTAGGCGCGCTGGCTGGCTCTCATTGGTCTCAGCGCGTGTCTCCGGCACATCTGCGGACCGGATTCGCGGTGTTCGTTGTCGTGATCGCCGTCTGGCTCGTTCTCAAAAACACCATGCTCGTGGCAATCTGAGCCTGTCGACGGGAGGAGGCACCATGTATTTCAAACAGTTCTACCTCGGATGTCTGGCGCACGCCTCGTACCTGATTGGCTCGAACGGCGAAGCTGCCGTCGTCGATCCTCAGCGTGACATCGAACAATACGTTCAGGAAGCGAAGGACGCAGGACTCGCGATCCGATACATCTTCGAAACGCACCTGCACGCGGACTTCGTTTCCGGGCATCGCGAGCTTGCGGATCGAACGGGCGCCGAGATCGTAGTCGGTCATCGCGCCGGCGTGTCCTTTCCGCATCTGGCAGTGCGGGACGGCGACGTGCTCAAGGTCGGCTCGCTTACCCTCACGATTCTCGAGACGCCAGGCCACACGCCTGAAGGCATCTCGATTCTCGTCGCGGATGCATCGGATCCCTCGGTCACGCCGAAGGTCCTGACCGGCGATACGCTCTTCATCGGCGATGTTGGGCGTCCGGATCTCGTCGGCTCGAAGGGTTTCACGTCCGAAGAGATGGCGTCGATGCTCTACGACAGCCTGCACAAGAAGCTGCTGGTCCTCGACGATGGAGTCGAAGTCTACCCGGCGCACGGCGCGGGATCGCTCTGCGGCCGCAACATGTCCAAGGAGAGAAGCTCGACAATCGGAGCGCAGCGGCAGTTCAACTACGCGCTGAAGCCAATGGAGCGTGATGCCTTCGTCGCGATGATGACCGAGAATCTGCCGGAAGTGCCGGCGTACTTCACGACGGACGTCGAAATGAACCGGGCCGGCGCCGTGCCGCTCGAACAGCTGCCGCGTCCGCGCGCAATGTCGGCGCAGGACGTCGCCGAAGCCGCGGCGGATGGAGCAATCGTTCTCGATGTGCGCACGGGAGCGGAGTTTGGCGCGGGACACGTTCCCGGAGCCCTCAACATCTGGCTCGGAGGTCAGTTCGCATCGTGGGCGGGATCGCTCATTCCGCACGGAGCGCCGATCGTCGTTGTCGCCAACGACGTGGACGGGGTCGACGAGGCGCAGATGCGCCTGGCGCGGGTCGGGTTCGAGACGGTGATTGGCCACCTCGCCGGGGGCATGCCGACGTGGGACGAGGCCGGTCTTCCCGAAGCGGTCATTCCGCAGATTCCGGTCGACGAGTTGAAGTCGCGAATCAGCGACGTGGCCGCGCTGCAGCTTGTCGACGTGCGCCGGCCGGCCGAGTACGCCGCGGGCCACGCACCCGGCGCCGTCTGCGTTCAGCTTGCAGACCTCGATCGGCGGGTCGGAGAGCTCGACGCAACGCGGCCGACCGCGGTGATCTGTCAGAGCGGTTACCGATCGAGCGCGGCAACGAGCATCCTTGCCCGCCACGGCTTCACGGACGTCGCCAACGTCGTAGGAGGAACCGCAGCGTGGCTCGCCGCCGAGTACCCAGCAGAAGTGTCCACAGATCTTCACAGATAGACACAGATCTGTGTTTATCCATCGACCGCGGAGCGGTCGAAGGAAATAGCCGTGGGTCGCGGGGGCGAGTGCAAC
>CAZQBW010000111.1:0-8445 GCA_964591515.1 uncultured Clostridia bacterium
TTCTCGAGACCCTCTCCGTCGACGAGGCCTCGTGGGCGGCGTACCTCGCCGAACGAGGTACCCGAATCCGCACGTTGATTCCGACGCCGGCCTTTGTCGCGGTGACCGGTGTCGACGGTGAAGCGAAGAGGGAGATCGAGGAGCGCTTCGGGGAATACGCGGGAAGGCCGCTCGACACCGACGCGGTGGAGCTCGACATCACCAAGGTGCTCGGCTCCGGACGTTACCAGGCCGCGAAGTACGGACTCGTCGAACGAGACGGCAAGACCGGCCTGGAGATCCGGATCGACGAGAAGCCCTACGCACCCCCGACGATTCGGTTCGGCGTCGATCTCTCGAATCGCCAGGCCGATGGCGCCGACATCAACCTGAACGCGCGGCTGACGTTCTTCGACATCGGCGGTTACGGCACCGAGACCCGAATCGACGCCGGGATCGGCACTACTGCGTTCGCCGGCATCGAGTATTACCGTCCAGTCGGCAGGTCGAGGTTCTTCTTCGCGCCGTATGCCGGATTCGAATCAACAACTCAGGACGCCTTTCGTGATGAAGACCGTGTTGCCCGGTATCGCGTGCGCGAGGCCGGGGTCGGCTTCGATATCGGGTATGCGTTCGACCGGCGTTCTGAAGCGAGAGTTGGATACGAGCTGGTCGCCGTCGACGCGTCGACGCGCATTGGCGACCCGACGCTTCCCGAGCTCAGCGGTTTCGTGAATACCGTTCGTGCGCGATACACATACGACGGCGTGGACAATCCGGTGATACCGACACGCGGTGTGCGGTTCACCGGCGAGATCCGCCGGCTCTTCGACAGCGAGGCGACGCTCGACGACTACACGACGCTGAACATCTTCGGAGCCATTCACCATCCCGTGCGAAAGAGCGACACCGTGTTCCTGCTTGCCGCCGGCGGTTCCTCTTTCGGCACCGACGTCACGCCGCCGTTCGACTTCTCGCTTGGCGGGCAGTTGCGGCTGAGTGCATACAATCGCAACGAATTTCGCGGCGCCAACTACTTCTATGCAAGTCCGGGATACCTGCACAGCCTCGGCAGTCTCTCGGAGGTCATCGGCGGCCGGTACTACGTCGGGGCGTGGTACGAGGTCGGAAGCGCCTTCAACGACTGGGGAACGAAGGACATCAGGCACGCCGTCGCCGGCGGCTTCCTGATGAACACGAAGATCGGGCTCATCACGCTCGGCGGCGCGGTCGGCGAGGGAGGCCGCGGCCGGATCTTCTTTTCGCTCGGGAATGTCTTCCGATAGTTCTGGATTGAACGGCATTCAAGAGTGCGTACTAAACGCATCAGTCCCGTGCGTGGTAGCGCACGGGTGGTGGCGCATTTGCGAGTCGACGTTTGACGCGCTCGAGGTCGGCCCGAGCCGTCTCTCCACCGGTGAGCTCTCGCGGCGCCGGCCCGTCGCTTCGCTCCGGGTTCGGTCTGGCTCCAGACCGTGGTTGCGGCGCAATTTGTCCTTCCCGTCTGGCCGAACCTGGAGCGCAGCGACGGGCCGGCCATACGAATCGACGTCTGACACGCCCAAGGTCGACCCGCCCCGTGATCCGATTCTCTCCACCCGTGCGCTCTCGCGGCCAGTTCGCAACTGTCGGCCGCTCGCTCGCCGCAAGTAATAATTTTTCACGGTTCGCGAATGCTTGCCGCTCGATGCGGGGTCGGTATAGTCTCCGCCTAGTCCCGGGTGACAGCGATCTTCACGGCAAACCCGCGTGCATCAAGGAGATGGTCGGCAAGACGATCCTCCACTACCGCGTCCTCAAAGAGCTCGGCAAGGGCGGTATGGGAGTGGTCTATAAGGCCGAGGACCAGAAGCTCCACCGGACGGTCGCGCTCAAGGTGCTCCTTGGAAACCTCGTCGGGGATGAGAAGGCCCGAAAGAGGTTCCTGAGAGAAGCCCGCGCCGCGTCCGCTATTGACCACCCGAACATCTGCACCGTTTACGAAATCAACGAAACTCCAGACCGGCTCTTCTTCGTGATGCAGTTTGTCGAGGGACAGACGCTCAAGAAGACGATCAACAACAAGCCGATGCCGGTTGAACAGGTCATCGAGATCTCGCTTCAGCTCGCCGATGCGCTCGCGGAGGCGCACTCTCACGGCGTTATCCACCGCGACATCAAGTCGTCGAACATCGTGATGACCGAGCGCGGCCAGCCGAAGATCCTCGACTTCGGGCTCGCCAAACTCACTGAACCCACGAACGGACGTCGCGGGGCCGGTGACGATGTCGGAGGTCTGACTGAGCTCACGCAACGCGGAGTTCCGTTCGGCACAGCGAGCTATATGTCGCCCGAACAGGCGCAGGGTGAAATCGCGGACCACCGCTCCGACATCTTCTCGCTCGGCGTCGTCATGTACGAGATGACGGCTGGCCGTCTTCCCTTCAAGGGCAAGACGAGCATCGACGTCATGCACGGCGTCATTCACGACAAGTCGCCCTCTCTGCCAGACAACGTACCGCCGTCGTTCGTGCGTGTCATCGAGCGATGCCTCGCCAAGAACGCATCGGAGCGATACCAGACCGCGGCCGAGATGCTCGAAGACCTCAAGCGGGTCGCGCGACTCGTCTATTCTGGGCGCGGGGACCTGCCCGTCGACCGGACCGCTTCGATGCACGCGATGCGACCCGACCCGAAACCTGGAACTGTGGGCCGGGCCATGAACTGGCTCAAGCGGAACGTTCTCGGCAAGGAGGATCAGGCGTCGGCCATAGACGCCGAGCCGAGTCACGAGGTCTCGGTCGAAACCGGCGACATCTCGCGCTCCGCGTTCAGCGGCACTTCCGTACGCGACAAGCGCGCCATCGCGATCCTGCCGTTCAAGAACCTGTCTGGCGACAAGGAAAGCGACTTCTACGGCTTCTCTCTCGCCGACAGCGTGATAACGGAGCTCGCCCAGCTCAAGTCGCTCATCGTCCGCCCGTCCACGTTCATCGCGAAGTACCAGAACGTGGAGGTGGATCCGCGACAGGTCGGCCAGGAGCTTGCGGTCGACTCAGTGCTCGTCGGCAGCTATCTGAAGGCCGGCGATCGGTTCCGCGTCACCCCGCAGCTCATCGACATCTCGTCGGGCGAGATCATCTGGAGCGACAAGATCGACGTCGACTCGAAGGACATCATCACGCTCCAGGACACCATCTCGCAGCACATCGTCGACGGGTTGAGCATCCGGATCTCTGATCAGGAACAGAACCGGCTCGCCCGAGCGGCAACGAGCAACAGTGAGGCATACGAGCAGTACCTGCGCGGCAAGAACCTGCTCAATACATTTGTCACTCACACACTCAATCGCGAAGACCTCGACGAGGCCGTCGCGGCCTTCAAGCGCGCGACGGAGCTGGATCCGCAGTTCGCCAACGCCTACTCGTCGCTAGGCGTGTGCTACTCGACGTATGTGATGAAGGGAATGGGCGGCATCGCCTATTACGATCAGGCCGAGTCGACGTGCAACCGTGCGCTCGAGCTCGATCCCAAGGCCGTCGAGCCGCGTGTGACGCTCGTCTTCATCTATCTGCAATCGGGCGACAAGCGCCGGGCGCGCGAGCTCGTCGAGCAGCTAAGGCGCGAAGCGCCGAACGACACGTCGATCCGTTCCGTGGCGGGCACGCTCTATCGTCTCGATGGGCGCTACGACGAGGCCCTTCGCGAATTCGATCGGCAGCTGAAGATCAATCCGACCGAGGTCGCTCCGGCGCAGTACAATCGTGCCCGGATATTCCTGTATCGCGGTGACTACGATGCGGCGATCCGCGAGATCGAGCGTGGTCGTAAATCCGAGCCCGATCACCCGCTGCTGAACGCCTTCTGGGCGCAGATCCTCTACTATCAGGGAAAGTATGACGAAGCGGAGAGGGTCTTCCGCCGGGTCTTCGATATGGCGCCGAGCATGCGCGGACTTTCGCCGATGCTCGGGTTCGTCTACTGCGCCCGCGGCGAGAACGAGAAGGCGCTCGCGCTCATCGACCACGACGTGATCGACGGTGCATGCGCCGACCACGATGTCGCGTACTGGCTGGCATCCCTTTATGCGCTGCTCGGCGACCGCGACGAGGCGCTCACGTGGCTCGAACGGGCAACGGAGCTCGGCAACGAGAACTTTCCCTGGTTCGAGCGCGATCCGAACTGGGAAGCACTCCGGGACGACCCGGAATATCAGGCTCTGCTCACCCGGCTTCGGGAACGATCGAGTGCGAGCGGAGACTAGTCACGAGCAGGCTATCCGGGACTGATTGGCGATCATCGCCCTGGAATTGGCATTGGCTCTGTCCAGTCTTCCCTCAACGCGGAGACCAGCTCCGAGACGTCCCGCCTGGAGTGCGCCGCCGAAACCGTGATCCGCAGTCGCGACTCCCCGACCGGCACCGTGGGCGGCCTTATGGCCGTGACGTGGAAGCCCCGTTCCAGGAGAGAACGGCTCGCCGCCACGGCGCGCTCTTCGGCCCCGGCAACAATCGGTGCAATTGGACTCGCCAGCGCCCGGCCAAGCCCGACAGCAAGCTCCCCAACCCGCTCCCAGAGACGCGCACGCAACTCCGGCTCCTCCCTCGCCACGCGTAGCGCGGCGCGCGCCGCCGCCACGACTGGCAGCGTGGGAGACGTGGTGAAGACGTACGCTCGAGCGACGTTCAGCAGGTACTCGCGCATACGCTCAGACGTCGCGACGAAGCCTCCCTGCGAACCAATGGCCTTGCTGAGCGTTCCGATGTGGAGATCGACACGCTCCGCCACGCCCTTGTCTTCCGCGATTCCACTTCCCCGCTTGCCGAAAACGAGCGTCGCGTGCGATTCATCCACCACGAAAATGGCCCCGTGCCGGTCGCAGACCTCGGCCAGTTCGACGAGCGGTGCCACGTCTCCGTCCATGCTGAACACGGTCTCGGTCACGACGATCCTTCGAGAGGCTTTCGACGAGGAAAGCAGTTCATCGAGGTGTTCGACATCCGCGTGCCGGTATATATGGACCGCGGCTCGCGCGAGGCGGCAGCCGTCAATGATCGACGCGTGATTGAGCTCGTCCGAGAACACCGCCGCGCCGTCGCCGCCGAGCGCAGACACGACTCCGAGATTCGCAGCGAAACCGGATGGGAACAGCAGCGCCGACTCGGTGCCGGCCAGCGTTGCGAGGTCTTCCTCGAGCGCCTCGTGCTCGGTGGTGTAGCCGCATATGAGCGACGCGCCGCGAGGTCCCATCCCGAACTCGTGAGCCGCGGACGCCGCGGCCTCGCGGACGCGCGGGTGATGCGACAGTCCGAGATAGTCGTTCGACGAGAAAAGCCGGACTGCACGGCCACCGACATCGACGTGGACCGGCGATCGGGGAGCGACCGGCACGAGTGAGCGCCTTCGCCCATTCGCCGCTATCCGATTCATGTCGTGGTCCAGGAAGCCGAGCCGGTCGCTCACACCCAGACTCCGCCGACGAGTGCCGCGGCGAGGTCGCCGAGCTCGGCTGCGGCTTCGTCCACGCTCTCGATGCGATCGAGGACCACAACTGGCGGAACCGCGATTCCAAGCGCACCCGCGTGCATCCGAATCGCCTCGGCATTCGTCCCCGTCGAAGCGTCTGGAGCTTCCGGTGCGCTCAACACGAGCGCCTCAACGCGAAAGCTCGCCAGCGCGGCGAGCGTAAGCAGCGTGTGGTTGATCGTGCCAAGCCGGTCGCTGGCCACGAGAATCACGGACGCCTCGAGCTCTCGGGCAAGGTCGCGCGTATTGTGACGCCACGTCAGCGGCGCCAGTAGCCCTCCAACACCTTCGACGATAGTCACGTCCGCGCCCGCCGCCAGGTCGCGTGCCCGTTCGAGCAGCGTTGCGAAATCGAGCTCGACTCCCTCGAGATCCGCTGCCATTGCAGGCGTCACCGCTGCCTCGAGTCGGACCAGTGCCTCGAGTGGCTCCGACTGCCCCGTCGCAGCCGCCAGGATGCGACCATCCTCTTCGGACCGCTCGCAAGCGGCGCAACCGGACTCGACGAGCTTCATCGCAACGACATATCGCCCGGACATCGAGAGCGATCGCGCCAGCGCAGCGCCTACGAAGGTTTTTCCGACGCCGGTGTCCGTACCGGCGATGACAAGCGTCTTGCTCATGTGACACTCCCCAGATGTTCGACTTCGGCGCGAGTCTCTAACGCGCGTAGTAACCCTTCCGCGCCGAAACCGAGACACCGGGCCGGCGAACCTCGACGCGAAGCGTACGGAATCGCCCGTCGTGCGCGGGTTCGTTCGAGTAGTAGGTCAGCACGTACTGCGCCTGCAGCTCCGCGATTATCCGCTGGTAGATCCTGTCGAGAGACTGGACTTCCGCCTCCGGAGTCATTTCGATCGCCGGAAAGAACGCGCGACCACCTGTCTGCTCGCACAGCTGGTTCAATGCAGCCGATCCGAGCTTGGCAACCTGACTCTTCGAGTCTCCGGTCCCGGAGGGACTGATGCCATACATGATGATGTCCTTGCGCTGGGCGACCTCGAGAGTCTGGGCAAGTGTCTCCTTCGCGGCATTGTCGTAGCCGTCAGTGAGCAGGACGAGGATCCGGCGCCCGTCTGATTCACCCAGATAGCCGGAAGCGGCGATGATCGCGCCGTACAGCGTCGTCGTGCCGCCTGCCTCGATGTTTGCAGTGGCATCCACAAGGGCACCGACAGACCCGGTCAACGGCTGCAGCAGCGTCCAGGTGCTCGCCACGCTGTAGAGCGCGGCCTGGTCCCCAGCGCGAAAGGCCTGGGAGAAGAACCTCGAGGCGGCGCGTTTCTCGAAATCGAGACGGGTGCGCACCGACAGGCTTGCGTCGAACATCAGAGCGAGCCTGAGAGGCGGAACTTCACCCTGACGGAAGAACTGATCGACCTCCTGAGCCCTCCCGTCCTCGTACACCACGAAATCTGCGGCCGTGAGATCCGTGACGAGCTCACCGTTCGCGCTTCGGGCGACGACGGCGATCGTCACGAGGTTCGCTGTAAGCTCAACGGTCTGAGGCGGCTCTTCGACGGGCGGCGGCTCGGTGACCGGTTCAGCAGGCGGTGGAGGGATCTGGACATTGGGCGCCTGCCGCTGGGGAGACGCCGTTGCGACCGTCACGATCCCCGCGAGCAGGATCGTTGCCAGACATCGCGTTCCCAGGATCGACCACCCCATCTGTACTCCCGCCAAAAAGAAAATTCAGTCGCCTTTCGAAGTCTACCACACCGCGACGAAGGCACTCGCCAACACAGCATACTGTTCAGAATCAAGCACTTGACTTGCCTCGATCTGTCCGGGACAATTCCCGGCGTATGATGATCTTCCTGCGTTCACGCTCCCGGACGCAGACGCCTTCGCGGCAACTTCCCTGGTACGCCGCGAATCACTCGTACGAAACTCAGACTCAGGGGGAGTCAATACATGAAGGTGATTACTATGAGCAGGGGATTTCGATGCGCCATCGCGACGGTCTTCGTCGCGGCCCTCATCGCAACGAACGTATTCGCAGGTCCGGTACAGGATGCCGGCGACAATCGGCCCATCCGCACCATCGCGGCCGGGCAGAAGTCGAAAATCAAGGGAACCATCATTTCGAGGGATGCCGATACCCTCACATTGCGCGACGGCTCCGGCATGGACACGGTCGTCGAGATCACGGACCGCACGACGGTTGCCTCGAAGGGCGGCTTTTTCCGGCGCGGGACGAACTACGATGTGACGAGCCTGCTGCGCGGGCTGACGATCGAGGCCGAGGGCCGTGGCAATGCCAACGGTCAGCTGACGGCTGAAAAGATCCGCTTCTCGAAGGACGACCTCGAGACGGCGCGTTCCATCGATTCACGCGTAACGCCGGTCGAAGGCCGGGTGACACGCGTCGAAGCACAGAACGAGGCGCTCGCGGGACAGGTCGACGAGCTCAACGAGGTCTCGAAGGCCATGAAGAGCGATATCGACGTCAACAAGGCCGAGATCGCCAGGACGAACGAGCGGATTTCTTCGCTCGACGACTACCTGGTGCAGGACCTCGCCACCGTCTACTTCAAGGTGAACAGCTCCGTGCTCTCGCCCGAAGGAAAGGCGGACCTCGACGTCCTTGCACAGAAAGCCCTTGGAACGAGGGGCTACATGATTGAGGTAACCGGATTCGCCGACTCTACCGGGAACACTCAGAAGAACCGGGTACTCAGTCAGAATCGCGCCGATGCGGTGGTGCGATACCTGGCCGAGACCTACGACATTCCGCTTCGCCGGATGATCACGCCCTTCGGTTACGGTGATCTGAAGCCGGTGGCGGACAACGACTCGGTCGAAGGCCGGTCGCAGAATCGACGCGTCGAGGTGAAGATCCTGGTCAACCGCGGCCTTACGCAGGCCATGCCGGCATCTTCGGCGTCGACGAACCCGTAGGAAGGACGAGTGGACAGGATTACAGGCTTGACAGGGCTTAGAGGAAAGGAAGTGCCTGTC
>CAZQBW010000111.1:8545-14942 GCA_964591515.1 uncultured Clostridia bacterium
CTCGCACGTTCGAGATGCTCTGGCGGATCGCCTGCTTGTTCTGCTCGGCGACTTCGCCTGCCTCCGGACTTGGCGTCCGGCGCCTCTCGGCTCGGCCCTCGATCCGTTCGACGGTCTTCACGACGCCTCCGTACAGATACAGGAACTGGCCGAGCGTCTTGATCTGATCGGACACCTTCTGGGCCCCGGCCTTCCGCTCAGTCTCGACGGCGGAAGCGGCCGGCTTCGGAGCGGGTTTCTTCGCGGCGGGTTTGCGGCCGCGAGACTGGCCGAACGAGGCCACCGGGGCAACGAGCAGGACCGACAGCGTCAGGATGACGATAATCTTCACGGAGACTCCTCCAGATCGGGCGTTGATAGGATTCAGGCGGCCGGACAAATTCGCCGGATGCCGCTTTCGAGCGCGTCGACGAGCAAGACGATCTCGTCGGCCGTGATCGAGAGAGGCGGCATCAGGATGACCGTATCCCCGAGGGGCCGCAGAAAGACTCCACTGTCCCTCGCCGCCGTGCAGACACTCATTCCGCGACGCTCGGACGGCGGGAACGCTGCCTTCGTTGCCCGGTCCGCGACGAGCTCGACGCCGGCCGCAAGGCCAAAGCACCTGATGTCGCCAACGTGCGGATGGTCGCGAAGTCGCTCGAGCTCCTGATGAAATCGCGCGATGGTCGGTTGAAGTCGCTCGATGACTCGATCGCGTTCGAAGATGTCGAGCGTGGCGTGGGCCGCTGCCGCGGCCAGCTGGTTTCCGGTGTAAGTGTGGCCGTGGAAGAACGTGCGGCCATCAGCCGGCTCTCCCAGGAAAGCCTCGAAGATGCGCTCAGTCGCGAGCGTCGCCGCCATCGGCAGATACCCGCCGGTCAGCCCCTTCGCAAGGCAGAGCATGTCCGGCACGACCTGCTCGCGCTCGCAGGCGAACATCGATCCAGATCGGCCGAATCCAACAGCCACTTCGTCGAGAATGAGAAGGGCTCCGACTCGACGTGCAGCGGCCGCGGCGCGCCGGAGATATCCATCCGGAAGCGGGATCATGCCGGCCGCACCCTGAACGCCAGGTTCCAGCACGACTGCCGCAACCCGGTCGCCGTGCTCGAGGACTACGCGCTCGAGCTCGGCCGCGCAGTCCGTCCGGCACGTATCAGGCGACAGTCCGAGCGGACATCGGTAACAGTAGGGTGAGTGAGCCCGGACCGTCTCGAACAACAGCGGTCCGTACCGTGCGTGGAACAGCGGAATGCCGCCGAGCGAGACCGCGCCGATCGTGTCGCCGTGATAGGCATTCCCGAGCGTGACGAAGACCGATCTCTGCTGTTCGCTGCCGCCATCGTGCTGCTGCCAGAACTGCAGGGCAATCTTCAGCGCGACCTCGACCGCGGTCGAGCCGTTGTCGGAGAAGAAGACGCGCGTCAACCCTTCGGGGGCGAGCCCGATCAGGCGGGCGGCCAGCGCAACGGCCGGACTGCTCGCATTCCCGAGGAACGTCGAATGGGCGATTCGGCCGAGCTGGTCGACGACGGCGGCATCGATCTCGGCGCGGCGGTGACCGAACAGGTTGCACCAGAGCGAGGCGACACCGTCGAGGTAGCGTCGGCCGTCGGCGTCGATGAGGTAGTGGCCGTCGCCGGCGACGACCATGAGCGGGGATTCATCGCGATAGACAGAGTGCGGCGTGAAAGGGTGCCAGACGTGCGCGTCGTCGAGACGGACGAGCTCATCGTGGGTGAGGTCGGTGCCCCGGATCAGTCGAGACTCGTTCATCGTCCTCCCATTCATCTGCGCCTCTGCGAGAACTTTGCGTCTCTGCGAGAAACTGTCTCGAGGCACCGTTTCTCGCAGAGACGCAGAGGTCTCGCAGAGGCGCCGGGTAACGTCCCTTCACTCCGCCACGATCGCCGCCACGCGGAATCCCGCATCCTCGATCATCTGAATGTCCGCTTCATACCCCTGTCCTCCGGTCGTCAGATACCCGTCCACGAACAGCGAGTTGGCAGGATAGAGCGCGAAGGGCTGCATCCGGCGCAGGTTCGCCTCGCGCCCGCCTGCCACACGGATGTCCCGGGTCGGATTCACGAACCGGAACATGCAGAGCGTGCGCAGACACTGCACCGGCGACATCCGGTCGACGCCACCCAGCGGCGTACCCGGACGCGGATCGAGAAAGTTCACCGGAATGGACTCGACTTCGAGCTCCCGCAGCTCGAACGCTAGTGACACGCGGTCCTCCTCGGTCTCGCCCATGCCGATGATTCCGCCGCAGCAGGCTTCAAGACCTGCTCGCTTGGCGGCGCGCACAGTCTCGATCCTGTCTTCGAAGTCGTGAGTCGAACAGATTTCGGGAAAGAACCGCCGGGCCGTCTCGAGGTTGTGATTGAACCGCGTGACTCCGGCGGCGGCGAGTTGCTCGGCCTGACCGTCCGCGAGCAGCCCCAGCGACGTACAGATGTTGATGTCAATCTCCGACTTGATCTGCCTGACGGCCTCGCAGACGGTGTCGAGCTCTCGCGCCGACGGGCCGCGCGTCGCCGTGACGATGCAGTACTTCACCGCCCGCATCTCATGCGCGCGGCGCGCGCCAGCGACGATCTCGTCGACGGACTGCATCCGGTAGCGCTCGACGCCAGTATCGAAGGCCGTCGACTGACTGCAGAACGAGCAGTCCTCGGGACACACGCCGCTCTTTGCGTTCTGCAGCACGTGGATACGCACGTCGCGGCCGTGATGGGCTCGACGAACACGAAAGGCGGCGTCCAGCAGTTCGAGAATCTCGTCATCCGCCGATCGGATGACTGCAAGCGCGTCGTCGAACGTTGCGTCGTGACCGTCGAGGACGCGGTCGGCAAGGTCATTCCAGGTCATGCACGGCTCCTTCTCGGGAAACGCCGGACTCTAACGCCGAGCGACGACCTCAGACAAGAAGCGAGTCAGATTCGTCCGATCTGCTCCATCCGCAATGGGAGACAAAGAGGCATCGCGGATTCGGCGGATGATGCGGATGGCGCGGATCTAACCGGTTCGAAACCAGACCCGCGTGATCCGCTCCATCCGCGGAATCCGCGATGCCTTTTTTCTGCTCGCCGTCGACGCCGAAACTACTTCACCCAGAGGTTCTCATACGCAACACTCGGGTAGGTGTAAGACGTGATCGAGAGCCCCTCGAGCTCGGGCCGCGCGATACGGAAGTTGCGCGGATGGAACAGCGGCAGCAGCAGAGCCTCACGCGCAAGGTACTCCTCCATCTGACGATAGACCGCGTGCCGCACGCTCGGTTCCGTCTCGATTCGTCCCCGCTCGATGATTGCATCGAGGTCCTTCGACCCCAGCATGTTCCCGAGCACCCCATCCTCCGAGTGAAGCAGCCCCCTTGCGAAGCTGTCCGCGTCGGGATAGTCGGCCACCCACGCGTTGATGATCATGTCGACGCTTCCCGTGCTCTGCGCGTGATAGAGCTCGTCAGGTGAGACCATCTCGAGACTGACCCTGGCTCCAAGTCGCCGCATCGCCTCGAGCAGCTCCGTCGTGAGGTCCAGATACCGGCCGGTGAATACTGCATTGGTGACGGCCGTCAACTCGATCGGTTCATCGAGGATTCGCGGAAGGGCCCCCGAGCCGCCGGACCCGCGCACCGTTTCGTAACCGAGCAGACCGGGCGGGATCAGTCCGTGCGCCGGCATGGTGAATCGCCCGAGAACCCGTCGAACCATCGAAGCCGTGTCTATGGCCGACGTCAGCCACCTCCGCACATTCGTGTCCGCCAACGGTCCTTTCTTGGTGTTGAACGTCACGAACGAAGACGAGAGCCTGGGCATCTCGCGATAGCCTGAAGCGAAGGTCGGATCGTGTCGCAGTGCGTCGACGTCAACCGGTGCAAGCTCGGAGGCAACTGAGAGTCGCCCGGCTCTGAACTCGGTAAGGATCTGGTTCGAAGTCAGACCGAAGAGAAAGACCAGGCCGTCCGACTTCGGATACCCCGCGCGCCAGTAATCCGAGTTCCTCTCGAGCTCCAATCGTCGACCGGGATCGAACTGCAGCACTCGAAAAGGCCCAGTCCCGATGCAGGTCTCGCGCCAGTTCGTGTCGAAGAGACTGCACCCTTCGGGCACGATCGCCAGGGCGGCATTCGTCAACATCACCGAGAACAGGAGAAGCGGAGCGTCCAGTTCGATCGTGAACTCGAGTGCCGAGAGTATCCGGAATCCTTCAAGATCCCCGGCCGTCCCGTCGATCATCGCCTTGGCTCCCCGAATCGGCATCAGCAGCCGCCTGTTCGGACCGTTCGGGTCGAGCAGGAATCGTTCAAAGGTGTATCGGACGTCCCGGGACGTGAGTCGCCGTCCGTCGTGGAAGCGGACGTCGTCACGCAGCCGGAAACGGAATCGGCGGCCACCCTCCTCGACGTGAAATGACGCGGCAAGCCACGGCACGACCCGCGCCCCTTCGACAACGCGCGTGAGGGTCTCGAAGATGTTCGGTATTACCTCGCCGTGGCTGAGAGTCGAGATATAGGCCGGATCGAGCGACTCGATTCGCGTCGTACCGCCCGGAACGTAGATCACTCCGCCCGCCGAGCGACGGGGCGTCGCCGTCGCCGGCTCCGTCGGGACCGCCTTTCCCACCTCTGCGTAGTTCACGCACGGCGCGCCACTTCGCACGCGCATCCCGCGTACGCGACTCGACGACAACCGGTAGGTCACTTCGTGAAAGAGCGGGACCACCACGCCGGCCTCGAGCAGCGCGTGCTCGAACTTCCGGTAAAGCGTCTCGCGTATCGAGGCCGTGCGCTCTGTCCGCGCTTCCTCGGCAATCGCATCCGTTTCGGGCGACGAGAAGAAGTTCCGCAACAGTCCGACGCGCGAATGAAAGAGACCGTAGGTGAAATTGTCAGGATCGTCGTAGTCCGCGTTCCACCGAATCACGAGCAGATCCACTCCCTCTCCGGTTCGCAGGGCCTGCAGGTAATCCTCCGCCTTGTTCGTCACGTGCTCGACCTGCACGCCGAGGTCCCGCCACCCGTCGAACAGTCCTCTCAAGAATTCGGCGTAGCGATCCATCAGTCCGGGCGGAACTGCCGCGGCCACCCGGACCGGCGCCGTGAAACCACTGCTGGTCATCTGGGCGAGCGCCTGGTCAACGTTGAGCGGCGTCCGCCGGCGTCCAGGGTCGTGCCCGAGCATTCCGGGGGGAATGAGCCCCGTGGCTGGCATCGCAAACCTGCCCAGTGACTGCCAGACGAGATCCTGGGTCCGCACGACGCCCGCGACCGCGCGTCTGGCAACCGCATCCTTGAACAGTCCGCTCGTCGTCTTGAAGACTACGAGTGCCACGTTCTTCCGCGGCGCCTCGTTCACCTGCGCGTGAATCCGCTGATCGCGCAGGATCCGGTCGAGGTCGTCGTTCATCAACTCGTACACGATGTCGAGCTGCCCGGCGCGGAAGCGCGCAGCGGACTCGCCGGGTGTGAGCCGCGTCTGGAACTCGATGTGATCGAGCGGCGTGCTGGTTCCGCCCCAGTAGTCGTCGTTGCGCGCCAGCACTACGCGCTTCGCCTCGCTCGACTCGATGAGGAACTTTCCCGTGCCGATGATCGACTCGCCGCCTTCGGCATCGGGCACGATGCGGACGATGCCCGCGCCAGGATCAGAAAGCAGCGTTGGATAGATCGGCAACGCCTCGGAAAGCTGGATCTCGATCTGGAGCTTCGACCGGACGATGATCCCCTCTACGTGCTCCGTCGCGCCACGCGCATAAGCTGACGCCCCGCGTATCGTGGCAAAAATCGCCCTCGGCGAATCGGCATCGAAACGGATCGCGCGCTCGAACGTCCGGCGGACGTCTTCGGCTGTCAGCGGTTCTCCGTCCGAGAACCGCACGTTCGGACGGATAGTCACGAGCAGTGAGCGGCCGCCGTCGAGCATCTCCCATTTCTCGCCGATCAGCGGCTGGATGGTCCCCTGGTCGTCGGCAGCGAACAGGCCTTCAAAGACATTCGCGATGATCTCTTCCTCTTCGACGGTCTTCACCGTCGAAGGCTCTCGGGCATCGATATTGCTCGGAACCCCGACGAACAACGTTCCGCCAATCGGAACTTCCGAGTCCACTGCGGGTCCATCCGGCCACAGGAGCTCGATCTCCTCGAGGTATTCGCGAGCTGCCTCGTATTCGCCCCGCAGATTCGCAACCGTCGCTCCGAGCGAGAGCAGGCGGGATCTCGTTTCCTGATCGTCGACGATCCGCGCGGCGTCGAGCCCGCGGTCGACCCAGCGTCTCGTCTCCTCGATTCTCCGTCCTTCCCACGCTGTCTCGGCCGCGACGAGGAAAGCATCGAGCATGCGCGTCGCATCACGTTCCCGCTCGAACACGCGAATGGCCCGCTCGACTTCGCGAACCGCTCCCTCGATGT
>CAZQBW010000112.1:0-4220 GCA_964591515.1 uncultured Clostridia bacterium
TCGCCGCCGTCGAAGTTCACGAGTCGGATCGGGACTGGCACTCCCTTCGGGAATCGCCGCTTGAGCTCTTTTCCATCTCGGCCGCCTTTTAGGATCAGTTTAAGCGGCAATGTCGCCTTCCACTCCGTCCAGACTTCCTGCTCCTCACCAATGTAGACGAAGGGAGGCGCACTGGTGCTCGAGGGCAATAGGTTGTATCCCGAGAGTCGAATTCGAAACGCTCCGGCATCAGTCGTATAGGCGCGCATGAACTGAACGACAGGCGGGTATGGTATTCGGTACGGAACGATGATGTCGTTGTTTTCGAAGTTCGGGTCGGATCCGAATCCGGTTACAACAGCCGTATTCTCGATCACGGTTCCGGGCGGCGCCGTCGCGACAAGGTACACGATCGTGTTGACCCAGTCGTTCGGCTGGATGGCTCCGATCGAGATGCGAATCAATCCACGCTGGCCGGCTTCCGGGGCTTCTATTTGAACCTCGAGCGGCTCTCCGAAGCTCGTCGAAACGTCAACCCTGGCGAATGCCAGTCCCTCGGGAATGTCATCGACGACCTCTACACCCTCGGCGAGGTCCGGACCGTCGTTGACCGCCGCAAAACCGTAGTGGAACACGCCGCCGAGGAACTCCGGGTCCTGGAACTCGATTATGTCCATTCGGAGATCAGCGACCGACCCCCCAGCGCGTGAATGACTCATGGCGGCTGTCGGCGTGCCCGAGATATTGCAGGCCACGAGTGCCAGAGCGAGCACGCCAAGCCATAATGCCGAGCAATTCGAGGAGCTCTCAGAACCAGTCCGACCTCGTCGCGGCGGATCACTCATGAACGAGACCTTATCTGCTTATTGGTCTTCAACGCACGAGAAGCAGCGGCGCGTTCGCACCATGGCCAGCGCTGCCTGGACACCTGTCGAAGGCTCGTCCTTGCGCACCCGGACGGTCGACGCCCGTCCTGCTTATTCGGCTACCGCGATGGCTTCGATCTCGATCAGGAGGTCGGGGCGGGCGAGGCGGACGACCTGGACCAAGCTACAAGCTGGCAGCTTCCCCGTGAAGTAGTGATCACGGACCTCCCTGAAGAGGTGGATCTCCGTGACATCCGTCATGAACACCGTCATCTTGACGACGTGCTCGAAAGAAACGCCCGAGGCGGCCAGGGCGGCCGAGAGGTTCTCGAAGACCTGATGCGTCTGCGCCTTCAAGTCCCCTTCGCCGACGAGTGAGCCCGAGCGATCAAGGGCGATCTGGCCAGAGACGTAAGCCGTCCGACGGCCCGTGGTCTCGACGACATGCGTGTAGCCCGTGGGCGGATGCAGACCTGGCGGATTGATGTGCTTCACGAGCGACTAGCATCGGCGGGTGTGCTCGACGGCGTCAAGAGTGATCGGTGGGAAGAAGGAAGAAAGGCGAGGCCGTACAGAGTGCACAGAGACACAGAAATTACAGAACAGGCTGTGACCTCTGTGCACTCTGTACGGCCGCGCCTTCCCCAATCCGCATGCCTCTTCATCCGACCATGAGGCGGTTGCCTTCACGGAAGAGCCGGACGACCGTAGCGCGGCCGGAGGGGTCGGCCACGCGGAGGAAGCGGATCGCGCCGTCCGGCCAGAAGTCCGTAAGCGTCAGGTCGCCGATGCGGCCTTTCTGGACCAGACGAACACCGTTGCGGCCGAGTTTGGGCGGCGACGAGAGAATCACCCACGCTCCCGTTGCGTCAGTCAGCTCGAGCGTCGAGCCGGCGACGAACCGTTCGGCCACGTCGCGCGCGAGGTCGATCGTCAGCTTTCTGCCGATCCGGAAACGCGCGCCGCTCAAGTCTGCCGAATTCAACGGCACGTCGATCGTCGCGTCGCCCATCCGCACGCCGTAGTCCGGTCCGATCAGGTCCGGATTCGGCCGGCCCTGTCCCGTCAGCACCCATCCCTTCAGATCGGCGATCGCCCGGAACGCGCGCCGATAGAGCAGCCTGACGTCGACGCGGGCCGCGGCGTCCGCCTCCGGCAGTTCGACCACGTAACTCGACCAGTCCGTCTCGCCGGCCGGAATCCGGTTGTCCGACTTCACGGCCGTCGCCTCGGTGAAGAACACGTTGTCGTTCGCACCGTCCGTCAGCACCTTCGCAAATCCGCGACCCGGCAGCCCCCCGTAATAGCCGGCCGCCGGGTCGCCGGTGCCGCCCCACGGCGGCACCGTCTCGGACGCGTCGAGGTCGAACGGCAGCCCCATGCCGTCCGGGCCCGTCGCATCCACGAGAAGAATGGCGTTTCGTGTCGTCACGCCGCTCGGCACCTTGTGGCCCGTGCGGTCGTTCGTCACCGCCGCGTGAATCTCGATCCGTGATCCGCTGCGAATCGCGATGACCCGCACCGTCGCCGCGTTGCGGACGTACTCGTCAGTCGTCCCCTGGAACTCGTGCGCGTGAAGCTGCGATGGATCCCGGACGACCGAGCCGAACGACTCGGCCGCCGTCGTCGCACCGTTCGACGCCATGTGGCACGACTGGCAGGTCCGGTAGCCAGGTCCAGCCTGGGCGTACGGGCTGGCCGCCCACTCCGAATACGTCGCCTCGCTCTCGACCGAGCCTTCCTCGAGGTAGTCGCCGTCGAAGTCGTGATCGCTGTTGTCCTCGTGGCACGCCGAGCAGAGCAGGCTCGACGCGTGCAGGTCCGATCGGCTCGCGCGCATCACGCCGGGAAACATCGGCGCGGCGTCGGGCAGCGAGCCCAGCTCGAGCTCTGGAGTCCGCCTCGACATCGTCATTGCCAGAACACCGGGGAGATCCGGATGGATGATCCCCGACGCCTTGTGGCAAAGGTCGCAGCTCACGCCGTACTCGTAAGCCTCGCCCGCGACCGCGGCGAAATCCGTGTGGTCGCCCGGATTCGGCGCCGCCGCGACCGGCGCGTGGCACTCCGCGCAGTCGCCGTGCAGCTCCGGATGCGCGCCCTTGAACGTGAAGCCGTTGCCGCCCGTGCCGGGAGTGCCGCTGCCGTCGTAGAGGTCCTTAACCCACGTGTTCCTCGCGGCGTTGCGGTGGCCAGCGTCCTGCCACTCGTCGTAGTAGCGCTGGTGGCAGAGCCGGCAGTCCTCGGGCGACCGGAATGCGTACTGCGGGTCGTCGCCCGCCGGAAGGGCGTCGAGCTGGAACGTGATGCCCGCGTCGCCGGCCAGCACGGAGAGGCGGGCGCTGAACGAGCCGGGCTTCGTCGCCGCGACGACGACGACCTCGCCCGGCTCGCGCGAGGTGACGAGCATGAAGGTCCCGTTGGCGTCCGTCGTCGCCGTTTCGGTCAGGCTCGCCTGGACGCGGACGTCGGCGCCGGCGATCGGCGCCCCGGTCAGCGCGTCGACGACCGAGCCGCTGATCGGGGCGCCGGCGGCGCGTTGCGTTGGGGGCAGCTCGAACAGGACCCCCCACGCGAACGCGCCGACGACGGCGCCGAGGACGAGCTTTCGCGATGTCGATCGGGACGGTCGGGTCACGGAGCGGAGTTTCGCCGGAACCGTGCCGCGCGTCTGTGACGCGTGTCACGGACGTCTGGCCTCTTGCGCGAAGCGCCTTGGAGTGCGGCGTGAAGCGCCGCTTTGGATTGACGTCTGACAGGGCGTAGGAGGCAGGTCCCAGGACGACAATCCAAAGCGGCGCTTCGCGCCGCACTCCAAGGCGCTTCGCGCAAGAGGTGAGGCGCGCGTGACATTCGTCACTGACGGTCGCGGACCCGCGGCGTAGGTTTCGCCCATGAGTCAATCCGCGCCCCATCAGGACGACCCCGCGGCGCTGAGCTTCCTCTCGCTGCTTGACGTGCACGACCGGCTCGACGAACTTTTCCTGCGCCACCAGGAGGCCGTCCTCCTCCTCGACGTCGAGCTTTCGAGCTCCACGCTCGACGCATACGAACGCGAGCTCGTCGAGCACATGCACTTCGAGGAAGACGCGCTGTTTCCGATCTACGAACGTGCGATGCCGATCGCCGGCGGCGGCATCGACCTCTTTCGCAACGAGCACCAGAAGCTGCTCCGATACGTGAACGGCATCCGGAAATCCTTCGAGAACCTCCGGCCCCGGGAGCCGGGAGGGCCGGCGCGCATCATCGAGCTGCTCGACTTCGAAGCGAAATTCAAGGGCCTGCTCAAACATCACGACCTGCGCGAGCGCAACATCCTCTATCCTGTTCTCGACCGCGTTGCCTCGCCTGACGAAATGCGCGCGCTCCTCTCGA
>CAZQBW010000112.1:4320-6404 GCA_964591515.1 uncultured Clostridia bacterium
GACCACGCGTGCCTTTTCAAGACGCGGATGAAGCGCGTGTGGCTCGACGGGGCGTGCCTTGACGATGCGGACATGGCGAAGGTGCGGCTCATCGAAGCGGACCTGACCGGAGCAAGTCTGGCGAGGGCGAACCTGTCGGGAGCGGCGGTGATGTGGGCGGCGCTGACTCGGGCGTGCTTCGAGGATGCGGTCCTCGATCGCGCGTGCCTGAAGGGATCGGTCATGCGCCACGCGGTGCTGCGCGGAGCGTCGCTGCACGCCACGAACCTGCTGACGACGGATCTCTCGTTCGCTGACTTCACGGGCGCGGACCTGGAGGGCGCAGAGTGCGCCGGCGCGATAGTGACGGGCGCGATCTTCGACGAAGGCGTTGCCGGTTCGCTCGAGGGCACGGTGACCGAGGGGTGAAGAAGGGCCACGGATTGACACGGATCTTACGGATTTAAACGGATCTGAAAAGAAGCTCAGATCCGTGTTGATCCGTAAGATCCGTCTGATCCGTGGCCCTTCTTCTCGCCAGTCCGGGATCGCACCCTCACACGTGCGCGAGGGCGCGCAGGGCGGGCATGTCGCGCACGAGCAGCATCGATCGCCGGCTCTCGATGATCTGACGACGCCGGAGCTGTCCGAGCGACCGCGTCACCGTTTCACGCGAGCTTCCGATCATCTGCGCCAGCTCCTCGTGGGTGAGCAGCAGCCGGATGCGCACGCCGCCGGCGACGCTCTCGCCGTCCGTCGTGCACCTCGCGACGAGCACCCGCGCCAGCCGCTCCAGTGCGGACCCCGACAGCGCGATCGACCTCACCTGCTCGTGCGCGTCGTGCCACGCGCAGCTCAGCAGCTTCGCCGATCGCAGGCAGACCTCGCTGTGCGCCCCAATGAACCGCACGAAGTCTTCGCGCTTGATGAACTGGAACTGACAGGGCCCGAGCGTCTGCGCCGTCAGTTCGTACGGGCGGCTCGAGATCACCGCGCTCAGGCCGAGGACTTCGCCGGGTCCCACCACCCGCTCAATGAGGGTCTTTCCGTCGTTCGACCCCGTGAACAGCTTCACGTGTCCGGCGCAGATGATGAAGATTCCGAGCGGTTCCTGCCCCTCGAGAAAGACGACCACGTTGTCCGGGAACACCGTCGTGTACTTGATCTCGTCGAGCTCTTTGAGCGCTTCGTCCGGAAGGTCGCAGAAGATCCGGTCGAAGCGAACGGCACAAGTCGCGCACGATTCCGCAATGTCGAGGTTGTATTGGACCCTCACCGCGCGCCTCTAGCCACCGGCGGGCCGGTGTTCCGGCCGCTGCCCTGCCACTGCGGTTGACGTTTCTCGAGGAAGGCCCGCATGCCTTCTTCGCAGTCAGGACATTCTACGAGCATGTCGGCGCAAATGCCCTCGGCATTTCTCAGCGCCTCGGAAAGCGGCCGGTCGAGCCCCTCGAGGATCGCCCGCTTCAATCCTCGCAGGACGGGGCTGCTCAGCCCCGCGAGCCTCGCCGCGAGCCGTTCGGATTCTTCGGTCAGCGCCTCGTCCGGCACGGCGCGCGTCGCGAGCCCGGCGTCGACGGCTTCGCGGGCGTTAATGGGCTCACCTAGCGCGAGCAGTTCGAAGGTCCGCTTCAGGCCGCACATCCGCGGAAACGTCACGGCGGCGACCGGAGCGATCGCGGCGAGCTTGATCTCGGGCTGGCCGAACCGGGCGCTCTCAGCACACAGCACGAAATCGCACGACGTCGCGAGCTCGCAGCCGCCGCCGAGCGCGACTCCGTGCACGATTGCCACGGTCGGGATCTCGATCTCGCCCAGAATCTCGAGCGTCGCGCGGAACGTCCTGAGCATTTCCTCGGCGCGATCCGGCAAGTGCTCGGCGACCTCGACCCCGGCTGAGAAGACCTTCCCGTGACCGGCGATAGTCAGCACGCGGGCCGACGGGTCGTGGTGGACAGCCTCGAGAATCGGGTTCAGCTCGCGGAGCATCTCGATGTTGAGCACGTTGAGCGGCGGACGATTGAGCGCGATCGACACCACGCCGTCCGACTCGCTGACGAGAATGTGTTTGAAGTGTCCCATCATCATCGACGATTCCGTTTCGG
>CAZQBW010000112.1:6504-14910 GCA_964591515.1 uncultured Clostridia bacterium
GCCAGCGGCCGCGAAAGCACGCCGCAGCGGCACGCCCGTGCGCGCTCGTGCAAGTGCGCCCTCCCGGTTCGCTTTCAACGAGGCTGGCTCGGTATCGGCCGCCGGCCTCGTCGGCACGGCTTCGAGCCGCTTGAGGCCGAGCAGCGCAGCGCCGAGCGCACAAACGTACTCGCTGTCGGCCGGCACGTTCACGCGGGTGTGCAGACGGTCCTCGAGCGCCGCGATCATTCCTCGCTGGCGGGCAACGCCGCCGATGAAAACAAGGTCTCCCGTGAAACGCGTCCGCTTGAGCAGGAGCGAAGACCGGTCGGCAAGCGAGTCGTAAATCCCCCGCAGGATGTTTTCGACGGTCACCCCACTCGACACGTGATTGATGATCTCGCTCTCGGCGAGCACGGCGCAGACGCTCGAGATCGGCTGCGGGCTTAGCGCCTTCAGCGCGAGATCGCCGACGTCTTCGATCCCGACCTCGAGGTACTTCGCGGCCCGGATGATGAAGCTGCCCGATCCGGCAGCGCACTTCTCGTTCGTCTTGAAGTTGCGAACCCTGCCCGCCTCGCCTAGCCCGATCGCACGCGTCGTCTGACTTCCGATGTCGAGCACGAAGCCGGATTCCGGAAACAGGAAGAAGGCGCCGCGCGCACCGCTCGTGATCTCGGTGATCTGGATGTCGCGGAAACCGACTGCGTGGCGGCCGAAGCCCGTCGACGCGATGTACGCCACGTCGCCCTCACGCAGGCCAGCCCCGTCGAGCGCGGCGTGCAACGCCTGCCGTGCAGCCTCTTCGAGATGGGCGCCGGTTCGATTCGCCCCTTTGGCGACGACTCGCGGCTCGCCGCTCACGCTGTTCGCCGCCAGCACGACCGCCTTCGTCATGCCCGTCCCGACATCGATTCCGGCTACGTACGTCATACGGCGGTCCTCCAGACTCCGGCTTCGAAACTCGTGTCGACACGGTCGAGCGCGTGCAGCGCCGCCCCGAGCGCACCCGCGAAATGTGCCTGCGGGCTGACCTGCAGCGGCAAGCCGAGAATCTCTTCGAGCGCCGCCACCATTCCGTCATTGCGTGACACTCCGCCCGTCAGCGTGACCGCTGGCTCGAGCGGCACACGGCGCGCCAGCGACACGGTCCTCTTGGCGATCGCCAGGTGGACGCCCCGGACGATGTCCTCCGGCTTCTTGCCGAGGGCCAGGTACGACAGGATGTCCGACTCGACGAACACCGTGCAGACCGTCGTGATCTTCACGGGGTGGGTCGCCTTCGCCGACAGCGCGCCGAACTCGCCCAGCCCGAGACCGAGCACCTCTGCGGCGTTCGCGAGGAACCTCCCCGTGCCCGCCGCGCACTTGTCGTTCATCACGAAATCGAGCACGTGGCCGTCGTCGTCGACGCTGATCGCCTTCGAGTCCTGCCCGCCCATGTCGATGACCGTGCGCGTGTTCGGAAAAAGTGCGTGGGCCCCACGCGCGTGGCAGCTGATCTCGGTCATCTGGGCGTTCCCGAAGGCGATCTTGTAGCGCCCATACCCGGTGCCCACTACGAATCCGACGTCGTGCGGCTGCAGCGACGCCTCGCGGCACGCGACGTGGAAGGCGTTCTCGGCCGCGCGCGTGACGCTCGCGCCCGTGTCGACGATCGCGAAGGCCACTGGGCCGGCGTTTTGCTCGACGATGGCGGCTTTCGTTTGCGTCGACCCGACGTCGACTCCTGCGGCAAATCGCATTGGCCTACCCCACGAGCGCGCCGTGGCGCGCCGACTTGTGCATCTCCAGTGCCTCGAAATAGGCGTCGACGCGCGTCTGGAGTTGCGCCGTTGAGAAGTATCTCGGGTCCGCGAGATCGGACTCGACGTAGAGGGTCGGCACGCCGAGCGTGCGGCTGAAGTACTCGCGCATGTCGCCCTGGCCAGCCGAGAAGAGCCGGCAGCTCTTCACGAAGTGGATGATCACGCCGTCGGCGGCCCATTCCTCGACGTAGCGCTTGATCTGCTCGTTTCGCTGCTGCAGGCTCCGGTTCGTCACGTTGTGCTCGATCATGTGCCGGGCGATAGACTCGAACGGATTGTCGGGATCGTGCCTCGCGCCGAACTCCCAAAGGCCTCCGACCGTGGAGTAGGTCGACGCCACCGCGCAGGCGTTCCACTTTGCGAACATGTCTCGGAAGGCGCGGAAGTGCGGATACGGCGGCGGTCCCTCGAACACGAGCCGGAAACGCTCGCGAACGCCGGCATCGCGATCGCGGTCGGCCTTCTCCTCGAGCTCCTCGAGCGCCTGCTGGAAGAACGCCACGCCGGCCCGCGACGCCCGGTGCACGTAGAGCGGCCCCATCAGCGTGATTGCGTCGAAGTAGGCGTCGAACGGCGACGGCGTGCGCCGCGCGAGGTGCTTGATCTTCGACCACGATTCCTCGACCTGGCTCGAGCACCAGACGGCCTCGCGCAGCCTGTCCATGTCGAGCCGCTTGCCCGTGATCGCCTCGAGCTTCACGACGAGCTCCTTGAGCTGGCGCACCACGTAGGCGACGGCGTCGGCCGACGCCTCGCCTTCCCGAAGAAAAGGCACGTCGAGAACGTAGAGCGGGGCCTCGGTGATGACGGCGACGTGCTCGAACCACTTCACGTAGGTGTTGCAGCCGACAAAGTTGCAGAGCACGAGCGCTGGTTTCGGCAACGGAGAGCCGGTCGGCGTGATGCCTTTCAGGTACGCGCCGATGTCGGCCTTCACGTAGGCGCAGTTGTCCGACGCGTAGCCGAACTCTTCGGCGGCGAGGATAGGCTCGAGCGACTGCCGGCGGATCGCGAGCTGGAGCGCGTTTACTTCCGGATAGAGCGGCAGCATGTCGAACGCTTCGATCAGCTCGACGCACGCGCCCGACACCATCATCGAGACCGCGGGCGGGGCGCCGGTCTCGGCCGATTCGGCGAGTCGTTCGTACCAGTCGAGCATGAGCTCCTTCTGCCGCTGGTGCAGGTCGCTCCGATATTCCGTTCGGTCGGTGTGTTGCATGGTCGTAATTCCCGATCAGGCGAAGAGCAGGGATTCGGCGAAGGTCTCGACCTCCATCCGCAGGTTCTCGAAGGTGAAGAGCTTCTCCTCGAACTCGACGAGCAGGTGGGGAATGCCTTCCTTCTCGAGCTCCTGCTTGAAGAGCACGTAGTCGAAGTAGGCGGGCTCGCAGAACTTGGCGACGAGCATGATCACGGCGTCCGCCTTGCGATTGCGGACCTTCTCGACGAGCTCCTGTGAACGCGGCTTGCGGAAGTCGTGCCGGACCGACGAATAGACCGATCGGTTCAGGTAGGCCTCGGCGAGCGACATCAGGGGATCGCCCTCGCTCGACACGTCCTCGGTGAACCATCGCCGGCCGAGCGTGAGGTCGTCGTCGACGACGTAGCACCCGGCTTCCTCGATGATGCGGATGACGTCGATGGGCGGCTGCTCGCAGAAGGCGCCCTCGACGACGACTCGGATCGAGTCGCGCGCCTTCGCGGCCCGTCCCTCGAGCTCGGCGCCCGCGGTCAGCAGCATCTCGGTGTGCTGGTCGACAGGCAGGAAGTTTCCCGCGCGGACGAGCGCGTAAAGCTCCGAGGCCTTCATCAGGTGCGGCTGGTCGGCGCGCCAGTCGTGGAGCGCGCGCGTGAGCGACCGGTTCTCGTTGTGTGCCTCGATGGCCTGAAGCACGGCTACCTCGTCGTACGGTTCGCCGCCGAGCTCCGCGAGCCGGTCGGCAAGGCGGCGGTACTCGCTCGCGAGGAACTCCGCGGCGGCTGGCGAAGACGGGTTGTGGGGCAGGTGAATGAAGTCGATGTACTTGTCGGGGAAGTTGCGCTGCATCACGAAGCAGAGGTTGCGCGCCGAGTCGCAGATGGACGTGAAGAGCATCCCGTCGAACGCCCCAAGATGGTCCGTCATGCCGAGCTCGAGCGTCGTCTTCACGATCGAGCAGATGAACGAACCGAAGCGGGCGTCGGCGTGCTGGATGTCGAGACGGTCGCCTGCGCCACTCAGGCCCACCGGGAGCATGCCGGCGGCCTGGATGATCTCCACCGGGGCATAGACCGGGAAGTACCCGATGGCCTGCCGGCCGCCGGACTGCTCTTTCCATTCGCGCACGGCAGTGAAGTCGATGTCCGAGATGATCTGCTCGCAGGTGGTGAAGACGTCGTTCATTGTTAGCCCACCATGTTGAGACCGCCGTTGACGCTGACCACCTGTCCGGTGATGTAGCTTGCCGAAGCGGCGCACAGGAAAACGGCCAGCGGCGCGACCTCGTCCGGGGTTCCCATGCGCCGGAGCGGGATGAGCCCGACGATCGCGTCGAGAATCCGGTTCGTCAGCGGGTCCTCGCGCATCTCCTCGAGCAGCGCCGTGTCGACGAGTCCCGGACAGATGACGTTGACCCGGATGTTGTCGCGCGCGTGCTCGCGGGCGAGCGTTTTCGAGAACGCGATCGTCGCGGCCTTGGCGCTCGCGTAGATCGCCTCCCCGAACGAACCGACGCGCGCCGTGTCGGAGCTGATGTTGACGATCGAGCCGCCCTTCGCCGCGACCATCGCGGGCAGGACGGCGTGGCACGTGTGCACGACGCCGCGGAAGTTGATCGCCAGGACGCGATCCCACAGTTCCGGCGTCGTCTTGAGGAAAGGCTTGAGCTGGTCCCACCCTGCGCTGTTGACGAGCGAGTCGATACGGCCGAACCGTTCCATCGTCGCGAGTGCGAGATTCTCGGCGTCGGGGAGCGACGTGACGTCGGTCCGTACCGCGACGATCGTGCGTCCGGTCGCTTCGTGAATCTCGCGCGCCGTGATTTCGGCGTCCTCGACACGGAGGTCGGCGAGAACGACGTCGGCGCCGGCACTCGCCAGACCGTGCGCGATGGCGCGCCCGATGCCGCGGGCCGCGCCCGTCACGATGGCAACCTTGTCGGTGAGGTCTGTTGGGTTCATCACAGTTTGAAGAGCTCGACCGCGTTGTCGTGCAGGAGCTTCCGCTTCGAGTCTTCGCGAAGCCCGAGGTCGTCGAGCTGGCGCAGATTCTCGGCCCACGGCAGTCCGTTCGTGCCCCAGACGCAGCGGTCGGCGCCCATGCGGCTGTTCACGAACTGGAGGATGGGCGGCGAGAGGTACTTCGGCATCCACGCGTCGACGCCGAACCAGACGTTGTCCCACTTGTAGCAGACCGAGATGAGCTCCTCGACCCAAGGCCAGCCGGTGTGCGACGCGAGGATCCGAAGCTCGGGGAAGTCGCACGCGACGCGGTCGAGGTAGATCGGACGCCCGCAGTCGCTCGGCATCGCCTCGAGGACGTGGCCGACCTGGACCGAGACGGGCACGTCGAGCTCGACGCACTTCGCGTAGAGCGGGTACATCTTGCGGTCGGTCAACGGGATGTCGAAGCCGTAGATGTGGACGTAGACGCCCTTGAAGCCGTGCTCGCGGACCGCGACCTCGATCTCGCGCAGGCTCTCCGTGATGGCGAAGGGGTTGTAGCCGGCGAGTCCGTAGAATCGGTCAGGGAAACGCTCGGTGTACTGGAGGACGTCAGCGAGGCTCGTGTCCATGTACATCCACTGGCGCTTGTGCGACCACATCTTGCACTGCGCGATGAACACCTTCTGGACGTCGGCTTCGTCCATGAGGCCGAGCATAGTCTCGATGGACTCGTAGCGCGGCAGGCCGCCGATGGACCGCTCCATGCGGCATTCGAGTTCGCCGCGTTTGGCTTCGTCCCACTTCTCCATGAACTCGCGCGTGGCGACGTAGTACATGCAGTCGATCGCGGCTCGGCCCGGAACTTCCTTCGGTTGGGTGACAGACACGGTGTGTTCTTCCTGTTCGACGAATGTGGCGAGGCACTCGCGACTCTAGGTGACGTGCGTCCGGGCATGCAGTGACCATGGTCACGCACCAATGTGACGCGCGTCACATTGGTGCCGCGGTCGCTCGACGCCATCCTGGAAGCCGGAGCTTTTTCTGGAGCACGCACGCAACCGCCGACAGAAGGGCACGGTCGTGCGCTTCGATGCCGAGCGCGATCAGGATTGCCAGGTAGATCACCGCCGCGGTTGCGGCGATTGCGACGAGCGCGGCCATTCCTCCGGACGGCAGGACCATCGACACGCCGACGGCTGCCGGCAACGCGACGATTGCCGCCACAATCGGCTTCCAGATCGCAGTGCCGTGAGTGCGGATGCCGACTGTCCTTTGCACGTAGATCGAGATGGTCGGAACCGCGAGCAGGATTGTCACCGTCGCCGCAGTCGCCGCCCCGTCGATGCCGTACGCCGGAATTGCATAGCAGGACGCGGCCGTGTACACGCTTGCAGCGCCGACGACGGCGTAGAGCACCTGCCTCGAGCGGCCCGACATCAACAGCAGCGCGGCGAGCGGCCCCGCGGACTGTGCGACGAGGAGTCCGCAGCTGAGTATGCGGACGCCGGTGGCAGCCGCGAGGAACTCGGCCCCGACGGCGCCGAGAATCGCCTCCGGAAAGAGGATCAGCAGTCCGAATGGCAGGATCGCAAACGAGAGGATCCAGCGCGTGTACGCCTGCGTCTCTCGGGCGAGGTCCGCGAGCCGTTCCTCGGCAAGAAGGGCCGCGATGCGCGGGCGAAACGCCGTCACGAGCGCGCTCGAGAAGAAGAACACGACGCCGGCGAGCTTGAGCGCAATGTCGAACAGGCCGACTTCCGGGGCGGTTCGAAACACCGCAAAGAGAAAGGTGTTGAAGCTGCGAAGCCCGCGAGAGAACAGGTCCGTGACCATGACTGGAAACGCGAATGCGAGCGTCTCTCGCATGTCGTAGCGCGCGCGAACCGGCGCGAGTTGCGGCCAGATGCGCGAGACGAACACGGCGCCGGCGTATGCGGTGCTGACGGCAATCGCCGCGAAGTACGCGGCCGGCAGCGCCACCGGACCGGACACGCCCGCGAGGAAAAGCGCGACGAGGGCAGCGAGCCGCGCGACCGGCTCGATGATGCTGTTCGCGACGACCATGTCGCGTATGCGCCCCACGCCGTAGAACGACTGAAGGATGACGAAATTGACGGCATAGAGCGGCGTTATCGCTCCGAAGACGACGAGCGTCGACGCGACACCGGTCTGGCCCGGAAAGGCGCCTGCGGCGATCCGGCTGGCGCCCGAAACCAGGACGATGCCCGCGACTACGGCGAACGAGACGCTGAGCGCGAAACCGAGCGCGATGGCGCCCTTGGTGCGCCCGGGGTCGCCGATCGCCGATCCGGCGGCCGTCTCCTTCATTATGCTGCGTCCGAGGCCGAACCCGACGACGGTCCGCACGACCTGGAAGACCGTCAGTCCGACGACATACGTTCCGTAATCCGCGACGCCGTAGAGCCGGATCGCCACGAGCAGGAATGCGAGGCCGAGCAGCCGATCCACGATGTCGCCGACCATGAATCGGGCGGCGTTCCGGACGACCGGGCCAGCCGCCGGTGCGCCGCCATCCGTTGGGCTCGAAGTCCGAGCCCACGAGCGTCTGCCTCTCAGGAAGCCCATGTGCCCGCCCGGACCGCAGCGACGTCGGCATCGACTCTCGAGCGCGACGGCGCGGCGCGACGGAACATCCGGTTGATGCCGTACCATTGGCCGGGATCTTCCTGAACGGCGGCTTCGAAGGGCTCCAGCATCGACTCGGCCAGCTTGGTGAGCGACCGGTCGTGAGAACCCGACGCCACCGCCCCGAGCCGGACCCGGAATCGCAGCGCCTGCTCGGAAAGGACCACGCCGGCAAGGGCGGACGCTCCGGTCACTTGGACGAGGCGGGGTATTGCGTCGGGAATCGAAAGCTCGCGGCCGAGAAACCGGACGTTGCAGCGCCGAAGTGCGATGCCTCCATCGGGGAGCACGAAAACGAGCCGGTTGCGAGCGAGGGCGCGAACTGCCCGCAGAGCACACGCGGCGTCGCCGGCTTCGACGAACTCGACGTCTCCGCCGGCCGATTTGCCGCTGCCTTCGAAGAGCGAGCGCGTCATCCCGGCGTGGATCACGGTACACGGATAGCCGAGCAGCGGAAAGAGGCGCGGACCGAGCAGCGGCCGGCCGTAATGCAGCGTCAGCACGACGCACCCCTTGCCGGCGCCGCGGGCCTGGTCGATCGTCTGGCGCGCGGCGGCGATGTCGTCGTCATCGACGAGGCCGAGCAGTTCGTTGTCCGAAAGCCTCGCCAGCACGATCTTGTCGAGCGCGACCCAGGCACGGTGAATTTGTTGGCGGCGCACTACGTCGGCGATCCAGCCGGGCGAGCGGTCCGGAAAGACCGACTCGGTGTCGGCGGCGAGGCGTTGCCCCTTTCTTCGAAGCACTACGGGAGCGAGCTGTGACGCAAGGCAATAAGCCGCCCGCCTCGGCGCCGCGTTCGCGACGAACTCAAGGAAGCGGCGGGAGC
>CAZQBW010000113.1:0-14838 GCA_964591515.1 uncultured Clostridia bacterium
CGCAGAGTATGCGGAGAAGCTGCTCGACCGCTGGCGCAGCCTGCGCGCGTCCGAGCGCTGGTGCGAGCCGGTGAATTATGGGTACTAGGTCGCGATGAACTACTCGACGAACGAGATCATGGTCACGGCGTCGTCTCGACTGCTTGCGGACGGCGAGGTCACGTTCGTCGGCATCGGCCTGCCGAACCTTGCGTGCAACCTCGCGCGACGGCTTCACGCGCCGAACCTCGTGCTCATCTACGAGTCGGGCGCGGTCGGCGCGACGCCGGAGCGGCTGCCGATCTCGATCGGCGATCCGGCGCTCGTCACCGACTCGCTTTCGGTCTGCTCGATGTACGACATCTTCTGCAACTACCTGCAGGGCGGACGCATCGACGTCGGCTTCCTGCAGGGCGCGCAAATCGACCGATACGGGAACATCAACACGACGGTCGTCGGCGACTACGCGCATCCGAAGGTGCGGCTGCCGGGTTCGGGTGGCGCGTGCGAGATCGCGATCCTCGCGAAGAAGGTGCTCGTAATGGCGCCGCAGTCGCGACGCAGTTTTCCTGAGAAGGTGGACTTCGTGACGTCGCCGGGATTTCTAGACGGACCGGGGCGGCGGGAGGCGTTCGGCATGCCGGGGGGCGGGCCGAGCGCCGTCATCACGAACCTTGGGTGTTACGAGTTCGTCGAGGGAGAGATGACGCTCGTGTCTCTGCATCCCGGCTGCACGGTGGACGACGTGCGGGCCAACATCGGGTGGGACGTCCGGGTCGCGGACGATCTTGACGAGACGAAAGCGCCAACCAACGAAGAGCTCCGGATCATCCGCGAGGAGCTCGATCCGCAGCATCTGTACATCTAGCGAGGAGAAAGCACCGATGGAAGGCTCGAAAGCCTCTGAGACTCTGCGTTGGAACTCTGCGTCTCTGCGGGAAAACCACCTGCCGAAAGGTGAGTTTTCTCGCAGAGACGCAGAGAGGAGGCCTCGAAGGTGACTACCCCCGCCCCTCCTTCCTCCGGCTCGCTGCTGCGCGTCCTGGGCGTCGCATTCGGCCTCGCCGTCATCATCGGCAACACGATCGGCGGAGGCATCCTCCGCACGCCGGGCACGGTCGCGGCCAGCCTGCCGACGCCCCCGCTTTTCATCGGCGTGTGGCTGCTCGGCGGGCTCTACGCCCTGCTCGGCGCGGTCTCGGTCGCGGAGCTCGGCGCCGCAATCCCGCGCGCGGGCGGCCAGTACACGTTCGCGAGCCGCGCGATCGGCCGCTACGCCGGCTTCGTCGTCGGCTGGTCGGACTGGCTCTCTACTTGCGGCTCGGCCACCGCGGCCGGCATCGTCATCGGCGAATACCTGCCGACGTTCGTTCCGGCCCTCGAGGGACGGACCACCGCGATCGCCGTCGCCGTGATCCTCGTCTTCACGTTCATCCAGTGGTGCGGCGTCGTCTGGGGCGGACGGACGCAGGAGCTGACAAGCCTCCTCAAGGCGCTCGCATTCATCGCGCTCATAGTCGCGTGTTTCGCCGTTGCCGCGCCCGCCGGTGCCGTCACCGCCGTCGAAGCCCCGCCTGCTCCGTCGGGATTCGCGATTGCGGCAGCGGTCGTCATCGCGCTGCAGGGCGTGCTCTACACCTACGACGGCTGGACGGGAGTCATCTACTTCTCGGAGGAAGTCCACGACCCCGGCCGTGACGTGCCGCGCGCGATGATCGGCGGAGTGCTGCTCGTAATCGCGATCTACGTGCTGCTGAACGCCGCGCTGCTCTGGGTGCTGCCGATCGGAGCGATCGCGGCGTCGAAGCTGCCCGCCGGGCTCGCGGCCGAGACGATCTTCGGTGCGCGCGGCGACACGGTCATTCGCGTGCTCGCAATCCTCTCGATGCTGTCGGCGATCAACGCGTTCATGATGATGGCGAGCCGGACGCTGTTCGGGATGAGCCGCGACGGGCTGTTCCATCACGTGGCGAGCCGCGTTAATCGAGGCGGCACGCCGGCGATCGCGCTGTGGATCGGCGCGGCCGTGGCGATCGCGTTCCTGTTCGTCGGCGCGTTCGACCAGGTGGTCGCGGTGCTCGCGTTCTTCTTCGTCGTGAGCTACACGGTATCGTTCTCGGCCGTGTTCATCCTGCGATGGCGAGAACCGGAACTGGAGCGGCCGTACCGGGCGTGGGGTTTCCCGTTCACGACGGGCCTCGTGCTGATCGGCTCGATTGTCTTCCTGATTGGAGCGGTGCTGAGTGACCGGGAGAACAGCAAGTGGGCTCTTGGCGCGCTCGCCGTGAGCTACCCGATCTACTGGCTCACGCAGAGGACCACAGATCACACAGATTGAGACAGATTTGCACAGATCAGAGTCAGATCTCTGATCTGTGTTCATCTGTCTTGATCTGTGGAATCTGTGGTCATCGGCGCTTCTTCGATGGCTTCGCGACCTTCTTCGGCTTGCCGCCGGCTTTCGCCCGACTGCGCGTCGGCGAGACGTCCCAGGGCCGTGGCGCGTCCGGGTCGATTGCCCAGCGGTCGGCGCCGCGTTTCTTCGCGTCCGGCTTCGCAGCCGGCTTGGCGGCCGGTTTCGCCGCGGGCTTTGCCGCAGTCTTCGGCGCCGGCCTTTCGGTGCGTTTCCATGCCGGCTTTTCGGCAGGCACTTCTACTGGCCTTGCAGCAGCCGTCGGCGCAGGCGCCACAACTGCACGTTCCGGCACCCGCTCGGGTCGCGTCCTTTCGACCTTCGGCGCCGGCCGCGGACCCCTGTCCGTCTCCGCCGATGCGGTTCGAATGTTCACGAACCGGTTCCGGATCATCGCCCGTCCCATCCGGTCCAGCACCTGTGCCAGGAACGACTCCGGAATCTCGACGAACGTCACGTTGTCGTAGATGTCGATCGAACCAATCGCCCGTCCCGGAACGTCCGCCTCGTTCGCGATCGCGCCCACGATGTCGCCCGGACGGATGCCGTCCTTCCGGCCTGCATCGAGCACCAGCCGCACCATTCCCGCCTCGGTCCGGACGATCTCGCCCGCACCGGTCTCAACTTCCATCTCGAGCGGCTTGTCTCCGCGCGCCAGACGCGCAAGCGCCGCGGCGAGCTCCGTCGCTTCCATCCCTTCGTCGATCAGATCCTCGACGAGCGACAGATAGAGCTCGAGGTCGCCCTCGGCGATTGTCTTGCGAATCCGGTCCTTGAAGCTCGCGATGCGTCGCGCCGCGATGTCGGCACGCGTCGGCATCTTCATCGGCGCGATGCTAGCGCCGGTGTAGCGCTCGATCTCTCGGATCATCCTTCCCTGCCGCGGCGTCACGAAGATGATCGCGCAGCCTTCGCGGCCCGCGCGGCCGGTCCGTCCGATTCGATGGACGTACGACTCGACGTCGTGCGGCACGTCGAAGTTGATGACGTGCGTGATGTGCTCGACGTCGAGACCGCGGGCCGCGACGTCGGTCGCGACGACGACTTCGATCTGTCCGCCGCGCAGTCGCCGGACGACGCTCTCGCGCTGCGGCTGCGTCAGGTCGCCGTGCAGCGACTCGGACGCGTAGCCGCGGCCCTGCAGTCGCTCGTTCAGCTCGGCCGCGTCGTTCTTCGTCCGGACGAAGATGAGGACGGCCTCGGCATCTTCGGCCTCGAGGATGCGCGTGAGCACCTCGACCTTCGCCTGCTCCGAGACGTTCACGTAGGTCTGCTTGATCTTCGGGACGGTGAGCGTCGCGTGCTCGAGCTCAACCGAGATCGGGTTCTTGAGGTGGCGGTCTGCGATGCGGCGGACTTCGCGCGGCATCGTGGCCGAGAAGAGCGCCGTCTGGAACTCGCCCTTGGCCTCGCTGAGAATCCACTCGACGTCCTCGATGAAGCCCATGCGCAGCATCTCGTCGGCTTCGTCGAGCACGACGAACTTGAGCGCGTCGAAGCGCATCGTTCCGCGGCGCAGGTGATCCATCACGCGGCCGGGCGTGCCGACTACGACCTGGGCGCCCGAGCGCAACCGCTCGATCTGCTTCGAGATCGGCTGGCCGCCGTAGACGGGCAACACGCGGACCGTGCCGAGGTGCTTCGAGTAGGTGTGGATGGCTTCGGCGACCTGGAGTGCGAGTTCGCGCGTCGGCGCGAGGACGAGTGCCTGCGTCTCGTAGAGCTTGAGGTCGAGCTTGGCGAGGATCGGCAGCGCGAAGGCAGCGGTCTTGCCGGTGCCGGTCTGCGCCTGGCCGACGAGGTCGCGGCCGTCGAGAAGAGCCGGGATCGTCTTCGATTGGATCGGCGTCGGGATTTCGTATCCGACGTCGTTGATGGCGTCGAGGAGCGGTTGCGGGAGGCCGAGATCGGCAAAGGTGCCGTCGGCGATTTCGGGATTTGTCTTCATTCGTTTCCTGTGGAATTCCCGGTCGCCGCTCGCGCATGCGCGGCGGCAAACTTTCGGGCGCCCGGCTTCCATTCGGGCAAACGAGGACAGTACCACGTTGGCCGGCCATCGGACAGGCGGAGTGGTCGTGGCGGTCCAGGTGAACCCGTCTGACTTTGCGTCTTTGCGAGTCCTTGGCGTCTTTGCGAGAAACACGGCCTCGAGTTGGTGTTTCCCGCAAAGACGCCAAGGACTCGCAAAGACGCAAAGTCGCAGAGTCGAAGCGAGCGGGTCGGGGCTCAGTGCAGTTCGACGGTCCGAATGAAGAAGAAGTCTCCGCCTCGGTCGAGTGCGAACGGGCCGACGCGTGCGCCCGCCACGGCAACGTTGTCCGGATGCCACAGCAATATCCACGGGACTTCGTCGACGATCCGCCGCTGGATCGCCGCATACGCACTGACTCGGGCGTCTCGATCGGTCAGCAGATCCGCCGCATCGATCATCCGGTCGAGCTCCGCATCCGCGAAGCGCGAGTAGTTCAACTCGCCGCGCGTCCCTTCGCGATCGTGAATCGACCGCGAATGGAAAGCTCCCTTGAAGATCGTCGTGAACTGGTTGCCGCCGGTGAACCGGTGGATCGCGGCCCCGAAGTCGCCCTTCGCGAGCCGCTCTGCAAACACGGCCCTCTCGACCGAAACAATCGTCGTCTCGACGCCGACTGCGCGCCACGACTCCTGCAGCACCGCCGCGAGGTCTCGGTCTGCCGTGGTTGGCAGCGTCATGAGCTCGACAGGTGGAAGCGGTGTCGTTGATCGCACGTCGGCGAGCAGTCGCTTCGCAAGCGGCGGCTCGTACGGCAGCGGCTCGAGTTCCGCGGCAGCCCAGTGGCCCGGCGGCAACGGACTCGACGCGAGTCTCGCGCGCCCCCCGAGCAGCTTTCGCACGACCAGCTCGCGGTCGACCGAAAGCGCGAGCGCGCGGCGCACTCGCACATCCGCAAGTCCCGGCCTTTCGGTGTTAAAGACCACGAACTGCACTCCGCCTCCCGGCGACGTCTCGACGCGAGGGCGTCCGTCGACGCCGTCGAACCGCGCATACGCGTCGGGCGCAAAGCCCGGATTGACGGCGAGGTCCACTTCGCCTGCCTCGATCGCCGCCGCTCGCGTCGACGCGTCGGGCAGGACTCGCACATCGACGCCCTCGATGGACGGATGTCCCCCGGCGAAATCGTCGAAGTGTTCGAGGACGAGGTCGCCTTCGCCGGCGTAGGGCGTCGCGACGCGGAACGGACCGGTGCCCACGGGCGACCGCGCGGCCTCGGGACCGGAGCCTTCAGGCAAGACGCCGACCGCGACGAGGTCGACGAGCAGTCCCGGATTCGGACGCTTCGAGACGAAGCGGACCGTCAGCGGACCCGTCGCTTCGACGCGCTCGACCGCGGCGAACGCCGACGACTTGCCGAAGCCTCCCGACGCGAGCGACCCGAACGTGAATACGACGTCGCGCGACGTCAGCTCGCGACCGTCGTGAAATCGGATGCCGGGTCGCAGCTGGAACGTGACCTCAGTCCAGTCCGGCGACGGCTGCCACGACTCGGCGAGCCCCGGCGCGAAGTCGAAGTCGGGGCCCTTCGTCACGAGTGTGTCGAAGATGAGTTGCTGGACCTTCGCGGTGTCTGTGTTGAAGGCGCCGCGCGGGTCGAGCGTGAGCGGCGCCGACTCGATGGCAAGCACAAGGCGGCGCGACGCCGGCGCGACGCCGCACGCCGAGACGAGACACGAGAGGAGAAGCGCCGTCACGGCACTCACCATCCTGGATCGCTGGTTCCCTGCACTCACGACTTCACGTTTCCCGCGGCGGCGCGACGCCAGGCGCGCCAGTCTGCTATATCACCTCCATGCTTCGAAACACCCTCGTTTTCTGCGCTCTCGCGACGATCACCATTGTCGTCCTCATTGCCGCCTCGAGCGTCCCGGCGCGCTCGCAGGACAAGGCGCCGCGTCCGTTTCGGCTTGCGATCCACGGCGGCGCCGGCACGATCGATCGCACGCAGATGACGCCCGAGAAAGAGGCCGCTTACCGCGCCGATCTCGAGCGGGCGCTCCGAACCGGACACGCGATCCTCGCGAAGGGCGGGTCGAGCCTCGACGCTGTCGAAGCGACGCTGCGGGTGCTCGAGGACTCGCCTCTGTTCAACGCCGGCAAGGGCGCGGTCTTCACGCACGACGGCCACAACGAGCTCGACGCGTCGATCATGGACGGCGCGACGGGGAGCGCCGGCGCGGTCGCGGGCGTGCGGCGCGTCAAGAACCCGATCTCGCTCGCGCGGCTCGTTATGGAGAAGTCGCCGCACGTGCTCATGGTTGGCGCCGGCGCCGAGACTTTCGCGCGCGAGCAGGGCGTGAAGCTCGTCAATCCGAGGTACTTCTGGACCGAGTTCCGGTGGAAACAGCTTCAGGACGCGAAGCGGGCCGAGGCCGAGGCGCGCGCCAAGGGCCGTACCGCGTTCAATGCGCCAGCCAACCGCGAGACCGAAGGCTACAAGTTCGGTACGGTCGGGGCGGTCGCGCTCGATCGCAGCGGCAATCTCGCGGCCGGCACGTCGACGGGCGGAATGACGAACAAGCGGTTCGGGCGCGTCGGCGACGCCCCGATCATCGGCGCCGGGACTTATGCGAACAACGCGACGTGCGCGGTGTCGGCGACGGGGCACGGCGAGTACTTCATCCGGTCGGTGGTCGGGTACGACATCTCGGCGCTGATGGCGTATCGGGGGCTGTCGGTCGCCGATGCCGCCAGCGAAGTCGTGATGAAGAAGCTCGTGGCGCTCGGTGGCGAGGGCGGCGTCATCGCGATGGACGGGGCCGGCAACATCGCTATGCCGTTCAACTCAACGGGCATGTACCGCGGCTGGATCGATGCGGACGGGAAGGTCACGGTCGCGATCTTCAAGGAGCCGTGAGGGGAAAACCGTTGGTGTACAGAGAGCACAGAGGCACGGAGAGCACTGAGACAGGGTTTCTTGTCGCGGCATGACCGAACCCCGACTCACCCAACTCGAGGCCCGGCGGATTGCATTGGCCGCGCAGGGACTCGACAGGCGCCGGCCGGACCGGGCGCCGGGCGCGCGGCCGCCGGGCGTCGGCGACATTCGGAAAGCACTCGCGCGCACCGGCCTCCTCCAACTCGACTACGTCACCGTCGTCGGTCACGCACACGAGCACGTGCTCTTCTCGCGGATCGGGCCGTACGACACCGCACGTCTCGACGACATCGCATACCGCCGGCGCGAGTTCACGGAGCAGTGGGCACGTGAAGCCTCACTCGTGCCCGTCGCCTGGTGGCCGCTGCTCGGTCCGCGGCGCGCGGAATTCAGGGTGCGTCCGTGGGGATTCGAGGCCACCTTCAACCAGCTCGCCGATTACGTCGAGCGCGTCGTCGACGAGATCCGCGAGCGCGGACCGCTCGCCGCCGAGGACCTCGACGCTCCTGAAGGCATCGAGCGGCGGATGCCCGGCACGTGGATGCGGTCGGTGCCGCGTGCCGTGCTCGAGACGCTGTTCGCGAGGGGGCGGCTCGCAGTCGCTCATCGACGAGCCGACCGCTCGCGCGCGTTCGACCTGCCGGAGCGAATCGTGCCGGATGTGCACCACGAACGCGTGCTGTCGCGTGAAGACGCGCATCGCGAATTGCTCCGCCACTGCGCGCGCGGAGTCGGAGTCGGAACAGCGGCCGATATCGCCGACTACGTGCGGATGCCGATCGGCGACGCGCGTCCTCGGATTGCCGAGCTCGCGGAGTCGGGCTCGCTCGAGGTCGTCCACGTCGACGGCTGGCGCGAGCCGGCGTACCTCGATCCATCGGCGCGCAGACCGAAGCGCGTCGACGGGTGCGCGCTGCTGTCGCCGTTCGACCCGGCGATCTGGTACCGGCCGCGGCTCGCGCGGCTGTTCGAGTTCGACTACCGGTTCGAGATCTTCGTGCCGGAGGAGAAGCGGAAGTGGGGCTGCTACGCGCTGCCGTTCCTGCTCGGTGAGCGACTCGTGGCGCGTGTGGACCTGAAGACGGAGCGCAAGGACGGGTGCCTGCGCGTGAGGGCGGCGTTCCTCGAGGATGGCGCGCCGCGGGACGAGGTCGCGGCGGAGCTCGCTGCGGAGTTGAGACTGCTGGCCGGGTGGCTCGGGCTCGAGAGCGTCGCCGTAGAACGTCGTGGGAATCTCGCAACGGCTCTTCGGCGGGCGACACGCGGGTAGTTTGCGGTGAAGAGAGGCGTTGCCGTACAGAGAGCACAGAGGCTCAGAGTGCACAGAGATTCTGAGCCTACGTGCTCTCCGTGCCTCTGTGCTCTCTGTACGGCAACGCCTGCCAGCTACCGGACGTCCTTCACCAACCGGAACCCCAGGTCGTTGAACTTCACGTCCTGCGCATACCCGTCCCGGAACGACGACCGGCACAGCCGGCTGAAGAAGTTCCAGCTCCCGCCGCGATACACACGCTCCGTACCGCTCTCGGGCCCCGTCGGATCCGTCTGCGCTTCGGCCGAATACGGGCCGAACCAGTCCGAGCAGAACTCCCACACGTTGCCGTGCATGTCGTAGAGCCCCCACGCATTGGGCTTCTTCCCTCCGACCGGGTGCGTCGTCTCGTCGCTGTTCGCATCGAACCACGCCATCGGAACGAGCTCGCCCGCGTACTCGCCCATCGTGCCCGCGCGACACGCGTACTCCCACTCGGCCTCGGTCGGAAGCCGCCAGCCACCATCGGTCTGACCGTTGAGCTTCGACAGGAAAGCCTGGATGTCGTTGAACGTGACGCTCTCGACCGGCATGGTCGGATCGCCCGTGAAGTAGCTCGGGTTCGAGCCCATCACCGCCATCCATTGCGCCTGCGTGACCTCGTAGCGACCCATCAGAAACGGTCGCGTGAGGGTCACGCCGTGCACCGTCCTGTCATCGTCGTCGCCTGTCGGCGAGCCCATCGCGAACGAGCCCGGCGTGATGTAGACGAGCTCGATGCGCGTGCCATCGCCCAGGTCATCGCCAAAGACCTGGCCAAGCGTCGGCTTCGCTGGCGGCCGGGGCTTGGGCGCGGGCTTCGGCTCCGGTTTCGGCGCCGGCTTGGGCTCGGGCTTCGGAGGCCGAGGCCCAAGGCCGCCCTGCGCGAATACGGGTCCGGCGCCGACGCACACGGCCAGCGCGAGCGTCAGCAGCGCGCAGAAAACCGCGCGCCCGCCGGTCGATCGATCACTTTGTCGCAGGCTTCTTCTCAGCATCGGGAAACACGACCGTGGTCTTCGAAAGTTCGTTCACGTCGAGGACGACAAGTCCGTCGTCCGCCGCTCCTGTGATGGTCCGAACGGCGAATCCGTCGCCTCGGCGTCCCCACTCCAGTTTCGACGACGCGGCCTTTGCCCGATCGAAGAGCATCGTGGCGACGTCGGCCGGAAGTTCCTTGAGCGCGGGACCCGTCACGGCCGCCGGCACCGGAGTCCCCTCCGGCGCAAAGACGAGCAACAGACGCTCGGTTCCGGTCTGGAACCACATCGGCACGCCCGGACCCGGAAAAACGTACTCCGAATTGGCAACGACGACGTTCGTCGACACTTTCGCCTGAGGCGCGGGCTGGTCGGAAAGGAACACGGTCTGTGTGCGGTCGGGGTTGACGACGATCACGTAGAAGCGACCGTTCCGGGCGGACGTGTAACGAATCCGGAAGTCCGCGTCCTTCGGGAACGAGCCGTTCGCGACGGGCAACAGCGAGCCTGTCATCGTCTCTATGCGGAATTCGAGCACGTCGACAGGAGCCGCGACCGGCGCAGGCGGCTTCGACGGCTCGGTCGCAACGGGAGGAGCCGCGGGCTCGGTCGTCTGAGTCGATGCAGGCTGATCCCATGGCTTGCTCAAGCGTGGCCAGACGACGAATGCGACGACGACGCCCACGACGATCACGAGCAGCGCCGCGCCGAGAATGATCCACTTTCCGGAACCGGAGCGCTCGGCGGGCGCCTCGACCGGCGTCTCGGCGCGAGCGACCGCGGCAGCCGCAGGACGCGGGATGCTCGCCGCCAGCGAGCGATCCGTCGGCGCCGTCGGCGTGTCGGGAATCTGCGGAGTAGCAGTCGTCCGCAACGGATCCGAGACCTCGACGGCAATGGTCTCGGACGCACGATTCACGACGTCCTTGATCGGGATCGTTGGCGACTCTTTCGAGAAACCGACGCCCGTCATCGCATCGCGAGGCGATACCTGAGTGACGAATTCCTCGGGCGGCGGAATCGTATCGGCGCGCCGGTCGACCGGAAGATCGACGATGGTCCGGTCCCCGAGCATCTCCGTCGAGAGCGCCGTTTCGCCAGGGCCGAACTCGGGCTGATAGGCGCGATTGTCCAGCTGGGTCCGCGCAAACATCTCGGGCGACATCAGAGTCTCGGCCGTCGGGTTCGAGTACGACGTCCGGGCTCCGGACTCACCAGAGTCCTGCGCCACGGTCGGCCGGGCGTGGCCTCGCGGCCCGTCGGTTGCCCCGCCTCCAGCGTTCGGATTCGTGTTGCCGAGCCACAGCTCGGCCGTGTTGTCGACCCACGTTTCGCCCTGTGACGAAGCATTGGGCGACTTTGACGACTGCGTCAGGATTCCGGTTCCGCGCAGCGAGTCGTGGAGCGCCTTGCGCATTGCGCGCGCAGTGTTCGGCCGCTTCTCGCGCATGAGCGCCATGCCCCACTGTATGACTTCCCAGACGGCGACCGGAACGGACGCATTGAGCTGCGGCAGAGGCACGAGAGGATCCGGGCGTCCCTCGAGCGCGGCTGACGCCCGCATCGGCGCGCGCGCCGGCGGTCGGTACGCCAGCAGCGTGTAGAGAGTCGCCGCGAGGCTGTAGATGTCGCTGCGTTCGTCGGTCCCTTCGCCGTGCACCTGCTCGATCGGCGCGTACTCGGGCGTGTGGCCGTGGACGCTCTTCGTCGTCATCGTGTGCAGGCTGCCCGTGGACTTCGCGAGACCGAAGTCGAGAAGAACGACACGTCCGTCGACGGTCAGCTTGATGTTCTGTGGCTTGATGTCTCGATGGACGACGGGCGGGTTGCGCTCGTGCAGATACTCGAGCGCGTCGAGCAGCTGGTCGGCCCAGTGCATCGCGGTTGCGAGATCGATCGGTCCGCCGCGGTCCTCGAGCACACGAGCGAGGTCGCGGCCGTCGATGAACTCCATGACGAGGAACTGGCCACGTTCATCGGCAAACAGGTCGAAGACTTTCGGCAGTGCCCCGTGCTTCAGATCGAAGAGCAGGACGGCTTCCTTCTCGAACTGCCGCCGTAGCAGTTCGTTGCTCGAGTCGATCTTCGACGCCTTCACGGCAACGTAGCGACCGCGGAGGTTCGTGTACTCGGCGCGGTAGACTTCACCCATCCCGCCTTCCGCGAGCATGTCGACGATCACATATCGATCCTGGAGGATCGTGCCGGGCTTGAGCATACGAGTTGCGGATTGCCGGGCGGCTGCTTGCAGGACCGCGCGGGCTCCTGTGTCCATTCTGGCCTTTTCGAGGCGCGGATGGCAAAGGCGATGACGATCAGGGACGGCGATTGTCGAAGCGACGGCCGTCAGTCCGGATTGACGAAATCGGGGACTCGGGTCGATGCTGCGATCCATGCTCGATACGGAAGCCGCCAGAGACATCCTTTCCGCCTCGGCCTCGGGTGACGCGTGGTACGGGTCCTCGACCGCCGACGTGCTAGCCGGTCTCGATGCCAGAAGCGCCGCTGGCCGCGTCGATGGGTACTCGCATTCGGTCTGGGAAATCCTCCTGCACACGACCGGGTGGATCGAGGAGGTCGCGAGACGCCTGGCGGGATCCTCGCCGTCGCCGCCACTGGACGGCGATTGGCCGACCCCGGGCGAGACTACCGAGGAGGCGTGGGCCGAGGCGCAGTCCCGATTTCACGCGGCCGCCGCGGAGCTTGGCGAACGGATGGCGGCGTTCGATCCGGCGCGCTGGTCTGCGATGGTCGGCGACGGCCGCAATCAGGCGCTGGGCACCGGTGTGACGCACGCCGCCATGGTCATCGGCGTGATTCAGCACAACGCCTATCACACCGGTCAGATGGCGCTCGTGCGCAAGGCACTCGGGAAGTAGGCGCCGCTCACGCCCGTTGCGCGAAGCGCGTTGGAGTGCAGCGTGAAGCGCCGCCTTTGGTCGATCCAAAGCGGCGCTTCACGCGGCACTCCAAGGCGCTTCGCGCATGGCACGTGGTCGCTACTGCCTCGGGGTGTCACGGTACGCTCGCGCGACAATCCAGCGCGCGGTGGAGATGAGTCCCGCGTAGCGGTACCCCGGATCGATGTAGTGCTCGATGACGGAGAAAGCGAAGAAGTAGGCCCGCGCGAATGCCCAGGTCGTCACGGCGACGAGCGATACGGTCGTCGCCGTCGGATCACGCGCGACGAGCAAAGTCGCCGCGAGCGTACCGAGTACCACGAAGAGCGTAGCCTTGACGATGATCAGCACCGGACTGGTGATGTGTTGCACGGACGCTCGCACGCGCGAATCACCGCCCGGTTCCCAAGTGTCGGCTCGCCAGGCGCACGGCGGTTTCGACGAGCTGAATCCGTCTGGCACCCAGCGCCGCATCGCGTGCATGATTCACGCACACTCGGGATTCACGTCGAGGAGCACTTCACGAAAATGCACGCAATTCGCCATTCCCTTCTTTCGCTCGCCACATTGAGCTTCATCGTCTTGCTCGTGATTGCTGCGCCGGTCGTCGCTGCCGATGACACCACCGAGGTCACGCTGACCGGACAGGTCGTCTGCACTGCGTGCTGGGCGGAGCAGGATGATCGAATCGCGCACCCTTACGGCACCGACGGCGACATGAAGTGCGCCGCGCGCTGCTCGACCCGGAACGTCACGCAGTCGGTCGCCGTCTGGTCGAACGGCAAGGCCGAGCTCGTCGTGCTCGAGCGAGGAGCCTTCGAGATGAAGGACAAGGACTTTCTTGCCTTCGTAGCCAAGGAAGTCGAAGTTCGGGGAACGGTGCGGACGGACGGCGGAAAGCGCATCCTCAAGGTCAACGCGCTGCGCGTCGTCGCGGAGCGTCCCGCACCGAAAGGCTGACACTCCGGCTGGAACTCGGAATCTCGGCCGAGGGCCGGCGAAGCCTGGTCAGCGATCGCGCGACGGGCTCGGCCGAACGAGCACGACTTCCCCGTCGACCATCAGGTCCGGATCCTCGAACCCGAGGCTTTCGTACAGCGCCCTCGCGTTGTGATTCTCCGGCGCGAAGCTGATGCGAATCTCGTCGCAGCCGTTACGGCTGTCGAGGTCGGCGAGTACCTGCTGCATTACTGCCCTTCCGAATCCGCGTCGCTGAAAGCGCTGATCGATCATCAGCCGGCAAATCCAGTGCACGCTGTCTTCCGGATCGAGGCCGAACATGACGAAGCCGACGAGCTCGCCGCCTGCTTCGACGGCGAAGGTCTCCCACCAGGGCTCAACCTTCGACTGGGCTATCGAGTACACATTGGTCGCGACGAAGCTGCGCTGATCGGGCTCGAGCTCGAGCTTGATCACGGCACGGAAGTTCGCGGCCGTCACGGGGACCAGCTTCACGGGAGAGGAAGGATCCTGCACGTTTGCGGTCACGCCTCCTTGTGCATTGTGTCGACCGTCTCGATCTCTCGTTGACGGCGGGCCGCCATTCTCTCATCGGTCTCCAGTCCGGTCCATTCGGTCCTGCCGCGAGATCGCCCTACCTGAACGCCGTCAGCATCGTGTACGCCAGCATGATCAGCGCGACAAGGATCGGAAGTCCGATGAGCAGGAACAGGATCACGAGCACCACCGACCTCGGTGATGCGAAGCCCATCGTGGATCGAGCTTCGGCTGGCTCGAGGTGAAGCAGACTCGCCGTTGGACATTTCGCCGCGAGTTCCGCGAGGAATCTCTGGAATTCGGGATTCCGGCTGTTAACGAACATCCGGCGCTTGACCGGCGCGCCGTCGACTCGCAGGACGATGAGCAGTTCGGAGTCGTACGAGTTGTCGTTCGGGTCCGCAGTTCCCTGTCGGCCGGCGAGGTTCTGTGCCCCGATCGTCGGCACGACGGCGAAGGCCGTGACGTCGGACGGCGGCACCTCGTTGATCTTCGGTTTGTCGAGCAGACCTTTTCCGCAGGTCCCGACGTGAAGGCGCTCGGCGCCCAGTGAGAGCTCGACGGTCGCCGTTGCGTGCTCGAGTCGATAGACGGTCGGTTCGTGTGACATCTGGTTCTCGCGTCGGTGTTTTGTCCGACCCTGCCCCGAGCACGCTCCCGAGTCAAGCGACTCGAACGGGTTAGGTCCGTGGCTCCGTGTCTCCGTGCCTGTTACGAAACCTCTTAGTCCAATCACGCGGCGAGTGAGGGCACGACCCGCGACTGCGGCGTGGTCGTTGTTGTGGCGCCGTCCGCGACCGCGGAGCGGTCGATGAAATAGTTCCCCACACGCCTGCGGCGTACCCCCTGGGATGAAACGAGCGGAGGG
>CAZQBW010000114.1:0-14623 GCA_964591515.1 uncultured Clostridia bacterium
CTCGCCCGCGCGCGACCCACGGCTATTTCCTTCGACCGCTCCGCGGTCGTTCAGTGGGCCAAACTCCAGTCGACCGCTCCGCGGTCGTTCAGTAGGCCGAACTCCAGTGCGGCGTGAAGCGCCGGTTTGGGTTGATCCAGAGCGGCGCCTCACGCCGCACTCCAGGGCGCTTCGCGCACTGCGTTGCCAGCCTAATCGCCGTCGTAGAGCTCCGGATCGTGTTGTCGGTACTCTCGCCAGAGGATGAAACCGCCCCACACAATGGCCGCGATCATCAGCAGCGTTCCGGCCAGGTCGACGGCTCGGGCGATAGCCGTGTCCCACGCCAGCATTCCCGTCCGTGACAACAGGTTGTGCCAGTCGTGGTATCCAGGCACATCGCGGCCCGTCACGCCGCCGAGCAGCGGCAGCGCCTGCGCCCTCGCGTCGTTGATGTAGGGCGCCAGGTCCTTTGCACTCTGGCCCAGCCACCAGACACCAACTGACGCGCCGAACGGATCACGGTTCTGAATCAGGAACGCCAGCGCGACTACGAGCGGGATCAGCAACTGCATCACACTTCCGCCGAGCACCGTTACAAAATCGCCGAACGGCATGAAGAGGATGTGACCGGCCTCGTGAAAGACCAGGTTCACACGGTGCATGAACGACGAGCCGATCCGGTTAGTCGCCAAGGGCTGGAGGATGAACCACCCTCCCCAAAAGAGCCCGACGAACCAGACTGCCGCGTGACCGGCGATTAGAAGCGTCGAAACTCGCTCCGGAACGAACGTGAACCGCCGGCCGATTCTCGAGACGAGCGAACCCGTCGAGGCCTCGGATGCTTCGTCCACATCGTCCCAGACCCGTGAAGGGCTTCGCATCGGCCAGTCCGCCGGCACTGAATCTCTCGCTGGCAGGTCCTCGATTGGCGGGCCGGTGCCTGGCTCGAGGTCAACCCACCGCGCTTCCCGCTCCCGCCACTTCTCGAACACGAGCCCGCACCGGCGACACTCCGTCGCCGGCTGCTGCTCGAACCCGCATTTTGGACACGGCTCCATCACGATACGCGTGCTTCACCTCTCGCTTCCCTCTCGTGTATTAAACCGCGACTCTCCCGCCCTCATGCCGCTGACAACGACGCCCCTCAAGAATACCCGGCCTCTGGAGGTTCACATGCACCGCATCCTCGCCACGACGCGGAGCGCCATCGTTCTTGCCGCAGCCATTGCGCTGGCGGGACCGTCCGCCGTCGCCGCGCCGCCACGACGAATCGATCCGCCGCGACCTGCCTCGAGCATGCGCGCGATCCCCACGACAGCTGCCCGCGGCCTGTTCCGCAGCGCGCCGGCCGTCGTGCCGTTCGGCGCCACGCGAACCTCAGCACCGTCCGAAGTGCCAAGGACATCGCCCGAAGCCGCTGCCAGGCTCGCCGCGGCCGCCAAGCCATACGATCAGAACCGCTTGCGAGCCGGTCACCTCCTTCGCAGAGCAGGATTCGGCCCGTCGCCCAGCGACATGGCGGAAGTGCTGACAATGGGACAGACCGCGTGGATCGACATGCAGCTCAATCCATCCGCGATCGACGACTCGGCAAACGAGTCGAAGTTCTATCCGGTACCGGATCCACTCATCGACGACTTCGGCTATTCCTGGGACCTCCACTGGATGACGCGGATGCTCTACTCCCGAAAGCAGCTGCAGGAGAAGATGACGCTCGTCTGGCACGAGCACATGCCCGTTTCGATCGGCAAGATCGGCTGGGGCAAGCCGCTGCACGACTACGAGCAGATGCTGCGCCGGAACTCGCTTGGCAGCTTCCGTCAGATGCTCGCCGATCTGACGCGAGACCCGGCGATGCTCATCTACCTCGACAACAACTACAACTCGGCCTTCGACTACGAAGGCAACCCGGTTCCGCCGAACGAGAACTACGCCCGCGAGCTGCTGCAGCTCTTCTCGACCGGTCCGCAGCTACTGAACATGGACGGTACGCCAGTGCTCGATACCGACGGGACGGTGCGGGCGGCGTACACCGAGGAGGACGTCCGCGAGACCGCGCGAGCACTGACCGGCTGGTACATCGAGGACTACCGCGAGTGGACCGGTTCCCTCTTCTATGAGGGCTTCCATGATTCGGGGGACAAGAACATCCTCGGCCAGACGCTTCGTGGCCGCCGCGGCCCCGATGGCGCCAACGAAGTCGAAGACGTCGTGGACATCATCATGGATCACCCGTCGACGGCCCCGTTCATCTCGAAAATGCTTATCCAGAAGCTCGCGACCGAGACGCCGACGCCCGGTTACGTCCAGCGAGTCGCGACGGTCTTCCGGAACACCGACGGAAACCTCAAGCAGACCGTCCGCGCAATCCTGACCGACGCCGAGTTCACTTCGGATGCCGTCGTGCGCTCCCAGTTCAAGTCGCCACTCGAGCACCTGGTCGGCGCGGCGCGCGCTACCGAGACCATCACCGAGGGACATTCCTTCTATTACTGGATGTACTTCACGAATCACCTGCCATACCTGCCGCCATCCGTGTTCTCGTTTTACCGGCCCGGCAAGAAGGGCGCTCTCGTGACCGCGTCCCAGGTCGTCTTCCTCGACCAGATAGCCGAGGACCTCATCGACACGTACACCGACGACTACACGGACGCCGAGTTCAGCGTCCGGGCCATCCTCGACAATCCGAAGCTGAAAAAGCCGAAGAAGGTAGTCAACTACCTTGGCGACCGGTTGCTTGCGGCGCCGCTGGACGCGTCGACGAAGACGGCGCTCATCGAGTACTTCGGTGGGCGCATCACGGAAGAAAAGGTCCGAGGCGCGATCTGGCTGATCCTGACGTCGCCCGACTTCCAGCGGAATTGAGGAGGCCTGCCATGAAACCCATCACACGACGCACGTTTCTTCGCACCAGTGCAATCACGGCGATCGGCGCCGGCCTCGGCAGCCCGCTGCTTGGACGCACGGCGTTCGGCGGCACGCGATCGCTCCGCGGAAGCGCGAGCGACCCGATCGTCGTTCTCGTCAACATGTTCGGCGGCAACGACTTCATGAACACGGTAGTGCCTCTCGGACAGTTCGACAGGTACCGGTCCATGCGCCCGATGCTGCACATTCCACGAGAGCGAACATTGTCGCTGCCGGGAACCAGCGAGATCGGGTTCAACCCCGGGATGACGGCCTTGCGCGACATCTACGCCGACGGGAAGCTCGCAGTCGTACTCGGCACTGGAATGCCGATGGACTCGCAGGGTCTCTTCGATCACGAGGCCAGCCAGCTGAACCTGCAGGCCGGCCATACGTCGGGCTCCGCGTTCGAGAGTGTGCCGTCCGGATGGATTGGACGCTGGCTCGACACGGTAGGAGCCGGAATCGCGCCTCCCGGCGTCAACGTCGGCGGTTACGCAACGCTCGCGCTCGCTGGCGAGGAACGCGATGCGCTCACGCTCTTCGACGTCGCGAACTTCGGCGTGATGCCGTATTTCGACACCGAGGCTCGCCTCGCAGGCTACAAACGGATTCAGGCCGATTCGACGTCGACTGTCGAACCGGCGAAGCGCGGGCGCGACATGCGCCAGCTCGTAGTCGATCTCGGCGACACACTGCGCGAGCGAACGGAAGCCTACGTTCCGGCCGTCGACTATCCGGAGGACAACAACGTCGCCTCCACGCTACGGCAGTGCGCGCAGCTGATCGACGCCGACCTCGGCGTTCGGGCGCTCGCGGTCGGCGCGGATGGCTATGACACCCACGCGGGCCAGAACGACGGAGCATCGAGCTCGTCGCTCGGGTATCACGACTACCTGCTCATGCAGGTCAGCAATGCAATCGGCGCGTTTCTCGCCGATGTCGCGGCGCACGGACACGGCAGCCGGGTTGTGGTAGTCGTGGCTTCGGAGTTCGGCCGGCGATGTTTCGAGAACACGGACGTCGGGACGGACCACGGTTACGCCGGTGGCATGTTCGTTGCTGGCGAACCGGTGCAGGGCGGAATTTATGGTGAGTATCCGAGTCTCGCCGACAGCGATCTCGTCTTCGACGGGAACATCGACGTGACCACTGACTTCCGATCGGTCTACGCGACGGTTCTCGGACAGCATCTCGGAGCGGACCCGAGTGACATCCTGAACGGGAACTTCCCGACGCTCGGATTCCTGTAGAAAGAGAAGAAGGGCCACGGATCACACGGGACTTACGGATAAACACGCAGATCCGTGTTCATCCGTCGGATCCGTCTGATCCGTGGCCCTTCTTCATGCTTTCGGCTTCGACGCGGGCCGCCACATGTCGACAATCGGGACAACGATCATGCAGAACGCCGAGAGTCCAATGAGTCCGGCGCCAACGAGCATCAACGGCGCCGTGGCGAGCGAGACGTAGCGAACGAGCCACGGCGTGCCAAGAAACGCCGCAATGCCTCCAAACGAAGCGGCATACAGACCTACCTTGAACCATTCGGCGCTCCGGGTTCGCATGAGGAAGTGCGCCAGGACGAACATCACAAGTGGGAGTTCGAATACGTGCGGATGCGTCACGTCCAGCAGCAACGTGAAGGTGTTCATTCGAGCGACGAGGGCCGTTTCGGCGATGCCACCTTCAGACTCCATCGTGACGGCATTCGATCCAGATTCGAGGGGAAAGTCATCCGCGGCCGACGTCGTGGACGTGTCCAGTCCTTCATTGTGGCCCGACCCGGCTGCCGATGCGTCCGCTGCGGGCAATTCGTCCGGTCCGTATCGCGAAATCACTCCGTCTCGCGTCCATCCGACCTTGTCCTTCACGTTGAGCTCCGCAACGAGAATCGAAACGGCCATCGTTGCCAGAAACAGCGTGATGAGCACCTTTGACGATCGTTCGCTACGGTGAAGTGGATACGGCGTCATTCGAATTCAGCTCCTCTGAAAAAACGGTCAATCCGAGTCCTTCCGACTGTTCGACCTCTACGGTGGAGGTTCGTGCGTGCGATCGCACAGTCAGTCCCTCGACGTCCCACCCAAGTTGATCGCAAATCGACAGAGCTTCCCGGCAGCCCCGCAGCAACAGCATTTTAGATGCGACCTCGGCCATTTCAGCCGACTTGCAGACGGCCGTCGCTCCCGACAAGCCCTCGATCGCCCTCCCTGACGTCGGGTCGATCAGATGCGACACGGTGCGTCCGTCGAGCAGCGATCGTCGCTCGTAGGTCCCCGATGTCGAAACGCACGTCGAGCGAAGATCGAGGACGCCGACGAGGCGCGTTTCGTCCGCCGGGTGCCGGACGCCGATGCGCCATCCTTCGTCGCCGGGCTCCTCGTGCACACTGAGACTGCTCTCGCCGGCGCTGATCATCGCGCGCGTGACGCCGCCGCGAACGAGGGCGTCCCTGGCCCGATCGACGGCATAGCCCTTCACGAATCCACCTAAGTCCAGACGCAGTCCGGCGCGGTCGAACGCGATCGTACGATTCGCCGGATCGAGCCGGACGCAACGCCAGTCCGACTGCTCGTTCGCGGAACGAATTTCGTCGGCCGAGGGAAACCGCTCGAGCTCGAGGCAGCGCTTCCACAGCGCCGACAGCGCCCCCAGGGTGATCGAGAACGCGCCGTCCGATTGAGCGCACAACGCAATCGCCCGCTCCACGACGTCGAACATTTGGCCCGACACCGATACGGGCGATTCGGCAGCCGCCCGATTGACCTGCGAAAGCTCGCTCCCGGGATCGTGAAGCGTGAACGTCCGCTCGATGCGCTCGAACTCGGCGAATGCGAGTTCGAGCGCGTGCGCCGCCACCCGCTCTTCTGCGTACGCGACGATCTCGATCGTCGTCCCCATCAGGTATTGAATGCGGCGAAACTGCGTCATCGGTAGATGGCTTCGCATATGGCCAGCGCCTTCCGCGCGCCACGACAGAAGGCTCTCGACGACAGGGTCGCACCGGTGACACCGACGATGTCGCTGCCAATGGCGAGGCGGTCGCCAATCGACTTTCCCCGGAACTGACGACAGAAGCGCTCGTCCTCGACTTCCCACCCACGGGACTCGCGAAACACGACGAGCGCAATCCGAATGACGCGAAACTCTTCCGAGACTCCGACTATCATCGTGATCGGCTGGTCCTTGCCGATCTCGTTGAGGAACATGGCGTACCCGCCATAGCCCCGGTAGACGATCTGACGCCGGCTGCTGAGGCGCAACCGAAGAGTCTGTTCCGCGCGCGCCAGCTGCGCATCGGTCATGTTGTTCTCGTCACGAATGATCTCGCCGTTCGGAAAGACCAGTCGAAGAGCCTGCTCGTCGGTCAGATACCGGTGAGCCTGTCCGAAAGACGGCGAAGCACCAACGCCGAGCGCGATCACGCCGGCCGTCAGATGGGTCACAAACGATCTTCGTTTCACGACATGCAACTCCTGCGGCAGAAGCGACCGGCGGACGCGTGACTCGTCACGTCCGCCGGCGTGTGCCATCGTCTAGAAAGCCCAGACGAACCCCGCGCTGAAGGCGGTTTTTCCGATGTTGGTCTGATACGGCGGGAACGGCCTGCCGTCGGTAAGGAACAGCTTGATCTTCGGGTCTGCCTCGAAGTGCACGGCAAAGTTGAAGCCGGCAGCCTCGGTCGGCCGAATCGAAAGGCCAACGCTCGTTCGACGACGGTTCAGCGGGAACTTGAAGTCCTCGAACTGTCGGTCCAGATTGATCTGATCGTAGCGAAACACGGGCGCAATCGAAGCGTCGTCGGCGAAATGCTCTGTCAGCCAGCGCGGAGTGAAGCGGTAGCGGCCTTCGATGTAAAAGCCGTCCGAAGCCCGGGCACCGGTGTCGAAAAGCGGCTCGTTGATGTTCTCGTCGATGTCCTCGAACGTGCTGGTGTACGTTCCCCCGGGGAGTCCGAGCAGGAATGCGCGGGCGGCCGCTTCTTCATCGGAAGTCTGGTCGCGCTGCATCGCCGATCGCGCGTACTCGCCTTGCACCTGGAATCCCTTGTACTGGTACCTGCCATCAAAGGCCCAGATGGAGAGGTCGTAGAAGCCTCGGGCATCGTGCTTACCGCGATATCCCGAGGCGCCGAGCTCGAGGCCGAGCGCCGGACTCAGAACGATCCGGCCAACGGCCGCTTTCTGGCCGTTGTTGTCGACTAGCTTGTTGAGCCCTTTCGACTCGGCGAGACCGGCTTCGCGGACGATCTCCCCTTCCTCGTCGCTTCGCAGTCCATTCACGACGTAGCCCTCGTAGCTGAGCTTCACCGACTTGCCGAGATCGAAGGAGCCGAGGGCGCCGATTCCCGAGTCGGAATACGTCGAGGGAATGATGAACGAGCTCACCAGTGGACGCGGCGTGATGTCGAGCAGATTCGAGTCGTGGTAGAGGTTGAAGCGGCCGAGCGGCGCGATGATGATGCCGGCGCGCGGGTTGAAGGCCTTGTGGAGTCGATACTCGAGGTAAGCCTGCTCTACCTCGGTTTCGTCCCCGCCGAATTCGTACTCGATCTCGCTGTTGAAGAGGAGCTTCTCGGTGATGGCAGCAGCCACGCCGATGACGAGGCGCGGCATGTGGAAGGTGGACCGGCTGAAGTCGGCCGTATCCGCGCCGGAGCCGATACCGTCGATTTCCTCTTGAAGCTCGATTCCGTCGTCGAGACTCCGCGTCACGAATCGGAAGTCGGCGTATCCGCCAATCTTGACTCTATCGGTCTTGAACAGGCCCTCGGAACCGGCAAACTGGCCGCCCTGGCTCTTCGGCTTGATGAGCTGGTCGATCAGCTTCTCGTCGTCGTTACCTCCGCTCGGCTTGTCCTGCGCAACGACCGAGTCCGTCGTCGGTGCGACAGAGGAGACCGCGGCTGCAACGGGAGTCGCCGTCGCGCCGGCGGGCATCTGCGCCTGGAGCTTGATTACGATGTCGGTGAGCTGCTCGAGGCGACGATTCGCGTCTTCGAGCTGGCGCCGAAGCTCCGACACCTCGGCGGCAGTGGCGGGAACTGCGGGGGCGGCATCCCTGGCGGCGCCCGCCGGCACCGACGACTTGACACCCTCGTCGCCCGCGCGAGCCGCGGGAGCACACGCGAGTACGCACACGAGCGCCGCGAACTTAAATGCGCGCACGCTGCGCCGTCGCGGACCAGAAGCATGACTTGTGGACATGGATCTTTCTCCTTAGTTGGACCGGTCGAAAGCGGTGTCCGGCTGGCCCGTACTCGACTTCTAAAGAGGCGTGCTACGATCCGAATGCACACCTCGCGCCGACTATCCTGGGAAGCGTGGATTGTGTGAATGACGGGCCGTAGATGCTCCAACATCGGCGGCTCGTCTGTTTTTCAGGTTGCACGATGCAAATTCCGAATTGAATTCCATTTTCAATTTCGGACGGCGGAGTGTAGCGTCCGGACGAAATTGCGTCAAGTCGGATCTGATTCGCCTCGCGGGACGGCCACGGACTCAGCGGATCGGACAGACGAACACGGATCTGAGGAGCACTACAGATCCGTGTTCATCCGTCAGATCCGTTGAATCCGTGGCCCTTCTTCATGCATCAACCAGGCAAATTCCGGTACTCTCCTCGGAATTCCCCTGGAGGTGCACCGATGCGACGTGGAGTGAGTCTGCTGGCGACTGCCGCTGTTTTCACACTGGTGATGTCGGGGTACTCACCGCAACCGTCTTTCGCGAATGTTGCCCCTGGCGTGGCACCGAGTTGCGCTGGAGCACGTCCAGTCGTCTTCGAACGAAACGACGGCCAGACCGATAGCCGAGCCCGTTTCGTCGCGCGAGCCAGTGGATACCGGCTGTTCGTGACGTCCGGTGCACTCGCATTCGGACTGTCCACTCCATCGGGACAGCACGCCGTCCGCCTGGCGTTCGCGGGTTCCGCATCCTCCGCTACCGTAAAGGGCGAGCGGGCGCTCGGCGGTCGCGTCAACTACCTGCGTGGAGCGGATCCGGGCGCATTCGTCACGGGAGTGCCGACATTCGGCGCTGTCAGACTCGAGGGAATCTACCCGGGAATAGACGCGGTCCTCGACGGCCGCAACGGCGCGATCGAATACGACTTCGTGCTCGCTCCGGGTGTCGATGCGACGCTGATAAGGCTGGCCGCCTCGGGAATCGACCGTGCGCGAATCGATTCGAACGGCGATCTCGTGCTCTCCACGCCCGCCGGAGACCTTCGACAACGCCGTCCGGTGGCGTTCGAAGTCGCTGGCGGCGTCCGGACGCCCGTTCCGTGCCGATTCCGGCTTTCTGACGACAACGTGGTCGGCTTTGACGTCTCTCGTCGAAACCCGTCCGCCTCGCTCGTCATCGACCCGGTGCTGAGCTTCGCCGCGTACGTCGCCGGCGGCGGAGACGAGTCCGGCGCCGGCGTGACTGTGGACGCAAGCGGAAGTGCCTACCTCGTCGGAGGTTCCAGCTCGCTCGACTTCCCGACGACCGTCGGGACTATCTCGCAGACGCTTGCGGGGAGCACGGACGGCTTCATCGCGAAGCTCACGCCCGACGGGTCGGGTTACGCATTCTCGACCTACATCGGCGGAATCGCCGACGAGGGCATCGCCCGAGCCGTTGTGGATGCCACGGGTAACATCTACATCTGCGGTGGAACGGCCTCGACCAACTTCCCGACCACGGCCGGCGCATTCGACACCACATTCTCCGGAGGCTCGTTCGACGGTTTTGTAGCCAAGCTCGCGCCGGGAGCTGCCTCGATTCTCTACTCGACGTACCTCGGCGGCTCGGGTGACGACGGTGCAGCGTCGATCGCGGTCGACTCGGGCGGCAATGCCTACATCACCGGGGGATCGACTTCGTCGAACTACCCCACTACGCCGGGGGCGTTCGACACGAGCAACATCTCGCTCGTCGGACTGCCGGACGCCATCGTCACGAAGATCAATCCGACCGGCTCGGCGCTCGTCTACTCGACCTACCTCGGCGCGGCCTTCAACCTCGAAGCCGGCGCGGCTATCGCGGTCGACTCCAGCGGATTCGCGTACGTCGGCGGAGCAACCAACGGCGGCTTTCCGACCAAGAGCGGATCGTTCGACACGTCGTTCAATGGCGGCTCGTTCGACGGCTTCATCACCAAGGTGAACACGACCGGGACGGACCTCGTCTACTCGACGTACCTCGGCGGCAGCGACGAGGACTACGTGTTCGGTCTCGCGATTGACGGCTCGGGCAACGCATACGCCACAGGTTTCACACCGTCGGCGAACTTCCCCGTTCTAAACGCTTTCCAGCCGACGATCGGCGGTCTCTTCGATGCGTACGTGTCGAAGCTCAACACGGCCGGCTCGGCGCTCGTGTACTCGTCGTTTCTGGGCGGAAGCGGCAACGAAGGCCTGACGGGCAACGGCGGAATGGATCTGCAGCTCGCCGGCGGGATCGCGGTCGACGGCACCTTCGACGCCTACCTGACGGGCTTCACGGATTCGATCGACTTTCCGGTCGTCGCTGCCTGGCAGAGTCAGCGCGCCGGTGGATTCGACGCGTTCGTGGCAAAGGTCAACGCCAGCGGTTCCGCGAAGGTCTACGCCTCCTATCTCGGCGGTGCGCTCGAGGAGCGAGGGCTCGGCATCGCGGTCAACACCTCGGGCGATGCTTTCGTGACGGGCTTCACGCTGTCGACGAACTTCCCCACGACTGCTGGCGCGGTTCGCACCATTCCAGGTGGAAACTCTCTCTCGGATGGCTTCGTCGTGAAGATCGGCTCGGGACCTGGAGACACGCCGGGAATCTACATTCCGTCGAGCGGCGCGTTCTTCCTTCGAACATCGAACAGCCCGGGGCCGGCGGTGTCCGTTTTCACGTTCGGTCCGTCCTCGGCCGGATTCGTCCCGCTCGCAGGTGACTGGGACGGAAACGGCACGACGACGATCGGAATCTACGACCCGGTGACGGGCGCGTTCTTCCTGAAGAACTCGGATTCGAACGGTGCGGCCGACCTGGTCTTCAATTTCGGGCCGGGAGGAGCCGACATCGTCCCGATCGTCGGCGACTGGAACGGCGATGGAACGGACACGATCGGAATCTACGCAACCTCGACGGGATCCTTCTTTCTGAGAAACACGAACGATCCCGGAGCCGCGGACGTGGTGTTCAACTTCGGTCCAGGCGGACTGGAATTCGCACCGCTGGCGGGCGACTGGAACGGCGACGGCGTCGACACAATCGGGATCTACGGGACGTCGTCGGGAGTGTTCTTCCTGCGCAACCTCAATGCACCGGGCGGGGCGGATCTGGCGTTCAATTTCGGTCCCGGGGGAGCGACGATACTGCCGCTCGTCGGCGACTGGAACGCGGATGGAACTGACACGATCGGAATCTACGGGTCGTCGAGCGGAGCGTGGTTCCTCAGAAACGTGAACGCTGGAGGAGGCGCAGACCTGGTCTTCTCGTACGGGCCCGCAGGCGCGACGCCGATCTCAGGTCACTGGGGCGGGTAGAGTCCGCTCCGTGTTCTATGTGACTCCGTGCTCTCTGTATGGCAACGCCATTGCCGTTGGCGTACTGAGAGCACAGAGTCACAGAGTGCACGGAGTCTGCTATTCTCTCTCCCTTCAAAATCCCCCGTGGAGGACCGCATGCTTCGCTTCCGCAACACGTTGACCGGTGAACTCGAACCTTTCATCCCGCTCGAGGAGGGTCGCGTCCGGATCTACGCCTGCGGACCGACGGTCTGGAACTTCGCCCACATCGGCAACTTCAAGACGTTCGTCTTCTACGACGTGCTGCGCCGCTACATGCGCTTCCGCGGCTTCGAAGTCACGGAAGTCATGAACGTCACCGACGTCGACGACCGGATCATCGAGCAGACCATCGAACTGAAACTCTCGCTCGAGGAACTGACGACGAAGTACCTGAACTTCTTCCTCGAGGACATGGCGACGCTAAACATCGAGCAGCCCGAGGTAATGCCCAAGGCCACCGAGCACATCTCTGAGATGGTCGCCCTCGTCGAGAAGCTTCTGGCGAACGGAATGGCTTACGAAGCCGACGGCTCGATCTACTTCAAGATCTCGGCGTTCGACGGCTACGGGAAACTGTCGGGAAAGAAGCTCGAGGGCAACGAGGCCGGACGCAGCGGCCGCGTCGACTCGCAGGAGTACGCGAAGGCCGACACCAGCGATTTCGTGCTCTGGAAGGCGCCGAAGCTCGAGGGCGAGCGCTCGTGGGACACCGCCATCGGGACCGGACGGCCCGGCTGGCACCTCGAGTGCTCGGCGATGTCGATGAAGTACCTCGGGGAAACGTTCGACATCCACGCGGGCGGCGAGGACCTCATCTTCCCGCATCACGAGAACGAGATAGCGCAGAGCGAGGGCGCCACCGGCAAGCCGTTCGCGCGGTACTGGCTGCACTCGAAGTTCCTGAACATCGAAAACCAGAAGATGTCGAAGCGGTTCGGCAACTTCAAGACGCCGCGCGACCTGCTGTCACAGGGCATCGAGCCGATGGCGATAAGGTATCTGCTGCTCTCGGCGCCGTACCGGACTCAACTCAACTTCACGGCCGATGGGCTCGACGCTGCAGCGGCGTCGCTCGACCGGCTGCGGAACTTCGTGCGACGGATTCGCGACGCGCACGTCACGGCAAACGGTGAGGGTCCCGCGAGCGCCGTTGCGAAGAGGATGCTCGAGGGATTCCAGGCAGCAATGGACGACGACCTGAATACATCGGTCGCGCTCGCGGCGGTGTTCAACCTCGTGAACGACGTGAATCCGATGATCGATGCCAAGACGATCACCGAGGCGGATCGCGCGACGATCCTCGCGGCTATCGATCGGGTGGATGGCGTATTCGGCGTGCTGTCGCTCGTCGACGACGAGGCCGTGCCGGAGGCGATCCACGACCTCGTGGCGCAGCGAACCGAAGCGCGACGCGCGCGCAACTTTGCGCTGGCGGACGAGTTGCGGGACCGGATCGTCGGAGCGGGATACGTCATCGAGGATTCGCCGGACGGGACGAAGGTCCGGAAGAAGTAGGTCGGGTTTTTTCTCTGCGTCTTTGCGAGTCCTTGGCGTCTTTGCGAGAAAGCAGAATTGCGAGACGATTTTCTCGCAAAGTCGCCAAGGACTCGCAAAGACGCAAAGTAGAAAACGGAACACCACCGCATGTCCCGAGGACTCTTCGACGACATCGACGCCGGCGCGGGGAACGCTCCCCTCGCCGAGCGCATGCGCCCGCGAACCATCGACGAGATCCTCGGTCAGGAGAAGCTCCTCGGCCCCGGCCGCGTCCTTCGCCGCATGATCGAGGAGGACACCCTCCGCTCGCTCATCCTCTGGGGACCTCCCGGCACCGGCAAGACGACGATCGCGCGACTCGTCGCGACGGCGACGAATGCGGCGTTCGTTCCCTTCTCCGCCGTCACTTCCGGCATCAAGGAAGTCCGCGAAGTCATGGCCGAGGCCGAAGCCGCCCGCCGCATGTCCGGTCGCCGCACTGTCGTCTTCGTCGACGAGATCCACCGCTTCAACCGTGCCCAGCAGGACGCCTTCCTGCCGCACGTCGAGAGCGGGACGATCACGCTCATCGGCGCCACTACCGAGAACCCGAGTTTCGAGGTGAACTCGGCGCTGCTGTCGCGCTCTAAGGTCTTCGTCCTCGAGCCGCTGTCGGCTGAAGCGCTGACCGGGCTGCTCAGTCGCGCGATCGGCGACAGCGAGCGCGGCCTCGGCATGCTGAAACTCACTGTAGACGATGCCTTGCTGGCGCGAATCGCCGAGCATTCCGGCGGCGACGCCCGTTCCGCGCTCAACACGCTCGAACTCGCAGCGTCGATCGCCGAGACGGACGAATCGGGCGCAAGGCACGTCAACGACGCCGTGGTCGCCGAGGCGCAGCAACGGGCGGTCCGGCGCTACGACAAGTCGGGCGAGGAGCACTACAACCTGGCGTCGGCGCTGATCAAGTCGGTGCGCAATTCGGATCCTGATGCCGCCGTCTACTGGCTGGCACGGATGATCGACGCGGGTGAAGATCCGAAGTTCATTGCGCGACGGCTCGTGATCCTCGCGTCGGAGGACATTGGTCTCGCGGACCCGCTGGCGTTGCCGCAGGCCATCGCTGCCGCGGAGGCCGCCCACATGATCGGGTACCCCGAAGCGCTGTTCCCGCTCACGCAGGCGACGCTGTATCTCGCGCTTGCGAGGAAGTCGAACGCCGTCGGCCGCGCATTCACTGCCGCGCGCGAGGACGCCGAACGGACCGCTAGCGACGGGGTGCCGATGCACCTGCGCAACGCGCCTACGAAGCTCATGAAGGGTATGGGCTACGGCAGCGGTTACCGCTACGCGCACGACGAGCCGGGGGGACGCGCGGACGAGATGGAATGCCTGCCGGAATCGCTCGCGGGACGGCGGTATTACGAACCGGGGTCATACGATCCGCCGCGACCGGACGACGAATAGTCTTCGACCGGTCGAGGGGGCCGGGCTCCCCGCGGGCTGCAAACCCGTTGAGGACTCTCGAGAGAGCGTACCTTTCGGTTCGACTCCGAAGCCGGTCTTCACAGAACCCCGAGCGGTAGCGAGGGGCCGGCGTTCCAACTCACGATCGTGGATTGGACCGCCGGCCCCTCGCTACCGCTCGGGGTTCCGGTCCTGTCTACTCTCTCCTTCCGTCTTTACGACGGACTCGGAGGATGGCGATCGTCGTTGGGCGGTTGA
>CAZQBW010000115.1:0-14506 GCA_964591515.1 uncultured Clostridia bacterium
TTCGGTCATAACCGGTCGCCACGCCTGCAATCGGGGCGGCGGCCGGATTAAACCGTTGGGTCTCAACGTTTTACTCGATAACGATGTGGGTCGCAATGCCCTCGTCGGTGAACGAGAGCGTCGCCTCGAGCCGCCGGACACGCTCCAGCAGGAACGCCGCGGGGCTGCCGGGCTGCGGCCTGGGCCCCTGGCGGGGCGCTTCGCGCGTTCCGTGGAGCGTACATTCGACTCCGCCCGAAGGTCCGACCGCGTACCGTCCGTTGTCCGGGCACACGAACCGGACCCCGAGAAGCGCCGCCGCCCGGTCGTCGAGGTCGCGGGCGCCGGCCGCGGTCGCTGCCCTGATTGCGTCAAGCCACGGAAGGTTGATAAGGCACACCCGACGCGACTCTTCGGCATACGAGGCCGATAGCGACGGAGCGATTCGCTTCCATCGGCCCGGCGCGATCTCGACCCGCATTGCCCCGTCCGAGGCCGGCGACGACCCGGCTTCGGCCAGCTCGTCGATCAATTTTCGATCGGTGGCGAGGATGAAACGGTCGCCGGCCACCGCGTAGTAGACCCGCCACTGGAAGATGAAGAATCGGACGTTGATCGCCTCGACCTGCCGCGCACCGCCTTCGACGATCCGGTAGTTCTCGACACGGAACCACGGGTCCGGCCTGTATGCGTCGGCAGCGACATTGGCGCGAAACTGCGCCAGGATCTCGCCGAGCGCTCGCGCATCACGAACGGGCGCGACGATCGCCGTCGGCAGCGTGAGGGCGGCAATGAGCGGCGTGAAGAAGATCCAGTCGTCGGACCGGCCAAATCCGGTCTCGGCGAAAAGCTGGCCGAGATCGGTCGAAACCGGCGGCTCGCCGTCTCCGACCTGAATCGACATGTGATCGCCAAGCGCCTTTCCAAAGAGGTCGAACGCATCGACGCCGTACCAGAGGTTGTCCCTCCCCGACGCCGGCGGCGGCGGGAGCTTCACGTCGATCGTCGCAATCGCCGACGAGAGCTGCGGACTCGCCAGTCCGACCGGGGCCGGCCCGACAGCGTCGATCAGCCCGCGATAGGCCGAGTTCTCGACGAGGGGCAGGATCCGGGCGTCGACATCGAGCCGCTCGCCCGCCCGGACACGGACACCGACCGGATCGACGTAGCGTCGCCAGTAATTCTTGTACTGCTCGCGAAACAGGCTGTAACTCTCAGACTCTTCAGTGCTTACGCGGTCGAGCCGAAGCTCGATGTTCGGCGTCATCTGCCCTACGCGGTTGTGGACCGAACAGACCGGCGTTCCCGCGTCGAGCGAATAGGTTCCGCCGTCCGCACACCGCAGCGCGTCACGCTCGAGGTACCGTGAGCCGAAGAGCTCAGAGATGGAAGTCGGCGACCGCCCCTGTTCCGCCTGGAACATCAGCGTGGCGAAGGCCGCGGTCTGCAGCGACACAGCGCACCGCACCCGCCTCGCCTCTCCGATCTTGAGCTTGGGCCCGACGACGCGGCGGACGAAGGCGTCGGACAGGAAAAGAAAGCCGTCCTCTCCGGTCGTCGCGTACGGCAGCGTCGCCCGCATCGCCCGGAAGTCCTCCGACGACGCCAGCGAAGGCGCCATTCCGTCCGCCGAGTCCGCGACGCGTTTGAGTGCGATGACGGACGAGCTGACTATGGCCAGATCGCCCTTCGTGGCCACGTACGACGATACCGATCGATCGGCGCTCGCAACGCCGTCGATCTGCCAATCCCGATGCTGCTCCTGCGTGAGCGAAAGCTTGCCCGTCGCCGCGGCCACGGCGCTTCGCCTCCCGAGGTCGATCTTCGCACCGAAGAGCAACTGATTCCTGATCCGGAAAACGACCGTCACGTCGGTGCCTTCGGCGAAGAACGGATCGCTCGCCACGACCGCGATCCCGTCGGTCACGAGGTCGTAGAACGGGTCGAGCTCAGGCGTCGTCGCCAGCAGCAGCTGACCCTCGATCTTCTGACGCAGCCGCCCGTCGCGGCCGTTGAGCGTGTATGCCGAGAGAAGATGCCCTCCCCATCGATCGCTCGCGTCGAGCACCTTCCGCATCGACGAGACTCGCGGGAAGTGGGCGTACGCGAAGTCGATCGGGACCGCCCCGGCCAGGGGCTCGATAACCGGCGTGCGGCCGGCGAGCAGCTTGTCGACCGGAACTGGAGGAGTGGTGACTCCCTCGATCGTCTCGATCGGTACCGTCGAGGCACCGACGACGTCGCCCGCGCCCGCGAGGCGGTCGAGTTGCAGCGTCTCCTGGACCGCCCAGGCGCCGGTCGTCATCTCGTAGATCTGGTTGCGCCAGCGATCGGGTCGCGAGATTTGAAGGGCCTCGACTTGCGGTTCGACACCAAGCCGCTTTGCCGTCTGAATGGCGGCATAGCGGTAGAACGCATTCTCGGGCGCCTGCCGGACGGCTCGCATGTATCGCTCGAGCAACGCATTGCGCTCGCCGGTCGACGGGTCCTGTCCGTGTGCCGGGGAAACCACCAGGACCGCGACGGCCAGTGCTAAGAATGACGCGACGGAGCGGGCGCTCCAACGTGTGTCCCTGCGGATGCGATTCGTGTTCATTGGCGTCAAAGATATCCCAGTCCACGCAGTCGTTCTTCGATTTCCTCTTCGTCCTCGCGCTCGAGCTCGCCGCCCCCGGAAAACGATTCGTCGTCGTCGGAAAAGAGCACCGGGTGCTCGGCGAGCCATTGCGGATCGAGAAGATCGTCGAGGACCCGGCCGTCCATTGCCGCCGGCACCGGCAATCCGAGCAGATGGAGAATCGTGGGCGCCACGTCCTGGAGCGATGCCCCATCGATGCGGGTCCCGCGTGAAACACCGTAGCCGCATGCCATCAACACGCCAAAGTCCGCGTGGTTCCCGGGAATTCCGCGTACGGCAAATCGGCGGTCCAGCCGATCCGGATTGATCTGCGCACTGGTCGAGAAGTTCTCGAGCGCGCCCGGCCGGCCGTTGACCTCGACGAGAACTACGTCCGCGGTGCCTGCTTCGTGCCCGCCGTGGTAGAGATCCTCGCGACGAACGGCTCGGGCATAGACGGCGTTTCCCGTTTCCGGGTCACGGATCTCGAGCGCTTTCGCGATGAGCTCGTCGCGGAGCGATTCGTACTCGGCCGCTTCGACGATGCCGCTGGGCTCGCGGCCCTTCAGGTTGATTCGCAGCCCCTGGTTGTTCACGTAGAAGACCCGCGTCGAGGTCCAGTCGATCTTCCGGTACGGCGCGCTCGCGCCGATCGAGCGGCGGCTCATCTCACGCGACCTGATTCTCGGAATGCGTCGCTTGAGGTCGCGCGCCCACGCATACAGCCTCGGCCGCGCACGCAGGAGGCGAAGCGCCGACATCGAGGCGTCGCCGCGCGGCCTGGCCGTGAGCGACAGGTAGCCGAGCCCGTGAAGCCAGTGGTGGATGAAGAAGGTCTTCTGCACACCCGAGAAGCCGTGATCCGAAACGACGAAGACCGTCCCTTCGTCGCCGACGCGATCGAGAACGCGTCCGAGCGACGCGTCGATCTCGACGTAGACGTCCTCGAGCAGCTTTCGGCACGCCGGCGCGAGTCCCGGATCGTGTCGCGGATGTGTCGGATCGAGCTCGGCCCAGAGGAAGTGATGGATGCGGTCGGTCGCGGTGAAGACACCGACGAACAGGTCGGGATCGACGCGATCCCAGACGAAGTCGATTGCCTTCGCGCGCGCCCGTACGTAGGCGAGGCCGTGCTCGAGAATCCACGCCTTGCGTGCGTCAGTTCCGCGCGGCAGCTCCATCTCCACCCGGTAGTCGGGGACGGCGCCGAGCAGTTCCGACTCGAAAGCGGCCGGATTGGTGAAGGGTCGTCCATGCGGTGTGTCCATGCCCGATACCGTCACACCGTCGACGGCGCGGGGGGGATAGGAGTACGGGACGTTGACCGCGGCCGAGCGAAGTCCGGCGTCGGATGCGATTTCCCAGAGCACGCGTGAGGCGATTCTGGCGCCGGTCGAGACGGCGAGCCGGTACCGTTCCGGTTCGAAGGCGAAGAAGCCGAAGAGTCCGTGTTTGCCGGCGTTCTTTCCGGTCATGAAGGCTGCCCAGCCGAGCGGAGAGTTCGGCGGGGCCGTCGCGCGCAATGGACCGGTGACGCCGTCGCTTCGGAGGCGAGCGAAGTTAGGGAGCAGGCCGGCGTCGATGAGGGGGTCGAGGGTCAGGAACGTGGCGCCGTCGAGGCCGATGACGGCGATGCGGGGCTGGCGGGGGGAGGACATGGACGGGGTGGAGTCTACCATCCGGGGACCCGCCAGTCGTTTCTGCCTTTGCGCCTTTGCGAGTCCTTGGCGTCTTTGCGAGAAAACAGTCCTGGAATCTGTTTTCTCGCAAAGACGCCAAGGACTCGCAAAGACGCGAAGATACCAGGGACAAGACGCAGAGTCGCCGGAGCCGCGTGTAGCATGTCCGCGTGGACGACTCCCCGACCGCCCTCCCCCGCCATGGCCGCGCTGTCGCCACCGCGGCCGCACTTCTCGGCCTTGCCGTCGCGATCTGGCTCTCGGCCCACGACCTCATCAACGTCTACGGCGACGGCGTCGCGCACCTCAACATCGCCCGCAAGGTCGTAGACGCCGCGCCGGGAACCTCGCTCTGGACCCACTACGTGCAACTTGGAAGCCCGTGGCTCCCGGTTCAGCACGTCCTGATGCTGCCATTCGTCTGGATCGACCCGCTCTGGAGATCCGGATGGGCCGGCACGATCCCGTCGCTCGCGTCCTACGTACTCGCGGTCTGGTGCACCTACCGTCTCGCGTTCGACCTCTTCGACGACGCCGCAGACAACCGCGAGACAGTCGCGATGCTCGCCGCCGTGACGCTCGCGATCAATCCGAGCGTCCTGTATCTCGCCGCCGCGCCAATGACGGAGCTGCCGTTCCTGGCCGTTCTCGTTGCCAGTGCCTGGACGCTGCTGAGGTGGGCGCGCGACGGGCGGCCGTTGAGTCTCGCGATCTCAGCCGCGTGCGTCGCCATCGCAACGCTCACTCGCTACGAAGGCTGGGCGCTCGTTCCCGCGGGCGCGTTGCTCGTGATCGTCAGCGCGCGCGGCCCGCTTCGCGACCGGGCGCGCGACGCCGCGATCTGGACGGAGCTTGCGTCGCTCGGCATCGCCTACTGGCTCTGGCACAACTACTCGATTGCAGGCGACCCGCTCGAGTTCGTGCGTGGTCCATACTCCGCACGCGCCGTCTTCGAGCGCGCAAATCTCGGCTGGGCCGCGGTTAGCGTCGGACAGCCGCTCAAGTCGTTCGCATGGGCGCTCGTCACCGTCACGGTGGTCGCCGGACCGCCTGTCGTTGCGCTCGGACTCTCGGGCGCCATCGCTCGCTCGATCGCGCGCGGACGGGCGCTGGTTCGCGACGTCCCCGCTGTGCTTCTCGCCGTGCCCTTCGCGTTTCTGGTCTTCAGCCTCTTTCGCGGCGAGGTGCAGATCGCACCGTTCGCGGCAGTGGCCCTCCTCAACATCCGGTATGGCGTTGCGCACGTCGCGATGCTCGCGATCCTCGTTGGCGCGTTGGGCGTCCGATTCGCCGCAAGACGATTCGCCCTGCCGATCCTGTTCGCCGTTGTCGTGGCCCAGAACGTCTGGCTGCTTTCGGAGGGCTTCTCGCAGGTGGCCGTCTGCCAGGAAGCGATCCGCAACAGCAGAAACTCTTCGGAGTGGAAGGAGCGCGCCGAGGTCGCCGAATGGCTGGTGGCGCACCCGCCGTCGGGACGGACGCTGCTGCATTCGGGCGACCTCGGGCCGGTCGTTCCGCGCTCCGGACTGACCTTCTCGCGGATCGTCCACGACGGCAGTCCGGCCTGGGGTGAGTGGGTCGCGACGGGCCACCTGCCGGAAGACGTGACGACAGTGGTAGCGCGCCGGGACGACGAGGTACTGCGCAGACTCTCGGCCGATCCAGGGTTCACTGTCCAGTTCCACGAAGCGTTCGTCGCGGGTCCGTTCGTCGTGTTCTCCAGGTACTGAGCCGCCCCCCGGATTGCGCATTTACAAGGCGGTGCGCTCCGTGGTTCCCTCTCCGTCCGTGAAGCTCCCACTCACAACCTGCGAAGAGGTCATCGCGGCGGCTCAGACGGCACTCGGAGGACTCGAGCGGCTGCGCGGCATCCGCACCTACCACGCCGAAGCGCTGCGATCCTACGCCGACGGCGTTTCGTCGCACCTTACGCTATGGCGGGCGGCCGGCGGCCGGGTCTTCATCGAGGAGTACACGAGCGACGGCCACGTGGGGCGTCGCTCGACGTCAGGAGGAATATCCGACGACGAACGTGCAGAGCTGGTGCGCGCGGCGCGCGTCTCTCCGCGAAATCTGCTCGCGCACGCCGACGAGATAGACCTGAAGATGCGCGACCATCTTGCCCCGGGCGGACTTCACGTCATCTCGTACCCGCACGAGTTCACGATCTATTTCTTCGACGCCGTCCGTCATACGTGCCTGTTGATGATCGACCTCGTGCGGAACCGGCGCGTCGCATACGGCGACTACCGTCCCGTTGACGGCATCCTGACGCCGTTTCACGAGAGGCATCAGGGCGAGGATGCCGCGAACTGCTGGGACGACCGGCTTCTGGTCGCGGCCTACAACGTCGAGCCTCCCGACGACCTCTGGCCCGCGGCCGACTAGGGCGCCGCGGACTCGAGCTGGCTCTGCTCAAGGAGCGGCGCCGATTCATTGACGGCAAGTCCGCCTGCGTCAGCAGCGTGAATGCCGCCACTGTCGGCAAAGAACGAGAGCCTCCCCGTCCTGCCGTGCTTTACCGGCACGGCAATCACCGTGAACGCTTGACGATCCGGTGTGACATTGACCGCGAATCGATAGCCCGTCCCGACGCCGCCAGGAATGTCGGCGCCGAGCGACTTCTCTTCCGCGAGAAGCTCCTCGAGCGATCCGTACGCCTTCTTCTCCTTCAACCGGATCGTCTCAGTGCCGATGATTCGCTTCAGGACCGCGAAAGCCTCGTTGTGGTTCACGCGGATCCGGGTATTGAAGAAGAACGCCGTCTTGTCGCGGCGCACGAGCTCGAGCGACTCGGCGTCGCCGACGAGCCAGCGGCCATCTTCGCGAACGAGGCTGACTTCCTGTACGTCGCCTTCGCCGCCGAACAGGGCGAAGACAGTTGCCGTTTCTCCGGAGGCCTGCTCGCCCTTGATCTCGATCTTCTCGGGAATCTGGGCGAATGTCGCCTCGAAGTCGGGCGTGAGCTCGGCAAGATCTTCGGCGCCGAGGCCGTCGACGGCTTCGCGATAGATGCTCAGGGCAAAGCCCTCGGCGTACCGCTGCTCACGAAGCAGCCGATAGAACGCGACGACGGTCTCGGCGGGCGTGAGCGGTTTCTTCTGGGAAACGGCGGGAGTCGAAATCGGCACGATGGCCAGGGCTATTGCAAGTGCGGCAACAAGTCGGATGAGCATCGATCGGCGGTCTTCCCTCGGTGATGTGGGGCGCAAAGAGTATAGCGGGATCGGCACGGTCATTGCGCGAAGATGAAGCGAGGAAGGCGTGGCCGTACAGAGAGCACAGAGTCACAGAGAGCACGGAGAATCGGCTGTTTGGTCTCTGTGCTCTCTGTGACTCTGTGCTCTCTGTACGGCCACGCCTTCCCGTCGCCTTCCTAGAACCCGTCCCAGTTCCCGGCAATCGGCGTGAAGCTGCCGGCCGGACCGAACATGAACGCCATGTCCGCAGCGCCACCGGCGTTCGTGTTCTTGAGGAAGAACGCGCCGGTCGATTGCGAATACAGCCCGATCGATACTCCTCCGACACCGTCCCAGTCGCCGACTATCGCACGGAATCCCGATCCAGGACCGAACGTGAACACGACGTCCGCTCCGCCCGGAGCGTTGGTGTTCTTGAGGAAGAATGCCCCCGTGCTCTCGACGTGCACGCCCAGCGTCGTCGAGCCGTTGCCGTCCCAGTCCCCCAGAATCGGCACGGCGTTCGCCGGCCCGAAGTTCACCGTGACGTCAGCCGATCCCGGCGTGTTGGTGTTCTTGAGGAAGAAAGTGCCGGAGGCCGGAATGTAGATTCCGACCGTGACCGTGCCGTTTCCGTCCCAGTCGCCGACGATCGGTGTGCTGCCAGGCGCTCCGAAACACACAACCACATCGGCCGGGCCGGGCGTATTCGAATTCCTCAGGAAGAAACACCCGGACGCTGGATCGTAGGCGCCGACGGTCGCCGTTCCGTTTCCGTCCCAGTCGCCCCGAAGCGGCGTCCATCCGTTCGCCCCGAAGAACGTAGTGACGTCGGCCGGTCCCGGTGCGTTGCAGTTGCGGAGGAAGAACGTGTTGCCGCCGGTAGTGTAGAGACCGATCGTGTCCACGTTCTGGCCGCTCACGTGATTGACCGTCACGGTGACCGACGCCGAGCTCATCGCAAGGCTGTCGCTCACCGTGAGCTGGAAAGTGAGCATCGCGGACGCAGCAACGTTCGGAGCCTCGAACGTCGGCGTCGCGGTGGCCGGACCGTTGATGACGACGGACGGACCGGCGGTCTGCAGCCACTGGAACGTCAGCGGCCCCGGACCTGAATCCGGATCGCTCGATCCCGAGCCGTTGAGCGAGACGACGGTGCACGCGTTGACCGTCTGATTCGAGCCCGCATTCGCGATCGGAGTCTGATTCGGCGCGACGAGCTGAAACGTGCCGGCGAGCGGATCGTGATCCGACGACCGGGCGAACGTCGTGTTGTCGCTCACCAGAGAGGGCGGGTAGTCGGCGTTGAAGTGTGAGATGTCCTGCCCTTGGCGCTCCGCCAGCAGGGTAGGACTCACGAGCATGTGATCGAGAGCCTGCGAGTTGCCGTCGAAGACGAACGAATAGCGCTGGTCCGCCGGGATGTCGTTGAGAAGGTTTGCGAGGAACTGGTTCGGCGGTACGCCGAGACCCTGAATCGTCGACAGCGCATCTGTGCCAACCTCGCCCTGTTCCGGGAACTGGAAATCGTTGAAGTCGCCCGCGACGAGAATCCGGCTGAACGCCGGGATTCCGCGCGGCGCGTCCCCGGTGAAGAACAGGTTCACGAGTTGTCGCACGTAGAGGGCCTGCTGCAGCCGCTGCGTCTCGGTCGATCGCACGACCGGCTGCGTGACGCCGTAAAGCGGGCCGTCGCCGCCCTTCGAGGCAAGGTGCACGCCCATGACGAGCACGTCCCGGCCGGCAAACCGGAACACGCCGACGATAGGCTCGCGGCTGTCGGAGAACGTCGCTCCGGGGCCGCCTTCGAACACCTTGTTGGTGTCGGCGATGAACGCCGTTCCGAGGTTCACGTCGGCAAACGGCCCGACCGAGAACGAGCGCACGTGCGAGTCGTCACCGACGGTCGTGCCGGATCCGGGATTTCCCGGCGGTGTGAGCAGCAAGCCCGGCGTGAAGACCGACTGCAACGAAACGCGGTTCGCGTTGTAGATGTACCCGACCTCGATGCTGCGGTCGTCCGCTGCATCGAGCGACCGCACCTGGTAGTTCGTCGTGCCCGTGGCGGTGTTCACCGCCGTGGCCACGAGTTGGATGACGGCCTGATTCTCTACCTCCGGACAGATCATGATGTCGGGAAGCGCGAGCGGTCCGATGATGGCCTGACGGATCTTCGCGACCTTGGTGTCGAGCTCGGGCTGGGTGAGGATCGGACTGTCGGCGCGGCCTGCCTCGTTGATCGTGTCGAAGATGTTTTCGAGGTTGAACGACACGACCCGAAGATTGGCGCCCTGCGGCGCAAGCGGATCCGTTTCGCTGTTCTGCGTGACGTTGGTAAGCGTCACGACCGGCTGCAGCTTGTAGACTCCGAAGCTGTAGTCGACCGTTCCGACGATGTCCGAAACGACGTCTCCGTCCGCGGCCACGATCGGCGATGGCGTCTGGCCACCCCGGTCGTCGACGACAATCCGCTCGGGATTGAAGTCACCGCCACCGATCGTCGGCGGGAAGGCCGGATCGGTGTACGGCGGGTCGAACGACTGGATGATCATGTTGTGCGTCGTCGGGAAGTAGCCGCTTCCGACGGTCGCATTGCCCGGCGCGACGACCGTGAACTCGCCAAAGTCATTGGTTGGCGCCACGACGGTGCCCGATGTGACCTCGGCGAGCATTCCCTCTATCGTCTCCCAGAACTCGATGCCCGAGTTCGGGTCGTTCGGATTGGCGCTGTTGTAGATGAGGGTGTTCGGGAGGTTGTTGAGCAGTCGGATGTTGACTGCGGCCCGCAGGTCGGCGACGTCGATGCCGGGCGTACCCGTGTCGGCAATCATGCCGATCGGCGTGATTGCCGGGCCGGTGATCTGTGTGATCGAGAGATTGCCGGATCCCGCACCCCCCGGCGTGAACTCGGTGACCATGCCGGCGACGCGGACGATCTGGCCGCGCGCCACGGTCGGCGCGGTCGACGTGAATACGAAGATGCCTTCCGACGTGTTGGCATTGCCGTCGTCGTCGGCGATCTCCTCCTGAAGCCAGAAACCGTTCGTCGTCGTGTTCGTGACGACGCCCTGTATCGTCACCGACATTCCGGCAAACGTCGACAGATTCGCCGGAGAGGCGAGTACCGTCACGTCACCCTGAATGGCGGATATGAGGTTCAACCCAACGTCGTCGTCCGTTATCGACAGGTTGAAGGTCCCGTTCGCAAATCCTCCAGCAGTGGCGGTGACAGTCGACGACTGCGTACCGTCGACTGCCATGTCGTTTACGGCATCCACGGAAAACGTCGTCGATGCGGACGCCGCCGGTATCGTGACCATTGTCGGGACGGTGGCCTCGGTCGTGTCCGAACTCATGAGCATGACCGTCAGCGGATTCGCGTTGCCGCCCGGGTCGTTGACGCGGGTGACCGTGCCGGTCGCCGCGTTCGGTCCCGCGGCTTCCGAGATGCTCGCCGGCGCAACCGAAACCGTCAGCGCAGGCACGGGAGGCCCTCCCTGGGGCGTAAGGCTGAAGTCGTCGACCGAAAGTCCATCGTCCGCTCCAGAGGCGTTGAAATCAGTCCACCGGATGAAGAAGATCGCGCCCGACGGAATGCTGAGCGACGTGATAGACGCGGAGACGGCGGTCCGGTTCGGGGCCACGTTTCCATCAAGTGCGCCGGCAGCGCCCGTCGTCGTTGGACTCGAGAAGTCGAGCGAGTCGACACCCGTCCACGTTCCGGTCGTCAGGCTCGACGCGTCGAGGCTGTACTCGAAATCGAGCCGATCCGCGCGGCCGGTCGTGCCGAGGCGCCACTGTTCTCCGACGAAGGCGATGTCGAGGCTCGTGAGCGTGGATCCGGTGTTGTTCTGGAAGCAGGCGCCGATCGTCGGGATGAGACTGCCACTCTGGAGTCCGCCAAACGCGCGCTCGGCATTGCTCGCGGCACCGAAGCTGTAGGTGTTACCGGCGGTCCCGCTGCCCGTTCCGGCGTCGTAAGTCGTATTCGCGTTCGTTCCAGCTTCGGAGAGTGCCCACCCGGGCGGCACCGTGCTCGAAGTACCGGAGGAGGCCAGGGAGTTGAAGTTCTCGGTGACGGCGACGCCAGTAGATGCGAGCGATACCGGCGCGCCGGCTGCCACGACGGCCTCCGGCTGCACGATGGCGAAGTGCGCGCCAAAGAGCGCGAACGTTACGAGTCCCCCGAGAAGCTGTCTCGAAAACATCAGAATCCTCCGTGGTCATTGCGTGACTGATCGACAAGAAGTCGGCTCCGATTGGACCTCGAAGGCGTTACGCCCGGCGATCGGACGTATGAATTCTGTCATTCGAGACTCGCTACTTTCGGACCCGTCGACGGATCGGCGACATGATCCTTTTCGTTGCAATCTTTTTGAGGTCTCAAGTAGAGTGGGCGATCTTCCTAGCACAGCCGATCATCCTTTTCCAAGGAGCCTGCGCGCAGCTCTCTCGTGCCGAATGACCTCCCATGAGCCCGTCGCCGATTCAAGAACCCGAGCGAATCGAGGTTCCCGCCGGTGGCACGATGATGTCGGCGGCCGTATGGGGAGCCCCGGGATCGACGCCCGTGATCCTGCTTCACGGAATGCCCACGAACGCGCTGATCTGGAGGCGGATCGGGCCGACCTTGTCCGCGGAGGGCTTTCGAGCGTTCGCACCGGACCTGCTCGGCTATGGCAAGTCGGGTGATCCGACGAGCGGAAAGTTCGGCGTCGCCGATCAGGCGCGCTACCTGTACCAGTTCGTTTCGGGACTCGGATTGAAGGACGCGATCGTCCTCGGACACGACATCGGGGGCGGAGTCGGCCAGCAGCTGGCAGTCAGCCATCCCGAGCTCGTCATCGGTCTCATTCTCGTCAACTCGGTGACCGAGCGAAACTGGCCGCCACTCATCGTCCGTGCTTCGAGAACCCAGCCATTTGCCGCACTCGGATCGCTGCTGGAGTCCGTTTTCGGATTCACGCGGATTCTCGCGCGACTGGTGCGGTCTGCGGCGCGCCATCCCGCCAGATTGACGCAGCAGGCAATCGAAGCCTACGCCGCGCCAATCGCGAGCCGTGGCGGCGCTTCGCGTCTCGCGCATCTCGCTGCCGACCTTTCGTCGAATGACACGGTCGGACTGACGGCGAAGCTCGCCGCGCTTCCCATGCCCAAGCTCATCGTCTGGGGCGCCGACGATCCCTACCTCAAGCTGGCGTCGGGCCGAAAGCTGGCCTCCGAGTTGCCGGGGTCGACTTTCGTCGAGATACCGAACTGCGGACACTTCGTTCCCGAGGAAGAGCCATTCGCCCTGGCGGATGCCGTGCTGCCGTTCCTCCGCGAACGCCTGCCGGAGAGACAGGAGCGTGCGACCGGCCGCCTGCGTCGAACGGGCGAATTCCCGAAGGTCGACTCGACCGATCAGGGGGACGAGTAGAGCGCCTATTCGTCGGAAGGTGACGACGCCTTGATCGTAGGGTTGGACGAGGAACTATCCGAAAGCACGATACGTGTTCTCGGTCCTTCGTTCCGTCGAATCCGCTCGCGCCCGTTGCGGTAGACACGGAAGGCGTTGACGACGAGCACGAAGATCGCCACCACGCACAACAATGTGACCCAGCCGGGCATTGCCTGATGCTCGGAGACAAGAACGGACGAAACGATCACGGCGATCGCGAGACAGAAAATCGCACCCAGGATATGCACGAGCGGTTGTCCTTCGAGGGACCTATTGATGAGCAGGCGGCTTAACGTAGTCCGGTTCATCAAGTGAACGCAAGGTAAAATCCCAGAATGGGTCAGATTGACATCGAGTCAGTGCTATCGGTCGATAGGCGCCGACCAGCGGCCGGCTCACGACCGCTCGCGGTTCTGAAAGAGGAGGCGGCCGCCGAAACGTGCGGAACCTCTTGCAGAACCGCGACCGGTAGCAGGCCGGCGGTGCGCCGTGCTGCAGTCGTCGTCGATGCGGCGTGTTACCATCCGCCGGTGCACAGCCCCGATTCAACACCCGATTTCGACGGCGGCGGTGCCACGGAGACCAACAGATGAGCGCAAAGGCTTCCGGACCTCGCGACGCCGCGGCCGTCATCCTGCTCGACCGTCCCGAAGACCCGCTCGTCTATTGGGTTCGACGGCACGCCCGCATGGCGTTTCAGGGCAACTTCCACGCGTTCCCTGGCGGTCAGCGCGAGTCGTCCGACGCCGAAATCGAGGTCGAGAACGGACCGGGGGACGAGGACAGCGCCGCGCGCGTGGCCGCCGTTCGTGAGCTCTTCGAGGAAACCGGCGTTCTCGTCGCGCGCGGCGCCGAGAAGCTCGATGCGGAGAAGCGGCACGAACTGCGGCGCAGGCTCAACGACGGTGAACTGTCGTTTGCGTCCATGCTCGAGGAGAACGGACTCTCGATCGATGCGACCCTGCTCGGAGCTGCCGGACGCTGGGTGACGCCGCCGTTCTCGCCGCGTCGCTTCGACACCTTCTTTTTCACGGCGTGGCTGCCGGACGGGCAGCGCGTCGAGCAGCTAAATGCCGAGCTCGATCTCGGCGAGTGGTTGCGGCCGTCGGAAGCCGTTGTGCGATGGCAGGAGAGCCGGGTGCTCGTGGCGCCGCCGATTCTTCACGCGTTGCGCACGCTCGCAGGCGGGCTCGAGAATCTCGAAGAGCGCTTCACCGCCATTCCCGAAGCCCGCGGCGGCCTCGTCCGACGCATCGAGTTCAGGCCGGGGATCGTCCTCTTCCCGGTTCGCACGCCTACAAAGCCGCCAGCCACCCACACGAACTGCTACGTCGTCGGCGATCGCGAGGTCGTGATCATCGATCCGGCATCGCCTTACGACGACGAGTGCGATGCATTGGACGCCTTCGTCGACGAGCTGATCCACGTCGAGGGCCGGCGCGTGAAAGAGATCATCGCGTCGCACCTGCATCCCGACCACATCGGAGGCATCGCGCATCTCGCCGAGCGCATCGGCGTTCCCGTTGCCGCCCACCGGCTGACGGCCGAATCGCTCGAGGGCAAGCTGCGCGTCGATCGCTGGATCGAGGACGGCGAGGGGGTGACGCTCGCG
>CAZQBW010000116.1:0-14419 GCA_964591515.1 uncultured Clostridia bacterium
CTCGCCCGCGCGCGACCCACGGCTATTACATCGACCGCTCCGCGGTCGCGGAATCTAACCGCTCTGCGGTCCTGAGTCCGGGACCGACCGTCTCAGTTCATCCAGAGGCCGGTGCGGTGACAGACCGACAGCATCTGCCGCGCGCCGTTGATCACGGCCCGAAGCGGATCGGCCGCCGGCTGTACATCGAGGCAGGTCTCTTTCGCCAGCAGTTCGGCGAGACCGGGCAGCGCCGCGCCGCCTCCGGTCAGGCATACTCCGCTCTCGATGACTTCGCAGGACGTCCCAGTCGGCAGGCCGGCAACTACCCTCAACACCGCGCCGACGATCGTGTCAACGACAGGATCCATTGCAGATGAAACGTCACGACTGCTCACTTTGACAGTCGTCTCGCGGCCAGTCCGACAATCGGCCCCGCGAGCCGAATGCTCGGTGATCCTCCGCTCGCCCCGCGCGACACCCACGGTCCGGGTGAGCCTCTCCGCTTCGCGCATGTACAACCACGCGCCGTGCGAATCGACGATGGATCGTCTGACGGCCGCGTGCAGGTCACTGCAAGCGGTGCGGACAGCGGAGGCCAAGATGACCTCGCCCGAGCAGATCACGGCAATGTCGGTAACACCGTCCCCGACATCGACGACCAACTGGGCATAAGGCGACGACACGTCGAGGCCGGCTCCAATGGCGGCCGCAAGCGGCTCCGGCGCGATCGTCACTGACGCCGCGCCGGCGCGCGACGCGGCCTCGACAATTGCCGCTCTCTCCTCGTCACAAGCGTCGGTAGGTGCGCAGGCAAGTACTCGCGGTCGGATCAACCCGAATCGCTTGGCACGGCGAAACAGAGGAGTGAGGAGCGCGGCAGCTGCATCGAGGTCCTCGATGACACCCGCGCGCAACGGAAAGACCGAACGGAAGCTCTCGTCAGGGTTGGTGGCGAGAGTCGCGGCTCGCGAACCGATCGCTTCGACCGAGCCCGTCTCTGCACTGATTCCGACGACTGAGGGCTCGTCGGCGATGAGGCCCTTACCTGCCGCGTACATGCGGGTGTTTGCGGTTCCAAGATCAATCGCGAGATCAGGATCCGCAATCCGCCGGCGAATTCCGGGGAAAATCGAGAGAACGCCCACGCTGTTGGTGTGTCCTTACGAGCTGGCTGGTTGGGGCAAACCACACTGTACGGGAGACTTGACGCATCGCGCAAGAAAAATTCGCGAAAATCTTCACATCGTCAATACCGGGAGCATAACTGTAACAATTGTAATCCATCTGTAATCAGTGGTTTACAGAAAATCCGATTCTCGGATTCGTTCAGGAATCTGGTTCATCCTCTCGGTTTCCCGCTGTTTGGCCGAACCCGCAACTCGCCTGAAATCAACGAACAACGGACTTGGCTGACGCTGGAATGGACGTTGCACTGCCCAGAGGTGACTACGAGCTGCCGGAATCCGAGCAGCGCGCGAATCCAGCAAGGCTCGGGCTTCACCGTGTGGGAGCCGTGAGCAAGGAGATTCCAATGAGAGTTCAATTCACGACGCGCAGGGTGGTGATCTTCATCGCCCTAATCGCGATGGTGGCAACAGGCCCGCTATCGATCGGGTCGGGACGGGCAATGGCGGCACAGGGATCCAATGGCAGCCTCATCGTCACGATAAAGGATCCCGAAGGAGCAACGGTGGCCGGCGCCACCGTAACCGTGACGAACGTCGGTACCGCCGAGTCTTCCACTGCCGTCTCGAACGAGACCGGTGTTACGACGTTCCCGCTCCTTCCCGTAGGAACCTACGTAGTGAGTGTCGAGGCCGCGAACTTCCAGAAGGCCATCTTCGAACAGGTGGTTATCGAAGTTGGCAAATCCTACGGTCTGGTCGCCGAGCTCACGCTCGGAGGCATCGCGGAGTCCGTCACAGTCACGGCAGGCGAGAACATCGTGACCTCCACGAACGCCGAGCTCACGAATACGGTCACGCCACGCCAGGTGTCCGAGCTTCCTCTCGACGGCCGCAACCCGCTGCAGCTGATCCAGCTTCAGCCGGGCGTCACCGTGCCGAATGGTCGAGCGGGAGTCACGATCAACGGCCAGCGCAGTTCGTCTGGCGTCATCACCCAGGATGGCATTCCCATTCAGGACTATGCCGTCCGCGAGAACGCTCTGTCGTTTTCCCCTAATCGGACGACGGTCTCGGGCGTAAGCGAGTTTTCCGTCACGTCGCAGAATGCCTCTTCCGATCAGTCCGGAGCATCGTCGATCAGGCTCGTCACGCCCTCGGGGACCAACGAGTTGCACGGCGAGGTCTTCGAGTACCACCGCAACGACGCCTTCGGCGCAAACGACTGGTTCAACAATGCGGCCACTCCGCGAATCGAGCGCCCGCAGCTCATCCGAAACCAGTTCGGCTTTGCGGTCGGCGGTCCGGTCTTCATTCCGAAGGTCTACGACGGCCGCAACAAGTTCTTCTTCTTTGGATCGTATGAAGGATTCCGCGAGCGCTCCGCCACGCCGTTCACGACAACGGTGCTGACGCCCGAAGCGCGGGCCGGAGTGTTTCAGTACCTCGACTCGGTCACGAATCAGGTTCGCTCTGTGGACCTCCGCCGGTTGCGAACGTTCTCGCTCGATCCGATCACACAGTCGCTGCTCGACCGGGTGCCGTTACCAAACAGCGACCTTTCGGGCGACGGGCTCGTCACCTCGGGATACAGCTTCAACAAGTCCACGCCGACGAACCGGAACCAGGGCACGACGCGACTGGACTACGTCGTCAACGACCGGCACAAGCTCGAGGCCATCTATCAGTACACCGGCGAGGACGACGCCCGAGCCGACATCGACGGCAGCTTCAATCAGGTGGCTACCGGGTTCACGGCGAGCTCGGTTCACTTCGGTGTCGTTGGATGGCACTGGAACGTCACGGACCGTCTCACAAACGACCTTCGGGCCGGAGTGAACAATTCGTCGGTGCTGTTCGGCGTCGATCAGCCCGAGGACATTCCCTACTTCGTCGTCTTTCCGCTCAACACCGATCCGCAGGTCGCCTTCGATCCGCAACTGCGCCGGACGATCGTCTCGTCGGTCATCGACGACGCGTCGTACATCACGGGCGACCATTTCCTGCGTTTCGGCTTCCGCGCCGATTTCGTCCACCTTCGCAACGTGAAGAGTTTCAACCGCATCCCGAGAGTCGCGATCGGATCGAACACGTCTACTCCGGATGATTTCGTCGTGGGCTCAGGCGATTTCCCGAATCCGGCGGGCGCCTCACCGAACACGGTGGCGAACGCGAACGCTCTCATTGCAACGCTTGCGGGCATCATCGATTCGGCGACGCGCGAGTACAACGTGGCGTCGAAGGACAATCTCGTCTTCCAGCCGATCCAGCAGCTGCAGGAGAACGTGATCAACCAGGTCGCGCTCTATGCGTCCGATCAATGGCGATTCAATTCCCGCCTTACGCTCAATCTCGGGGTGCGTTGGGACTACATCTCGCCGCTGCGCGAGACGCAGAACCGCGGACTGCTGCCGACGGGCTCAGGCGGCATCGGGTCGGCAATCGATCCTAACGGCACGTTCGACTTCGTCAACGGGCACTACTTCAAGCCGGACCGAGACAACTTCGGCCCGAACATCGGCGCCGCGTGGGATGTCTTCGGAGATGGCCGGACGGTCGTCCGAGGCGGTTTCTCGATCGCGTTCATCAATGACGAATCGGTCCGGGCAGTCCAGCTCGTAGCCGAGACGAACCCTGGCCTGAACACGACGCTCAACACTGGCGACACGTTCGGCCTGCTAGCGCGCGACGTCAACAACATTCTCGGCAACGAGCTAGCGCCTCCGGACGTCCGGATTCCGCTCTCGTACCGCGAAGCGTTTGCGCAGAACAACCAGCTGTTCATCGCCGGAATCGAGCCCGAGCTCAAGACGCCGTACTACCAGCAATGGAACGTCGGCGTGGAGCGCGAGCTCGGCTGGGACACGGCCGTCGCGGTTCGGTACGTGGGCAATCGCGGGCGCGATCTGCTTTCGAACATCAACTACAACGACATCGACGTCATCTCTAACGGCTTTGCGGCAGACGTCGCCCAGGCGCAGCGCAACGGTTACCTCGCGCAGGCGCGCAACGGCGTCTTCGATCCGCGCTACAACCCGAACATTCGCGGGAGCCTGCCGCTGCCGGTCTTCGCGTCGCTCCAGGCGAGCGGACTGCTGACGAACTCGACGATTCGGCAGTTCATCCAGCAGGGACGCGCCGCGGATCTCGGGCAGATCTACTTCCTGAACGGATTCGGCGGATCTGACATCTTCGTCAGCAATCCGAGCACGTTCTTCTCTCTCGTGCTCGGGAACGAGGCGTTCTCGAACTACAACGCGATGCAGGTCGAGGTCCGACGACGGTTCTCGAAGGACCTGGGTTTCCAGGCGAACTACACGTTCGGCAAAGCCTACGGATTCGGCGTCGGGACCCAGCAGCAGCGCCAGGACTTCCCGTTCGACGTCAACAACCTCGACTACGACAAGCGCCGGCTTCTGTTCGACACGACGCACAACTTCAAGGCGAACGTGATCTACGAACTGCCGTTCGGCGAAGGGAAGCGGTGGGATCCCGAGAATTCCGTGCTCGAGCATCTGGCGAGCGGATGGACGATGACGTCGATCCTCAACTGGAACTCCGGTGCTCCGATCTCGGTTAACTCGAACTGGGGCACGTTCCGACCAGGCTCGACCCAGGTGAATTCGTCGCTTACGCACGACCAGATCAAGGACCTGTTCGGAATTCGCAGAACTCCCAACGGCGTCTTCTACATCAATCCGTCGGTCATCGGACCCGATGGCCGGGCAGTGGCGCCTCCGGGACAGGATCCATTCCCAGGACAGGCGTTCTTCCTGCCGGGACCAGGCGAGCTTGGCACTCTGCAGTTCCTTCAGTTCAACGCCCCTTCCAACTTCAACTGGGACGCGAGCCTGATCAAGGACATTGCCGTAACCGAGCGCGTCAGCGCCCAGCTGCGGTTCGAGTTCTTCAACGTCCTCAACACGCCTGTCTTCTTCATCACGTCGCAGGACGTGAACAGCGTGAATTTCGGACGCGTGACGCAGACTCTCAATGCGCCGCGCGTCGTGCAGTTCGCGGCACGAATCTCGTTCTGAAGCGCTCGCGTGTTGCGCGCTGGGGGATTGGTCCCCGGCGCGCAACGCCGATTGCACGCCAGGACGTGCACTCAGTGCCTTTGTGAGCTCTGTACGGCAACGCCATTGCCGTTGGCATACAGAGCGCACAGAGGCACAGAGTGCACGGAGGGCGTCGGTGCGGTCCTCACTGCGCTGCGCTTGACCGGACAATCGGGTCCTTTCTGGGTTAGAGTGGCGGCCGCAGATTTCCTGCACGAGAAAGGATCCACGCGTGCCAGCAACCGTCGCCCAAGTCGCCGAACACATCCGCACCGAGATGCGAAAGGTCATCATCGGCCAGGACGCCTTCATCGATCAGGTGCTCGTGGCGCTCTTTGCCGACGGTCACATTCTCATCGAGGGTGTTCCCGGAACCGGCAAGACGCTCTCGGTGAAGGCGCTGGCGCGCATCCTGGGTGCCGGATTCAACCGGATTCAATTCACGCCGGACCTCATGCCCGCAGACGTCACCGGCACGAACATCTTCAATCTCGGTACGAGCGCGTTCACTCTCCGCCAGGGGCCGATCTTCACAGACGTGCTGCTCGCGGACGAGATCAATAGAACTCCCCCGAAGACCCAGGCCGCGCTTCTGGAGGCAATGGAAGAGCGCCAGACGACCATCGATGGAGAGCGTCACCCTCTCTCTCCGCTGTTCACGGTGCTGGCGACCCAGAACCCGATCGAGTACGAGGGGACATACCCGCTTCCCGAGGCGCAGCTCGATCGGTTCCTGCTCAAGTCGCTGGTCGGATATCCGACGGAGCAGGAAGAGCTCGAGGTCGTGCGCCTGTGGCAGACGGGATTCAATGCGCGTCGACTCGACGCCGTGGATCTGCGGCCGATTCCGGATCCGGCGGCCGTCGGCATGTGCCGTGCAGAGGTTCGAGCCGTGCGCGTCGAGGAGGGAATCGGCCGATACGTCGTCAACATCGTTCGCCGCACGCGCCAGACGTCGAGCATCGCCTGGGGCGCGAGTCCTCGAGCCTGCGTCGGACTGCTGCTGGCCAGCAAGGCCGTGGCGGCCATGCGTGGACGGGACTTCGTCGTGCCGGACGACGTGAAGGAGATCGCGCTTCCCGTGCTTCGTCATCGTATCGTCCTGCGCTCGGAGGCCGAGATCGAGGGACAGACGTCGGATCAGGTTCTTACTGGACTGATATCGGGCGTGGACGTGCCGCGCTGACGGCCGCGACGCGGTCCGAAAGACTGCGTCACGACCGAAGGGATCGCTCCGACATGCCGTTCGTCTTCACGAACACCTTTTTCATGCTGCTCGGGCTCGGGTTCCTGCTGCTGTCGATGGCGTGGGTCGGCCGCGAGTTTCTCCTCGTGGCCATCGTCTATGACGTCGCGCTCTTCGGTTCGGCTCTCGTCGACTATTTTCTGACCGAGCGCGAGGACAGAGTCGAGGTCGAGCGTCACACCGACGAACGCATGTCGCTCGGCGCCGACAATGCAGTTTCGATTCAGGTGACGAATCGAGCTCGCCGACCGCTGAGGGTGCGAGCCAGAGACGAATATCCGGACCGGATGCGGCTCATTGGCGAGCGCGAGGCCACGATGGCCATTCGCAGCGGTGCCACCGCGAAGTTTGAATACGCACTGCATCCGGCGACGCGCGGAAGCTACCCCTTCGGCGACGTGCTGGGGCGCGTGCGAGGTCCGCTCGGACTCGTATGGCGTCAGATCAGATGGCCGTTGGCGCGGGACGTCCGTGTCTATCCGAACATCCGCGAAGCCAAGAAGAACGAACTGTACGCGTTTCGCAACAAGCAGATGCGTCTCGGACAGCGCCGAATGCGCGTGAAAGGGCAGGGCCGCGAGTTCGAGTCAATGCGCGAGTTCGTCAACGGTGACGAGATCCATCACATCTCGTGGACGGCAACTGCGCGTCGCGGAAAGCTCATTACGCGGGAGTACACCGTCGAGCGAAGCCAGAACGTCATGGTCATGCTCGATACTGGCCGTTTGATGACGGCTCGAATCGGAGAGCTGACCAAGCTCGATCACGCGATCAACGCGGCGCTGTCGATTGCCTTCGTGGCGTTGGCGGGACACGACAACGTCGGGCTGCTCACGTTCAGTCGGCGGGTCCTGACGTTTCTGCCGCCGTCCCACACCCGCGACCAGCTGCCTGCCATCCTCGAGGCGCTCTACGCGATCGAGCCCGCGATGATCGAGCCGAGCTATGCTCGCGCGTTCAACCATCTCGGGACGGCGTGCCGGCGGCGATCGCTCGTCATCATCCTGACGGATCTCGTCGACGAGGAGGCCTCGGCAGAGTTGCTCGCGTACACGCGGCTACTGATACCGCGTCACCTGCCGCTGATCGTGACGATCGGAGACTCGGACCTCCGGGCCGTCGTGAGCGAAGTGCCTGCCACCGTCGCCGACGTGTATCGACAGTCGGTGGCCGAGGAACTGCTCCGCCAGCGCGAGGCTGCCCTTCGGCGGATCACCCACGCCGGAGGCCTCGCCCTCGACGTTCCGGTTGGCCGGCTCTCGCTGTCGCTGGTCAACAAGTACCTCGAGGTGAAAGAGCGCGGAATGCTCTAGCCAGCCAGCCTGATCTGGCCGCTCAGGTCGACGATTCCGCGGTGCCGTCCGAGAGGTCCGCGGCGCGGTCGGCTTCGGGGATTGACGTCGACTGGGCCACGATGCCGGCAATGCCAGCGACGACGTATGCCAGCACTCCGAACAGAAGGACGTTTCGAGTGCCCATCGTCAGCCCGACGACCGCGGCCAGCACCGACGCGGCGATCGATGCGGCGCCGTTGATCGCCCACATCTTCTGCACGGCCCATTCTCCCGTCGGCGCCACCTGGCGCACGCCGACCGGGAAGGCGAAGCCCAGCACGCAGCCGACGATTACAAGCATCGCGCTGATCGAGGCCAATCGAAGCGAGTACGAGCCGATGGACTCGAAGGACGGGAACAGCGGGATCGCCAGCCAGAGCAGCGCGAGCACGCCGACGATCACTCCGCCGACCCGCCGAATGTCGCCCGTTGGGAACAGTCTTCCGGAGATCGCCGCGCCGACGCCCGTGCCGAGCAGCATGGAGAAGAGGACCACCGAGAGTGCGAGCGTCGGGTGACCCAGGATGATGATCAGCCGCTGGTGGAGTCCGAGCTGGATCATGATGTAGCCGAACCCGATACCGAGGAAGTAGAGGCTCATCCAGCGGTACACGCGCCTCCCGCCAGGCGTCGCGTGCGATCCCGGCAGCGTGAAGACCGTCAGCAGCAGCACGGCAATCACGAGCAGCACCGCGCACGCGCCAAGAATCATCATCACGCGAACCCCATTGAACGTGATCTCGGTGACAACGCTGTAGTCCGAGCTTCCGAGGTTCAAGATGTCTGCCGGTCGGACCTGGAGGAAGAAGTAGGGCTGCAGGTCATCGGGCGGCGTGATGTTGTAGGCGCTCGCGTCGACGGCAGCCTGGCGCGTCGCTGGATCGAGCAATTGATCGAAGACGGCCTCCGACGACGGAGCTCCGGGCGCGACGAGAATCTGACCGCTGTTGATGGCGCACCAGGTCCGAAGTCGAGCGATCTCTTCGGGGGAGAAAGGCGTCTTCGAAACCAGGATGGTGCCGAACATGGTCAGTTCGCCACGGCGAAACATGATGTCATCGTCGTTGCGCGTCGACCTGAGAAACACGATGTGTCCGCGCGGGTCCGCAATTCCCGCATCCACCAGGCTTGCGGCCGCCAGAGCCAACAATCGATGCGTTTCGGCAGGCGCTTCGGGGATGTGCCACCGGGTCATCGTGAGAATGCCGGTGTCCGTCAGGTGAGAGAGAAACACCTGCCAGCCTTCGCGCGAATAGAGGCCGCTCTCCGACAGGACGAAACCGCCACTCGCTGTCGCGGCCCACGTGTCGATCAGTGACGCCTGGATGACGTCATACTGCCGACCTGAATGGGCAATTCCGACCCGTGCTTCACTGTGTATGAGCGTCAATTCGGGTCGAGTGGCAATCGCGTTGTAGTCCTTGAAATCACTCTCAAGGAGATCGATGAACGTCCGGTTGAGCTCGTAACCATAGACGCGCTTCGCCCCGTGCTCGATGGGAGGCAACAGGTCCTGACCTCCACCGACGCCGATGATGGCGACGTCGTCGAGAGGACGACCGAGCGAATACACCGAGTACTGATCGCCCTGGCTCCAGGTCGGATCGGGATCGACGGGTGACCCGTCGGACTTCGGCGGAATCCACCGCATGTCGGTTGCTGCGGCCCGGTCGATGATGAGCTTTCGAGACTCTGGCACTAGCTGAAGCCCCATGACGCGGCTGTGTTCGTTCCAGCGCTCGAGAATCGACGTCGCTGACTGCTGCTGCGAAATGCTGAACAGCGGATGAACGGCGAATGCATCGGCAACGACAAGGCCAACGCATACGGCACCGAGCGCAGCGCCAGCGAGTATCTGCCGGCGGCTACGTGCCAGCATCATCGAGCCTACGGCGGCGAATAGCGCCGGCGCGAGCAGCACGATCGGACCCTGAAGGAGTCGGAGCAGCGCAATGGCGGAGATGCAGGCGATGGCCGCGGCGACGAGATCCCACGCGTAGAGCGTACCGATCCAACTCTTGTCCCGCGCGAACGCAAGCGCGAGAAAAGCACCGGCAGCGATGAGCCCAGGCAGGAATACAACGCCGTAGAGCCCGACCATCAAAAGCGACGGGGCGCTTCCGGCATCCGGCTGCGAGAACACCGTGATCGCCAGGAGCGCCGCTACAACGCTTGCCGAGAATCTGGCGCTCAGGACCGACAGGCGCCGGTCGTACTCTTCATCGGAACCGTCGTGTGCGTCCGCTCGAGCTGCGAGAATTCCGCCAATTACGAGGCCGGACATGACGAGCGAAACCGCAAAGAACGAGAAGTGGTAGTAGAAGAGCACCGAGAACAATCGCGTGACGATTATCTCAACGAGCAACATCGCCGATGCAACGCAGGCAACTGCGATCGCGAGCCGACGTGGCGGCGCTGAATGCGGCATTTTCATTTCTTTTCGTACCGCGATGAACGCCGGAAGTCTGTCAATGGAGCCACGTGCCATCCAAAGATAGCAGATGATCGACTGGCCCCGTCGATAGCAGTCCCGTCAGCGCGGCCGGCGATAGATCGACTCGAGCACCTCGGCAATGGTCGGCGCATCCGGCGACGTTCGCTCGACGACAATCGCGTCGCCCGCACCAACCTCGCCTTCTTCGATTACTGCGAGGTAGAACCCCGAGCGTCCGCTCCTGGCGAACCGCTTGATGATGTCGTTTCGACCGAACTTGAAGGCGAGCTTGAAACACGGCCGCCGTGGAATCGTCACGGCAAGCAGCGCGGACCCAATTCTGAGCTCGTCACCGACACGCACCGACGGCTCGTCGAGACCGTCGATGGTGAGGTTCTCGCCGAACATCCCGTAGGTCAGGTCACGTTCGAGCTCGGTGCTCCAGAGCGGGTAGTGCGCCGACGGGTACGCGTAGACGGCCTTGTCGGGACCGCCGTGCACAGTGAGATCCGCCTGGGCGTCGCCGACGAGGTTGTTGCCGACGATGCGGATCCGTCCGTCTACAGGCTCCTTGAAGATCCCCGTCAGGACCTCGTTCCCGTCGATCCGCACGGCGACGGGAAGGCCGACGTTGACTGATGCGATGCGCGGTGTAGGCATTGTCAAGCTCCGTTGTGTTGTGGTGTCGATGTGCCTTGCACCTTTGCGTCTTTGCGAGTCCTTGGCGTCTTTGCGAGAAACAGGATTCGAGATCAGGTTTCTCGCAAAGGCGCCAAGGACTCGCAAAGACGCAAGGGCCCGCGATCCTTCTACCTCTCCAGCACAAACTGCCCGACGTGCGCCCCGGGGTTGTTCAACGACGTGCGCAATGCGAGCTCGAGCGCTGCCCGCGTTTCGCCGGGCAATATTATGGCGTCCGCATATCCCCTCGCCGCCGCGTACTTCGCATCGAGCTGATGCTCGTAATCCGCCCTCGTGGCGTCCATCGCGGCAGCGAGTTTCTCGTCCGGCGCCTTGCCCTCCTTCTTCAGTTTCGCGAGCTGCGTGCCGTATGCGGCGACGACAGCGGACTCTCCCTCCATCACGCCCATCCGTCCGGTCGGCCACGTGAAGATGAAGTCCGGGTCGAATCCCTGGCCCGCCATCGCGTAGTAGCCCGCGCCAGACGCGTGGTTGAGCGTCAGGACGATCTTCGGGACGAACGCCGTCGCCATCGCTTCGACGAACTGCGCCCCGGCTCGGATTATTCCGGAGTGTTCGGCGTCCGTGCCGACCATGAATCCCGACACGTCCTGCAGGAACAGCAACGGCGTACCGTGACGGCTGCACGTCTCGATGAAGTACGCGACCTTCTCGGCACTCTCGGTGTAGACGATGCCGCCGAACCGCGGTGGCTGGCCTGCCGGACGCTTGATCAGGTTGCGCTGGTTCGTGATGACGCCGACGGGCAGGCCGTGAATGCGTCCGTGTCCAGTGATCATCTCCTTCGCATAGTCGGCCTGGAACTCGTCGAGATGCCCGTCATCGAGCAGGCACGACAGCACGTCGTGCATGTTGTACGGCTGCCGATGGTCGGCGGGCAGGATATCGAGGATGTCGGTTTCGGGCCGACCTGGAGGCGTCGGGTCCGCGACGGTCACGGCCAGCGGCGGCGGAGGCGGCAATTCCGTCACGATCTCGCGGATCTTCTCGAGGCATGCCTCATCGTTCGCAAGTCTGTAGTGGGCGACGCCGCTGATCTCGGTGTGTGTCTTCGCACCGCCAAGCGTCTCTCCGTCGACGACCTGACCCGTCGCGCCCTTTACGAGGTTTGGGCCTCCGAGTCCCATGAACGACGAATTCTCGACCATGAGAATCACGTCGGAGAGCGCAGGCAGATATGCGCCCCCAGCAATGCACTGTCCCATTACGGCGGCGATCTGAGGCACGTGGAGAAACCTCCGCATGATCGAGTTGTAGTAGAAGATCCGTGCCGCGCCGTACTGCCCCGGGAAGACTCCTCCCTGATACGGAAGGTTCACGCCGGCCGAGTCAACGAGGTAGACGATCGGCACGCGGCACCGCATCGCGATCTCCTGTGCACGCAGCATCTTCTTGATGGTCTCGGGCCACCACGATCCGGCCTTGACGGTGGCATCGTTGGCTACGACCACGATCTCGCGGCCGCCGCACCGACCGATCCCTGTGACGACACCGGCTCCGGGCGCCTGTCCATCGTATTGGTCGTAAGCCACGAAGAGTCCGATCTCCTGGAATCGTGTGCCCGGATCGAGCAGTAGCGCGATTCGCTCGCGCGCGGTCAGCTTGCCCTGATCGTGCTGACGCTCTATGCGCTCCGCTCCACCTCCAAGTCGAATCCGGCCTTCCAGTGACGCGATCTCGGACATTAGTTGCTCGAAATGCGCGCGGTTCTCCGTGGACATCGTCGGTCTCCTTTAACTTGTTTACGCGAGCGGCGCCGGAGAATATCACGGCGCTTTCGGGCTCGTCAGGCTCAGAACCGGGAGCGTCAGCGACCCGGTTGTCACCAGACCCGGAGAGCTCGATGCCATAGGGACACCCTGATCGCTATCGCTCCCGGCTCCGACTGAGGATCGTTGCACACCCGGGCTTCAGGATGGTCAATGAGGACGACCGCGGCCGCGGTGCGCTATGATCCGCATCGACGCGCCCGGGCGCGCCAACATCCCATGCGCGGCTCTCCCCCGGACCGCAGACGCGGAGACACCTTCCGTGAACTTCCTCGACGTTCCCTATCGCTACCCGACCCGATTCGTCGTCGTCGACGGTTTTCGTCATGCATACGTCGACGTCAACGAGTTTGCAGGCGAGCCGGTCGTGTTCCTGCACGATGTGGCAGGCGACCTTGACGCCTTTGCATCGGCGTATGAACGCATCGGGGCTACCCGGCGCGCACTCGGTTTCGACTTTCTCGGTTTCGGCAAGTCCGACCGACCGCCAATCGACGACGCTGTCCCCGTCTACACGAATCTGCTGGGTGGATTGCTCTCCACGCTCGAGATCGATCGGGCTTCGATCGTCGGACACGGACTCGGTGCAGCGGTGGCCGCCCGGTTCGCGTCCGAGTATCCGGAGCGCGTCGATCGCCTCGTGCTCTCGGCGATACCTGCAGTCGACCGAATGACCGACCTCGAAGTCACCTCGGCCATCGATCGTTGGCGCGGAGAGGTTCTCATCAACCTCGATCGCGCCGGTCGGCGGGCCTGGTACCAGGCGCTCGTCGCCGGCTGGAACGATCTCCTCGAAGCGGAGTTGCAGTTGCGCGAACAGCTCGCGCACTGCGTCGCGTACCGCGCCTGGACCCGATCGGTCGAGGACGCAATGACATCGCTGATGCATCACCCGGTCGGGCACCGGCTTGGCAAGATCACCGCGCCGACACTGATTCTATGGGGCGCCGACGATCCCGTCGCATCGCCGCTTGCCGCGACGAGAGCGCGAGAGGAGCTGGCGCGGGCGCGCGTCGAGCCGCTCGAGCCGTGCGGGCACCTGCCGATGTTCGAGCAGGCCGAGGCCTTCGTCGAGGCGATTGACGGGTTTCTCGCGCATTCAGCGAGCGGCACGCTCGACGGGGCCGTCGCGATGCGAATTGCAGCCGACGTCGAGCCGTGGCCGGGATTGTCTCCCGGTGTCGGACGGCTTGCGCGAAGGCTCTTCGAGCAGCGGGATTCTCTGATGGAAGTGACGGACGGGCTGACGATAGACGAGGTAGTATGGCAGCCGCGCGATGGGGCGCCGTCCATCGGATCCTTGTTGATGCAGGCGGGCGCATCAGTCGTACGCATCCATAACGAGGTGCTGGCTGGAAGGGAGGTCCCGGACGAGATCCGTGCGCGTTTCGGGCTGGAGACGCTCCACTTCACGCCGCGAAAAAGTCCAAACCGCCTCGTCGCTGAGATTGCCTGGGCGCACGGGCAGTTCGAGGCGTGGCTGCGTGAGTGCACCGACGCTGATCTCAATCGCGGCTTCGCGCGTACCGGCTCGGTCGAGTCGCACACGTTGCGCTGGCTGCTCGGTCACCTGGTCGAGGAGACGGCTGCCATCCGAGGGAAAGTGGAACTGCTGCGTCTGTTGCTGCCCTCGCGGGCGTAGCCTCCAGCAGCTTTGTGACTCTGTGCCTCCGTGTCTCTGTGTGCGCAGCTCTCTTCAGCGAGCTACGCACACAGAGACACATCTATGAGGCCGCGCGGGGTGTCAACGGTTTTTTGCGATACCTCTCC